>JAVZOV010000004.1 GCA_038881895.1 Thermoprotei archaeon
TAGGAAGTCATGCTTCCAGAGCAGAGGGGACACTAAAACGTATGAGCAAACCATATTTAAACCTATCTGCTCTGAAAATACTGACAAAGGCAGCTAAACGCTGCCTCTTTGAGAGTGTAAAGCTTCTTCATCAAGAAGATATTACGACTTATGCCTATTTAAGTCTATCTATTTTGAAACTGTCTTTTAAGGCGTGCTGGGCATCGATGTTAACGAAAGTAGTATAGACCTAGCTGTTGTGAAGCCAAACAAGGTTAAGTTCATCAAGATAGATATAAGCGAGGCGAAATACATTAGAGGCAGATACTTCAGGAAGAGGAGGAGCATCCAGAATAAGACTTCAGGGGAAACGAAAGCTGAGCTGCTAGCGAAGTATTCTGGGAGGGAAAAGCGGAGGATAAACGACATACTCCATAGAGCAACGAAGATTATAGCTGGCGTAATCGCCGAAGAAAACGTTAAACCGGTAATGGAGAAGCTGAAAGGCATTAGGGAAAGAATACGGTATGGTAGGAAGATGAATAGGAGGCTTCACGCCATGCCGTTCAGAAAAATTCAGTCTTACATTTCCTATAAGTCGATGGAGCTAGGCTTTAATCCTGAAATGGTTAATGCTAAGAGCACTTCCAGAACATGCCCGATGTGTGGCGAATTGAGTAAGCCGAATGGGCATGCATTCAAGTGTAGAAAATGCGGCTTCCAAGCGGATAGACATTTAGTTGCAGCTTGGAACATCGCCATGAGACTCTCCATGTGCCGTCCTTTACCGTTGGCGGCGAAGGCCCTCAATGAACCCCTAGAAATAGAGGTGAGGGGGAAGGGACGAAAGTCCATGAATCCCACAACGGTTCTCTAATCTTAAGGCAGAATAAAGCTTTTATGCCTAATGTTTCTAATGCTAAAGTGATTATGAGAATCTCGTTATCCCTGAGAACCAAGACTGATAATCGTATTGAAGCACATAATAGTAGTGATTATGAAAGGAGTACAACCTTCGAGATCTCAAGAAAACCTTGCTTATCAGTGTGGAGAGGAGGTCATCAAATTGGATAGAATAACAGTTAGTGATACTGAATACTCAATTTTATACGTATTAAGGAGATCAACCGAACCTGTAGATTCCCAATTATTAGCAAAAGAAACAGGGTCATCGATTAGCACATTAATGTCTACACTGGAATCATTAAAAGAAAAAAACCTAATAAAAATTGATATTGAAGAGCTTCATGTATACAGATTAACTCAGGAAGGATTATTATATGCAGAAAAAGGACTTCCAGAAAGGCAAGTCTATAATACTATTGTAAAATTAGGTTCAGCACGTACAGAACAACTATTTGACATTATTAAGCTACCAAAAAGCTTAATAGAACTTGGCATTGGACATGCACGCAAAATGGGATGGATTACAATAGAACAAAAATCAGGAAGAAATTTAATGAAGGCATCATCAGTTGCACCTGAAAGTAACATAGAACAACTCTTACAGAAATTGTCAAAAGGACCATTTACAGTAAAGCCTAATGAAAACGAGGTTTTTCAAGAATTAGTAAGGAGAAAACTAGCCGAACGCAAAATAATAAAGATTTATAAAATATCATTGACTGAAGTTGGCAGGCTACTGCTTGATCAAGGATTGATTACATTAAGTAATGAAAAAAGCACACTAACATCTGATGACATACTTTACGGAAAATGGTCAACAATATCGTTAAAGCCATACAATGTATCCGCACTACCGCCAGTAATTTATCCAGGACGAAAACATCCATACGTTTCTTTTCTTGAGGAAGTAAGAGAGATATTACTAGAGATGGGTTTCACTGAAGCTGAGGGTTTCTTCGTAGAACAAGAATTCTGGAATTTTGATGTACTATTTCAGGCGCAAGACCATCCAGCGAGAGAAATACATGATAGTTACAGAGTAAAACAACCGGCACTAGGAGTTCTTGAAGATCCAGACCTTGTAGAGAAGGTTCGTCAGGTTCATGAAACAGGTTGGAATACAGGATCGCGTGGATGGCGATATCAATGGAGCGCAGATATAGCAAGAAGACTCATACTAAGAACACAAACAACATCGGTATCTGTTCGATACCTTCACAAGCATAAAGAACCACCAATCAAGATGTTTGCACTTTCAAGAGTATTTCGTCCAGATGTGCTCGATCCAACACACTCAATGGAATTCAACCAATGCGAAGGAATAGTAATGGATAAAAATCTTACATTCAGAGACCTCCTTGGTTTCTTAAAGGAATTCAGTAACAGATTAGGCATCACTAAGATTAAATTTAAACCATCTTATTTTCCCTTCACAGAACCTAGCGTAGAAGGTTATATTTATCATGAAAAATTAGGCTGGATAGAAGCATTACCTGGAGGAATGTTTAGACCGGAAGTTTTAGCACCATTGGGCATAAAATACCCAGTACTGGCATGGGGTATAGGAATTGATAGATTAGCAATGGCAGTTCTTGGAATAAATGATATAAGAGAATTATTCACCAAAGATCTTTCATATTTACGTGAATTCCCGTGGTTGAGAAGCCATGCCAACTATTAGCATTGATATAGTAGACCTATTTAATCTGCTAGGAACCAGAATTAACGAAGAACAACTAAAAGAACTATTGGAGTATACAAAATGCGAAATCAAAGAAATAGAAGGAACAACTATGACACTAGAAGTAAACGCCGATAGACCTGATCTCTTCTCAACAGAAGGTCTAGCAAGAGCATTAAGACCTTTCATAGGAAAGAAAAACAAACCGATAAATGTGGGTCAAAGCGACTATAAAATCCATGTAGAACCACAAGTATTAAGAGTAAGGCCAGCAATCTCAGCATTTATAGTCAGAAACGTTAAACTCAATGAAACAGCATTATCACAAATATTCCAATTCCAAGAAAAAATTCACGAGACTGTTTGCAGAAATAGAAAAAAGGGTTCAATAGGACTCTACGATATATCACGCATTAGTAAAACAATTAAATATACAGCATTACCCCTTAAAGAGATCAAATTCAGACCATTAGATTATCAAACTGTTATGAATGGTGAAGAAATACTGAAAACTACGGAAAAAGGAATAAAATATGGATCTTTAATCACAGAAATTGCACCATTATTAGTCGATGAAAAAGGTACAGTATTGTCAATGCCACCAATAATAAATAGTGAAGATACACGAGTGACTACAAACACAAAAGATGTACTCATCGACGTTACTGGATTTGATAAGGAATTCACGACAATAGTGGCACGCATTATAGCCTATAACTTAGCAGAACGCAACGCCTCCCACATAGAAAGCATAAAAATAGAATATCCAGACATAGTGTACATACCATCATTAGAATATCAACAAGTCAGAATAACTAAAGACCTAATAAACCACGCATTAGGATTACGCTTACGCATCACAAGCATAGCAAAGTTACTCAGAAAAATGAACCATATAGTCACAGTTGAAAAAGACGAAATGATAGTAAAGGTACCACCATACAGGATCGATGTACTGCATCCAATAGATTTAGTCGAAGATGTAGCAATAACTTACGGTTACATGAAATTAAACCCCACATATCCTCTCATTAACACTAAAGGTCAAGAACTACCAATACGAAAACTAGAAAAGGATATTCGCGAAATCATGATAGGGTTTGGATATCAAGAAATATCAACATACATGATGACATCTCCCAAAATACAAATAGAAAACATGCTCCTCCCAATCACAGAAACAAAAAACATGATTGAGGTTGAAAACCCAGTAAGTGACGAATACACAGCACTCAGAATATGGTTAATACCAAACTTACTCAACCTTCTCTCGTTCAACATCGATACTCAATATCCTCAAAAAATATTCGAGATTGGTTACACAGTCCAACGCAATCCACAATCACCAAATCTAACTATACAAGAAATGAAAATAGCAGCAGCACACACGGAATACTCAGTAAGTTACGAGCAAATCCAAGCAATAGCATACTCACTCATTAAAACGTTCAAACTAAACCCACAATTCCAACCACTACAACATCCAAGCTTTTTAAACGGACGAGCAGCAACAATAAAAATTAATAATACAGAAATAGGAATAATTGGCGAAATACACCCAAACGTCCTGCTTAATTTTCGATTAAGAATGCCAACAGTAGCATTTGAGATCAACATAACAAAACTCGCAAAAATCATCAAAATCCCCACAGACACATTATAAGATTGGTGCCCAGAAAACCTAGAGCTTTGTTGGGATGAATGGACAAAGTTTAAGTATGATGTTAGCCCACTAAATTTTGAATGTTCTCGATGAAATGGAATAACATCTGAATTGGAGTGAAAACATAGCTTATAGGATAATGAGATCTATGGGATGGAGAAGTTGTGAGCCCCTCTGAACCAACAGATAAGGGAATGAACATAAAGCTCATCCTAAATGCTGAAAACTCACCGACTTCAGCCGTGGAGAGGTTCATAGTCATTTCTCATCTTCCACAATAAATTTATCGGTTTCTCCGTACTTTATCAAGTCTCTGAAAATTAGAGCACTTGGTCTGAAATACCTCTTTTTTGTTTCATAATCAACATGAATCAACCCAAACCTCATTTTAAATCCTTTGGCCCATTCATAATTGTCTGTAAGTGCCCAATGAAAATAACCTCTCAAGTCTATACCACTATTTATAGCTTTTTTAAGTTGTAGTATGTGCGATATTAGAAATTTTGGTCTAAATTTATCTTCTGCATCCGCTATGCCGTTTTCGGTGACAATTAATGGTCTCTTGTATCTTCTCCAAAAATCTATGAGAACATTATAAAGACCTTCTGGATAAATCTCCCAACCACTATCACTACAAGGCCTCCCATCTCTTGAAACGCTATTTGGAGAACAATAGAGACCATAATCATCAACTACCTCAAAACCCAATCCGTATTTCGCCGGCTTAACAACAACCCTACTATAATAATTAACACCAATCCAATCAAGGTGATCACCTAAATCTTTTCGTTCACCTATAAAAAGAGATACTCCTGATGTGATCAAATCTAAGAAATCGTAAATTTCTACTTTTTTAGCTCGTTCAGCAGCATCGACGTAATCATTGCCAGATTTGAAAGGTTCTACAGCAAATACTGCATGTATCATTCCCACAGGTTTTTTAGATATCTCTTTCAATACGTCATAAGCTCTAGCATGCGCTTCTGCAAGATGTTTAGCCGCATTTATGGCAGAATCAATACTTAAATATCCCGGTGGAAAACCTGATTTAATATCAACATAACCTGAACCATAAACAACGTTAGGTTCGGTCATAGTACTCCACATGTCTGGGAGATCCTCTAACTTCCAAGCTATATATGCAACAAATTTCGTGAATTCCACAACAGATTTTTCATCTAACCAACCAGATGGAGCTCTGTCAGGCCCAAATTTTCTAACCATTATAGGTTCATGAAGCCAGAGAGGTAAAGGCCAATGATAAAGATTAACTATCAACATATTATTTCCACTTTTCCAATCATTAAAAATTTCTTTATAATGATTTAGCGCCTCTTTATTTGCCATTTTATCAAGTGCGTCAAGAGCTTTTTCATTGACATCAACTCTTAATATATTTCCTTTGCTATCCTTTTCAACATCCACCCTCACATCGAATGTTGGTTTAGGAAATATTCTACTCCACTCAATACCCAATCGTGCAGCATTCATTCCCAAATTTTGTGCTATCTTATGATCTTGTTCATAAAAATGCCAATAAGCAGGTCCATTCTCAGGAAAATCCCCACTTACAATTTTTGAAAAAATGTTTTCTTCGTTATGAACCCATACCCACCAATCACTGTTTGGATTCTCAGAGCCTGGAATGCCCATCTCAAACTGAAACCCTGACTCTGAAAAACCAAAAAGAAAATTATTCGGAAAATGATGTTTCATAAAAATATTAAGTCTTTCCAGCTTAAAAATTTATTTATAAAATACTTCATCACATAATAGATTATAAAAGTAAGTGCTCAAAAACCTAGATTAGTTTGTGATAAACGACAGAATTTAAGCATGTCAAACCTTAAGAAAACAGAATGTTCCCTTAGGAGAGGATGAAACTTGAATGCATATGTACATAGTCTACAGAGTAATGAGAGTTATGAAATGAGAGCTAGTGAACTCCCTACTAAGCAGATGAAGGATGAGTGAAAAATCTACTCCAAATACTGGAAACATCCAACTTCAGCTACGGAGCAGCAAGAGATCTGATCTTTCTTGATTAAAGGTATAAAATAATTAAACATGCTCTGCTACTGTTGCTACATGAAGCAAATCTTTTGGTATTACTTTAAATGCCTCCGCATATTTTGTGTTAATCATTTTTCCATAGAGCATGTTGAGAGTTCTTATGAATAATTCTACACTATCCCAGTTGTTTAGGAATTGGCTCTTATGTTGTTTTAAAGCTTTTAATTTGATCTCAATCACGTCATCTATATTATAATATAAGTTTGGTCTATGTGTATTGTAAAAAACCATGTATTCTATGTTATGTGGTTTACTGTCCTCATCATAAGGTAGCTTCGCATAATGAACTAGACCAGCAAAAATGGCTGCCTCAATACTAAGCATTCCTGCTACTCTGTGATCTGGGTGTCCTTCATAAGGAAGCCATGGATCTGGCGCTAAAATAATGCTTGGTCTTTCTTTCCTAATTATATTAACGAGAAGTTTTCTAATATTTGATGAATAGGGTAGTTCAGTATCTCTATAATTTAGCCATATAAATTTCTTCACACCAATAATTCCTGCAGCATCTTCTTGTTCTTTTTTCCTTATTATGGACAGTTCTTCTGGAAGTATTTTGGGATCAATAGTTCCCATTAACCCATCAGTTAATGTTAAGTATATAGCTTCTGCACCATTTTTAATAGATTTGATTAACGTGCCCCCTGCACTGAGATCACAATCATCAGGATGAGGTTGAACGCATAAAATCTTTCTAGGTTGATTAAAAATTTTCTCTATATCAGGAGCAAGCAGTGTCCGAACAAGCATTTTCACAGCATCCTCATAAGTATGTTTTTCAATAATATCTTTAAGATCGTTAAAAATTGTCATGTCCATTTATTAACCCCTACAATTATTTTGAACTATGTACTATATAGTGTTTTTGTTTTTGAAACACAACGATGAAATATTAACTATTATAGGTAACGTTTTATAGATATTAAACAAAACATTTATATTTTAATGACCAGAATGATTAAAGGGAGAAATATTATGAAAACTTCGGCTCAGATTTCTTTTAAGCCTTTAAGTACTTACATTGCAAAAATAATAATAAACGGTGATAGAGGATTTAAAAAGAGTTTTGGTGTGGTTCAAGAACCTTTGAGTGAGGAAGCTATAGGAATATGGAATTATCAAGTAAAAGATAATGAAATTACTGTTATATGGAAGAATACTTTCATATTAAGGTTTAAAATTCTTAATTCTGATGAAACTCACGTTGAGCTTCTCCAATATATTGATCAGAATGATAGAATTTATGGATTAGGAGAAAAGTATGCTAGGCTTAATAGAAGATTCAAGAGATTCCACATATGGAATATTGATCAACCTGTTCATCTTCCTTTAGGCGATCCAATGTATGTGTCTATCCCCTTTTATATTGCTACCAATCCTAAGCGGTCTGCTGGAGTTTTTATAGATTATCCTGGATATATTTATATTGATACTGGTGTTAAATATTCCGATGGAATTTTCTTGAACATCAAATCAAATTCATTTAGAATGTACTTAATAGTAGGTAATAATATTTATGATATTTTAAGAAATTATTCAGAACTTACTGGGAAACCTTTCATGCCACCTAAATGGGCTATCGGTTATCACCAAAGCAGATATAGTTATATGTCTCAAGATGAAGTTTTAGATGTTGCCAATGAATTTAGAAAAAGAGGAATACCATGCGATGCAATATACTTAGATATACACCATATGGATGGATTTAAAATATTTACATGGAATCCGAAAAACTTTCCATTACCAGAGAAAATGATTGATAGACTCCATTCAATCAACATGAGACTCGTAACTATAATAGATGTTGGTGTCAAAGCTCTGGATGGTTATGAAGTTTTTGATGATTTCAATAAGATTGATGGTTTTCTGAAAACACCAAACAAAGAACTCTTTTTAGGAGTTGTATGGCCTGGTTTATGCACATTCCCAGACTTTCTCAGATCAGAAGTAAGAAATTTATGGTCATCATACATAGCTAAATGGGTTAAACAAGGTGTTGATGGAATCTGGCTTGATATGAATGAACCCTCAATATTTCTAATGTTAGACCCATTAAAAGATGTGATCGAACAATTACCAAGTATCATTAGTAGCAATGAAAACATGGGTTTAAATGTTATTTCGCAAATTTCAAAAATATCAACAGCTATGGTTAATAAAAGTGTTGGATACGCAAAAATAGATGCCATACATAGAGATGATGAGGGGAATGAGGTTCATCACGATGAAATACATAATGCATATCCACTTTTAGAAAACTTAGCTACATATGAAGGGTTTAAAAAAGCATATGAAGATAAAAGAGCATTCATCCTTTCTAGGTCAGGGTTTGCAGGCATTCAAAGATTTGCAGCAATCTGGACAGGAGACAATCAAGCAGATTGGGGACACATGGAGATTAGTATTCCTCAACTTCTCAACTTAAGCCTTTCGGGCATACCTTTTGTGGGAGCTGATGTTGGAGGATACAGCGATGACACTGAACCAGAGCTTCTAGTCAGATGGCATCAACTAGGAACTTTTTATCCTTTTTATCGAAATCACAGTGAAATTAACGCTAGAAGACATGAACCATGGGTCTTTGAAGAACCATTTGAGACAATAATTAAAAATACTATTAAACTCAGGTATAAGCTCCTTCCTTATATTTACAAACTTTTTGTAGAGTCTCACAGAACAGGACTTCCTATAATGAGAACACTTTCAACTGAATTTCCTTCCGATGAAAATTGCTATGATATAGATGACGAGTTCATGCTAGGAGAAGCCCTTCTGATAGCGCCAATACTAGCACCAGGTGCCAGAGCTAGAGCTGTATATCTGCCAGAAGTTAAATGGTATAATTATTGGAACGGAGAGATACTTAACCCAGGTTGGATTTTAGTTAAAGCTCCCCTTGAAATAATACCAGTCTTTATTAGAGAAAACACGGCAATACTTACAACTGATCCTAAAGAGAATGCATACGAATCTTGGGATCCAATTAAGATTGAAACATTCATTACTAAGAAAGTGAAAACACGAATATACGATGATGACGGTGAAACCTTAAAATATCAAAAAGGAGAGTATTTTGAGACTGAGGTGGAGATCGTTCGGAACAACAATGAAATCATAGTCAACACTGAAATTTTAAACAGAAACTATAAACACTCCTTTAGGAATATCGAACTACACATTTTAAATGGATCTGGCATAGAAAACATTACGATAAATGGTGCAAAACAAAGCTTTAAGATGCAGGAGAGAACTGCTATAGCAAAGTTCGCACTAGAATAAACAAAATGGCCTTAATCGTAACTAAAGACTTTATTTCTAAAGACAGAGTAGTATCAAATTCAATCTTTACACAATCTTAGTTAAAACATCATTATAAAGGAGATCTGTTTTTATTTGAGGTCCATTTCATAAATGTAGGGAGATCATAGCATGGAAAAACACATCCTTGTATTAGGTGCAGGAGGATCTGCTGGAATTAACTTTATAAAATCATTGAGAATGGCTACTGAAAAGTTTTACATTGTAGCAACAGATGTTAATAAATATCACTTAGAACTGGTTGATGCTGATAAATCTTACATAATACCAAAAGCAACGGACCCAAGATATCTAGACATAGTAAACAAATTAATCCATATGGAGAAAATAGATTTCGTACATGCACAACCTGATATTGAGGTATACATTATATCTAAGAACAGGGATAAAATCAATGCGAAAACATTTTTACCAAAACATGAAACAATCGAAATAGCTCAAAATAAGATCAAGACAAACCAAACGCTTAAAAGTAAGAATGTGCCAGTGCCAACCTCTTATAAAATTGAGGATGTTGATTCTATAAAAAAATATTACAATGAATTAAAGGATGAAACAGGTAGAGTTTGGGTTAGAGCGCTAAAAGGAGCGGGGTCGAGAGCTTCACTGCCCGCCTATTCTCCAGAACAGATTATAGAATGGATAAATTATTGGAATAAAAAAGAAGGATTAACATATGAAGATTTTATGATATCTGAATATCTTCCTGGTGAAGAATTCGCTTTTCAAAGTATTTGGAAAGATGGAGAGTTAATAGTCTCACAAGCAAGAAAAAGAATAGAATATCTATTTGGAAACATTACGCCAAGCGGGCAAACATCAACACCATCAGTCGCAGTAACAGTTCATAATGAGCTAGTGAATAAAATAGGAACAGAAGCAATAAAAGCAATTGATGATAAACCTAATGGAGTATTTGGTGTTGATATGAAAGTTAATAAGAACGGCATACCATCAATAACAGAAATAAACGCAGGAAGATTCTACACAACAAACAACTTTTATGTACATTTAAGTTGTAATATGCCATGGATTTATGTCAAGTTAGCATTCAATGAAAAAATCCCACAAACTAAAAAATACAACGCAGTAGAAGCAGGATATTATTGGATAAGATTGCCAGATGCAGGCCCAGTCCTTGTTAAAGAAAGTAATTTCAAGAGTATAACGTTAATATAGGCTGATGTTCTCCTCGACTTATCTAACACATATTAAGCTTACTAACAATCTAGAACCAATAGGACTTTCTTGTCAAATTTCTCGTGTAAGAATCTGGAAAAGCTACGAACAAGGGCATAAAACTTTAAGAGCTGAGATCTCTTTTTCAATTTAGAACAAGTTATGCATTTAATTAAGTTAGATTTATTTGTTTCTAGTTCCAAAATTATTTTTGATTAAACATGGTTCTTATAATACCACGTAGTATGGTTGAAGAATTACTTAAACCTACGGACGTTGTAAAAATTGTTGAAAAAGTTTTCGTGGATCGCGGTTTAGGTAAGGTAACACTTCCTTCCAGAATTTGGGTTGATTCTAAAGTAGGTTCTTTTGGATTAATGCCTTCTTATATGGCGGGTGAGAACGCTCTTGGTTTTAAGGGTGTATTCTTTAACCCAATCAGAAAACCAACAATTAGAGCGTTTATTGGGCTTATAGATCCAGAAGACGGTAGTTTAATTGCATTAATGGATGGTGACTATATAACTGCAATGCGTACTGGCGGTATTGGTGCTGTTGCGGCTGATAAACTTTCAAGACAAGATTCTCATGTAGTTGCTGTTTATGGTTGTGGTGTTCAGGGTAGAGCCCAGGTTATTGTACTCCAAGTAGTTAGGAAAATCGAAACTGTTTACGCTTATGATTCCCACAAACCAAGTTTAGATAATTATATTAAAGAAATGTCCGAAAGACTTGGTATTGAAGTTAGACCTATGAATAATCCTAATGAACGTGTTACTGATGCTGACATAATTATTACTACAACTACTTCACGTGAACCTGTTTTTGATGGAAGGTTAGTAAAGGATGGAACTCACATTAATGGTATTGGTTCATTTTCACCTGAGACTAGGGAAATTGATGAAAATGTCGTGATGCGTGCTAGTAAAATATTTGTTGATTTTAAGGATGATGCAATAAAATCTGGTGATCTAAAAATACCTCTTGACAAAGGTCTCATTAAACTGAGCTCTGTCTATGAATTATCTGATCTTCTAGTCGGCAAAGTACAAGGAAGACAAAGTTCTACAGAGATCACATTTTTTAAATCCGTTGGAGCAGCAATATTTGATGTGGCTACAGCGATTTGGGTTTATAATGAAGCTAAAAAGAAAGATTTAGGAATAGAAATGGCATTATGAAAGATCTTGAGAATAAATAACACTATAAATCTTTTTATATGAGTTGCGGTCAATCTTTAGTTGATTTTTTAAGTTTAAAATAAGATTTTGAAGCTCACCATCCTTTAATCTAAAAATTTCTTTCATAATGTTTATGTAGTTCACTATAGCTTTCTTCGATGATTCATTCATTATAACTTCTGATATTAGATTCGCATCCTCACTTAACATAGCGTTTACATACATGGAGAAGAACTTGAAGGATGTTCCAGAAAGTTTTTTAATTAACTCTTCATGATCTTTTATCATCATAGCAATTGAGAGACCCGTTATGTATGGTATTCCTAACACTATTCCCATCATATTATCATGTGTTTCCCAATCTATCATTATTATATTTGCATTAAGCTCTTCAAAAAATCGTTTCACACTGTTAGCATCATTTTCTCTACCTGGTACTGGAATGATAGCTATTGGAGTATTTTTGATTGTTTTAGCTCCTGGACCAAAAAGAGGATGTACAGAACATACAGATACAGTTCTAGGATACTTTAAATACATTGATATAATACTTCTCTTAAAAGATGCGATATCAAATATTATTTTATTATCTAAGGTGAATGATAATAACTCTAAAAGCACATCTGAAACTTTACTGAGTGTGACAGCTATTATTATCATGTCATTTTTCTTGACTAGAGATTCTAATTTCTCTTCATAATCTATGTTTAATTGTGCTGCAACTTTATACATCTGATCTGTATTTATATCATATATTGTAATATGGTACATTTCTTTAAGTTGAGAAGCCAGCCATGAACCCATCCTGCCCGCTCCACCAATTATTCCTATATACAACATAATTTGAACACCCTCATGAATGTTTAACATTATCTATTTTTCGAAACCCTTACATAAATTTATTATTTCTTTAAAAACTAATTTATAAATACCAGCTTTTTGTAGTACTTCAATCTCTCTTTTGCAATCTTCTATCGGCATATTCATTCTCTTTTTTAATTCTCCTATTTCTTTACAAAGTTGCATTCTTTTATTTAGAAGTCTTATTATTTCATCGTCTATAGTATCTATTTGTTTTCTTATCTTTAAGATGTTATTTTCCCACTCCATGACAACCACCTAAGTAAATGATCAGCAATAACTATTGATGTAACCGATTCAACAACAGGGACAGCACGAATTGCTATACATGGATCATGCCGTCCTTCGACGATTATTTCGGTTTCTTCCATCTTTGAAAGATCAACAGTTCTCTGCTTTTTTCTTATTGATGATGTAGGCTTAACAACAACTCTAAAAATAATAGGCATACCATTACTAATACCCCCATTAATACCACCAGCGTTATTAGTTGACGTGATAATCTTGACATTATTAATGATATAAGGATCATTCGCCTCACTTCCTTTCATCTTAGACAACTTAAAACCTGCACCAAACTCTATCCCCTTTATTGCCGGTATTGTAAACATAGCTTTTGCCAAATCTCCATCAAGTGTATCAATAGGAGGCTCACCTAAACCAACAGGAACATTTAATACTATAGTTTCTATAACACCACCAACACTATCTCCCTCTTTCATTATTATTTTAATGTAATCCTCCATTTTATTGCTAGTTTCAATGTGAGGACATCGAACTTGACTTTTGTACACATTTTCTCTGATCTCACTCAATGTTACTACAGGGGATTCTATAGGTCCAATATTTATAATGTAAGAATACACTTCTATATTATATAAAGAAAGAAGCTTCTTAGCTATAGCACCAGCCATCACTAAACCTGCAGTTATCCTCCCAGAAAAAATACCACCACCTCTGTAATCATTAAATCCCTTATATTTAATGTAAGAGACGTAATCGGCGTGACCTGGTCTCGGAATATATCGTATCATCTCGTAAGTATTAGAAATAACATCCTTATTCCAAACTACCATAGTAATTGGAGCTCCTGTAGTATAACCATTAAATACTCCTGAAAGAATCTCAACTTTATCCTCTTCCTTTCTTTGACTAACATAAAGACTCAAACCAGGTTTCCTTTTATCCAACTCTTTTTGTATATCATCCTCTGAAATTCTTAAACCTGGTGGACAACCTTCAATTAATACACCTACAAGTTTACCATGACTCTCACCAAAGAGTGATACCCTGAACATTACGCCAAGAATTTACATCACCTCGATATTTCCACCCAATATTTTTATATGATCTAAAAATAACGGATATGAATCAACAATACTTTCAACACCTTTAATTATACTACATCCTTCTGCAGCTAGTGCAGCAACAGTAAAAGCCATGGCGATTCTATGATCACCAAACGAATTCAACGTTGCTCCTTTCAACTTCTCACGACCTTTAATTTCAATATAATCTACACCATTTGTAACATCAACACCCATTCGCCTAAGATTCTCACTAGTTGTTTTTATTCTATCACTCTCCTTAAACCTCAAGTGTGAAATACCTCTAATAATAGTCCTACCTTTAGCATAAGCACCAAGCACTGAAAGAATAGGTACTATATCAGGCATATCAGAACAATCAACCTCAATACCTTCTAAGACGTTCTTTTCAACATCAACATAGTCTGATCCAATCGTCACTTTAGCCCCCATTTCTTTAATTATGTTAATAAATGCTTTATCAGGTTGCACATCATCTGGTTTTAAATTTAAAACACGTACGCGTCCCAAGAGATTACCAATTGCAAACAGAAAGGCCGCCGATGAATAATCCCCCGGAACAGTAAATGTAATAGGTTTGTACGACTGACGCTCAACATTAAACATCGTTCCATGCTGTTTAACAGTTACACCAAAAGATTTCATCGTTCGTATTGTCATGTCTATGTATGGTTTAGAAACCATTTTGCCTACCACATTAATAGTTAATCCTATTTTAGGCGATATTATCAGTAACCCAGAAATGAACTGAGATGATACTGAGCCATCAATCTCAATATTATCGGAAACGTTTTTTCCACCCATTACTGCTAATGGCGGTCTCCCCTTCCTTGTTACAACGAGCGCACCTAGCTGTCTTAATGCATTTTCAAGCGATTCCATTGGTCTTTTTCTTAGAGAATTACTACCAGTGAGTATTGTTAACCCATGCACTAAAGATGCTACCGATGCAGCAAATCTTATCGTAGTCCCTGAATCTCTGCAATTTATCACATTATCAGGTTCTACAGGTTTCTCTACACCCATAACCACTGCATTTTTTATTTTTCCACCAAAAGCTCTTATAGCTCGCATACTGGCATTAGTGTCTGCTGAATTCAGCATATTAAGTATCCTTGTTTCTCCATCAGTTAAAAGTGCTATAAAAAGTGCTCTATGAGTATAACTTTTTGAAGGTGGAGCAGATATTATGCCTTCTAAATACTTTGCAGGATATACTTTAATTCTCATTTCAACCACCAGACAGATTCTTTACAATACATCATCATACTCTAGCCTCCTTGTCTCTGTTACTATTATCCTTCTTTCATATTTCTTCCAAACATCTATAATCAATTCTGGTTCATCAGTCACTGCTACTATTCCAGGTCCTGTACCAGTTACTCCCGCAGCTTTAGCACCTGATTTTAGAGCATCCCATACTGGTGCTAAATCTATCTTTAAAGGTAAGGAAACTAAAAGACCATTAAATGTTAGAGCATTCAACCACTGTTTTTTTAATGCAAGATCAATAGGTATTTGCATTAAATTTCCTATTCTTCTAAAGGCATCTTTATCTACTAGAGATTTAGTCGTATGGTAAGGCGGAACTAATATCACAACTTTCATCTCTTCTATATCATATGAAGACAAGATCTCGAATGATCTATTATCAGTTACATGAATGCCCCCAAACATCGAGGCACATGCATCATCAAATGCTCCTGTGATCGTGACACCCGCGTTCATAGCAGTCTTTATGCCAAGTTTTATAATATCGTGTTTTCTCAAATTAATACCCAGTGCTTTAAGAGATGCATCTATAATGGCATTGGCAACAGCGCTACTGCTTTTAAGTCCTCTTGAAATAGGTATCTCAGAATTTATATCTAAATATAACCCACTTTGAATTTTGAATTCTTGTTTAAGTAAATTAAATAATGCATTAACTAGTTTATTATCAACAACAATGTTCTCATCATTTACTTTTACAGACGATTTTAATGAATCTTCATCAATAATCTCTGCTTTAACGTGAACTCTTAATTTTACACCTGCTGAAGCTCCTATTCCAGTTGGTAGAGCATTTACCACACTTATTGCACCATATGCTATACTTTCACCTCTCATGGTAATCCCCAGTGAGATATCGCTCACCTATAACTCTAACTAGAATTTCAGATGGTTTAAAACCAAACCACAAGTTCAAATTTTCAATCACTTGGTAGACTAACATCCATAGTCCATCAATAACTTTGCAATTCTTTTCTAATGCAGTCCTAATAAGTTTAGTCACCAATGGATTATAAACCATATCCATCACTATCATCCCTTCTTTTAAAAATTCTGGTGGAATAGGTATTTCATTCTGATTTAGCATTCCAACAGGTGATGCATTTACAATCAAATCTACACTAGGTAAAATTTCTGAATAACATTTCGTATTTGCCTTATGTCCTATTACATTAAAACCTATTCTTCTAAAATAATTTGCAGTGTTTATTGCAGAGTCTCCGCTCAAACTAAATACATGTATCTCATCAGAGTACTTTGATAATTCATAAATGGCCGCTCTCGCTGCACCACCAGCACCTATTATAGCACTTTTAGAAAATGATAAACTTACATGATGCTTTAATGCATTGAGAAATCCAATTGCATCAGTATTAAAACCAATAAGTTTTCCATTCTTATTAATTACAGTATTTACAGCACCAATCAGTTCTGCATCGTAAGTAATTTCATGCAAAAAATCCATGATAGCCACTTTATGAGGTATTGTAACATTAAATCCCTTTGCATTCTGACTTTTTAATAGTACTATCTTTGTTGATAATTCATCAGGTTTTACTGATAACGCGCTGTACTTTGCATTAATATTCCAAATTTTAAATATCTTATTGTAGACTTTTGGGCTGATCGAGTGGTTTATTGGATATCCTATTATATAATAATTCAATGGTTTTTCTTCATTAACTAAATGAGCTTCATCAGTCTCCATATTTCTCTCACCGTAGATATGTTAATCTGTCCTGGCGCTATTGTTTCTTCACCAAATGATACATAAGTGAACGGTGCTCCAAAGAACGGTGCGAGAACACGCGAAGGTATGCCTAGCTCTCCCATGCAAAACCCTATAACTCTGCCTGGAGTTTCTGACACAAGCCTTAACATAGTAATATTATCATGATAACTACGTGCCATTGTAACAATTTTTACCAATGAGGAGTTAAATCTGAGTCCTCGTTCTGCAATCAAACGCAGCTCTTTAAGGTTCGGAGTTTCCAAGAAGTTGTGATATGACAAAATAACATTAACATCATTCTCCTTAGCTAGTTTTATAACATCTTTAGCTATAGGTGAACGCAGTTCTATATCAACGTATTTTGGTTTTGCTCTAATAAGTTCAGAAATAATGCGTAAACGCGCTTTCTCACCATTTGAGAAAGATCCTCCCTCAATACTACTTCTCACGGTAACTATTAAATCATGTTTAAATGAGAATTCATGTACCAGTTTAACAGCCTCATCTATAATCTCATGTAAATTCTGTATTTTATCCAATCGTACTTCAATCAATTGGGCATTTAGTTTTACAAGCTTTTCAGCTATTTCATTTATATTATTGCCATTTATTGATAAACACATTTTTCTAGACATTCTTTAATCACCCCATAATCAACATTAACAAGTTCGGCATGACCAATACTTTTAGGTAAAGCCATCAAAGGTTTATTATACCAGAACTTTTTATCTAACTCCATGTTTTTTATCAGCATTTCGGGATTTGATGGAATCTTTGTCGGTAACCCTAAGAAACTCAATAAACTAATAATACGAAACACATCATTTTCTGCAAATCCTAATATCCTAGTTGCAATGAAAGCCTCCACAACCATACCTATTGATATGGCATAACCATGTCTGATCCTAAACTTTAAACTTTTCTCCAATGCATGGCCTATAGTGTGACCATAATTTAATATCATACGAAGATTATTTTCTTTATAATCAGATTCAACAACTTTAACCTTTAACTGAATACTTTTAGCTATAACGTGTGCAAGTAAGCTTGAGCTAGAATCCTTTAAATTGTTCACATTTACCTCTAATTCATTAAAGAATTCACTATCCATTATTACTGCACTTTTTACTATTTCTGCTAAGCCGCTTCGAAAGTCTCTCCTATCTAATGTAGCGAGGACGTTTGGATCAACAACTATCCTTAGCGGATGATAAAATGTACCTATCATATTTTTTCCTATGAAATCTATGCCATTTTTACCACCTATTGCAGCATCAACCTGAGCTAATAACGTCGTAGGTATCAAGATTAATGGCACTCCTCTCATATAAGTTGAAGCAACAAAACCGGAGAGATCACAAACTGATCCCCCGCCAAACCCTATGATTAAAGATTTTCTGGTAAAACCAAAATTGATAAGCTCCCTTAATATTCTTCTATAGGTACCGAAAGTTTTTGCTCTTTCTCCTCTCTGAACCATTATTATTTTTGAGACAATCCCTAGTTTATTTAATGCAATTTTTACGACTGGAAGCCAGAGTTCTGCAATAAGTGGATCAGTAATTATTGCAACCTTATGAGGCCTTAAATCTTCTATTAGATTATCCAATTGATTGAGCAAGTTACGATCTATTATTATTTTTGTGTTTATACCATCTGAAATTCTCATATAAATTTCCATCTTTTCAACTCCTCCATCATGTCTTTAAAACCATCTAACGTGAGACTCTGTTGACCATCTGAAAGAGCACGATCTGGATCTTGATGAACCTCCACTATTATACCATCAGCACCAGCCGCTAGCGCTGCTTTTGCTAAAGAAGGGACCAATGATCTTCTACCAGCTGCATGACTAGGATCGACAATTATTGGCAGATGCGTTAATTCTTTAAGGACTGGAACAGCTGCAATATCTAACGTGAACCTTGTTGAGGTTTCAAAAGTTCTTATACCTCTCTCACACAATACTACATTCATGTTACCCTCTTTCATAATATACTCTGCTGCTGAAAGCAATTCTTCTATTGTAGCACCAAAACCTCTCTTAAGAAGAATAGGTTTGAAAGACCTCCCTACTTCTTTGAGTAATGGAAAATTTTGCATATTGCGAGCTCCAATCTGTAACACATCAGCATATTTTTCCACTAACTTCACATCCCTAGGATCAAGAACTTCAGTAACAACAGGTAATCCAGTAATTTCAGATACCTTTTTTAAGTATACCAAGCCTTTTTCACCAAGTCCCTGAAAACTGTACGGAGACGTTCTCGGCTTAAATGCTCCTCCACGCAACATTGAAGCACCATGCTCTTTTACAAATTTAGCAATCTGTATAACTTGCTCTTCAGATTCTACAGAACATGGACCTGCTATTACAATAGGTTTTTCACCAATCTTTACACCATGTATATCAATAACAGTCTTATCTTTAAAATCTTTAGTTACGAACTTAAGTTTCATTGATTAATAAACACCTCCAGATTCCTTACAATATGTTCTGGAACCAGACCAAAATACTCTAAAAGTTCTTCATAACTTCTTCCAGCAGTTCCAAAAACATCCATTACGCCAATCCTCTTTATCATTACAGGTTTATACTCGCTCAGTTCTTCACTAACAGCACTACCCAAACCACCAATGATATTGTGCTCCTCTATAGTAACAACCCTGCCGGTTTTTGAAGCACTACGTATAAGTATATTCGTATCAAGAGGTTTTACAGTATGCATATCAATAACATCAGCGCTTACGTTTTTCTCTTTTAGTAATGTAGCCACCTCTAAAGCTATTGCAACCATAGTTCCATTTGCTACAATAGTTATATCAGATCCTTCTCTAACTAGCTCTGCACGTCCTATTTTAAGCTCTGTATCATTATTATATATACGGTAAGCATTATCACGCCCTAATCGCATATAAAGAGGCCCCTTATGCTCTACTACTGATTGAAAGAGCAATTGTTTGGTGGCTATATCGTCAGCAGGGACTAGAACTGTCATTCCCGGAATAACACGCATTACTGCGATATCTTCTAAACATTGGTGTGATGCACCATCTAAATAGTCTGAAAGTCCTCCATGTGTTGCTATGAATTTTACGTTTAGATGATCTCTAGCTATAGTATTTCTTATTTGTTCCCATCCGCGCATCATAAACATTGCATAGGTTGATGCAATAGGTATTTTTCCTCCAAGCGCTAAACCAGCTACCACACCCACCAAATCTTGTTCGCTTATCCCTACAGTAATGAAACGTTCACTAAACTTCTCTGCAAAATATTGTGTTCGAGTAGACTTAAAAACATCAGCATCAACTACCACTAGATTGGGGACATGTTCTCCCAATTCTAGAAGAGTCTGCCCAAAAGCTTCCCTAAAACTAAACATACTCTGGCCTGATAATATCATCAGGAAAAACCCCTTTCCTTTTAATACCTAAACAATTCTTTATTGTGCGATTTAACGATGATAACTTTTGGTTTTCCTTTAACTTCTGAAACTTTCATCAGTGCATCGGTTATTGCGTCTTTATTACTACCATCAACTTTCAAAACATACCATCCAAAAGCTTCCCATTTCATGTCTAAAGGCTCTTTATTCTTTATACTCTCAGTATCACCACTTAACTGTTTATGGTTTCTATCTATTAAAACAATAATATTATCGAGCTTATTTGACGAAATTGTTGCGGCAGCCTCCCAGACTTGTCCTTCATCAAGCTCACCATCACCGATTACTACAGCAATCTCAACACTGTGTCTATCAATTCTTGCCGAAAATGCTAAGCCTGCAGCTATCGAAAGACCTTGACCTAATGAACCAGTTGAAACTAAGATTCCTGGCAAACTTTTACCTTCCGGATGTGGCTGTAACTTGGACCCAGGTTGCCCAAATGTTTTTATATCAACCTCATCAATTATTCCTATTTCAAGGTATATTGTATAAAGTGCTAGTGATGCGTGACCTTTACTCAGTATTATGAATCTGTTTTCGTTTATCCAATCACTGTATAATGATATGAGTATGTTAAGTGATGAGCGCGCAGACTCTACATGCCAGTTGTTTAATTTTTTAGTGATTTCAAGGAACCGTGAATGAACATTTTCACTATTAAGTTTGCTGTTTATACTTTTCGGTAAGAGAAGGTCATCTAATGAAGTTAGTGGGTGCTTAACCATTGGAGCGTGATTCGCTCCTCCAGATATTGGCGGCTCATAACACCCCACTTGACATACTTTTAGTAATTACATTTATATAAGCATGTTGCTAGTCATATCAGAGAAACGTTTATATTTAGGTTATTAAAAGAATGTCAGGATAATGTCATTATTTTTTTAATATCCTCCATTAACATTTTTAGTGATTCATTGATTCGCATGATCTCGCTGTTTAATTTATCTCTCTCCTTTATTATTGTTTTTTTAAGTCTGTTTAGCATTTTCATGTTTTCACTAGGACTAGTACTTCCTCTACTGATTTTCATGTTTATACTCATTTTTGGATCTAGTTTTAACCCAGGTAACTCATAAATCTTAATACCCAGTTCCTCATTTAATGATGAAATTACATGTTCGATAGTGAGACCTTTGTCTTGAGAACGTTTAACAGCTGAAGCTACAACTTGATGGGCTTCTCTAAATGATATCCCCAATTTTTTTACTAGTATATCGGCTATATCAGTAGCAAGGGTATACGTCATTGAAGGAGAATTTATGAATACATCACTGTTAATTCTCATAGTTTCTATCATACCAACGATAGATTGTAAGCTTAATTTTGTTATCTCAAAACTTTCTTCTAAAACTCCCTTAAGCTCCTGCATATCTTTATTATATCCAGTTGGTAATCCTTTCATTACTGTTAATGCCTTAACTAAGTTTCCATAGAGTTCTGATGATTTAGCTCTTACGATCTCTGCTGCTTCAGGATTCTTCTTTTGAGGCATGATACTGCTAATACCTGCATAAGAGTCATCTAGTTCTATTAACCTACTCTCTTGAGATGCCCAAAATATAATATCTTCTGCAATCCTACTAAGTTGAGTAGATAATATTGCTAAATCAGATAATATTTCTGCTTCAATCTCACCTCTAGATGTTATTGCATCCAATGAGTTTTCGATAATGCCAGAAAAACCTAAATATTGAGCAGCCATTTCTCTATCTACAGACCAATTAACTCCCGCTAATGCTCCAGACCCCAGAGGTGAAAGATTAACTCTCTTGTACGCTTCGCGCAATCTTTGATATGTGCGCATAAGTTGATTTACATGTGCTATTAAATAATGGCTCAGTGTTATTGGTTGAGCTTGTTGCATGTGGGTGTATCCTGGTATGATGGTCATTATATTAGATTCAGCAATATCAAGCAGCTTTTTCATAGCATTTAATAATTCTTGCGAGAATTGATTTATAGCATCCCTAAGGTATAATCTGATATCTGTGGCTATTAAGTCATTACGGCTTCTTCCTGTATGAAGCTTACCACCAGTGCGTATTCCTAATTTATTTATTAAGTATGATTCAACATGAAAATGTATGTCTTCGAGTTCAGTATTAAACTGCATGTTACCACTTATCCACTCATCATAAAGTTTCTCGAGAGTTTTGAGTATTGCTGATGCCTCGCTTTTTTCTAAAATTCCAACTCTGTAAAGCATTATCGTATGAGCTTCGTTAACAAGTATTTCATAAGGTATTAAAGTTTTATCATTTTTTAGATCATTTTCAGCTTCTTTAATAAGTATTAAAGCTTTCTTTCTATTACTTAACCTCGACTCCCACGGGTTTTTGTGCATTTTCATTAACCATCCTTAATATTCTGTGAGCAGTAACAGTTTGAAGACCCCAGAGTTCTATAAATCCGGCAGCAAACTCTTGATTAAATGTTGATGAAGTGTCGTATGTTGATAATTTTAAATCATATAATGCATAATCGCTCTTCCTACTAACTACATACATACCGCCCTTAAACAATTTGAGTGTAACCTGTCCACTAACTCTAGGTATTTGTGTCGAATCTATAAAAGCCTGAAGATCAAGTCTTAATGGTTCCATCCATAATCCATTATATACAAGCTGGATCCATGTTTGATCTATTAACTCTTTTAAATTATTCTCGTGCCGCGTGAGAACGAATTTCTCTAAATCCTTATGCGCCTCAATAATAGCCAAAGCCGCCGGGCACTCATAAACTTCTCTTGACTTTATACCGATTAGTCTATCTTCCATGTGATCAATTCTTCCCACACCATGCATACCTACAATACGATTAAGTTCAGAGATCAAAGTGACCTCATTGATTTCTTCACCATTTAGACTTACTGGCACACCATTCCGGAAACCAATGGTTACATAACCTGGAGTATTGGGTGCTTCTATAGGATCCACAGTCCATTCAAATACATCTGATGGTGGTTCCTTTTCAGGATACTCTAAAACACCACCTTCAATTGACCTACCCCATAAGTTCTGATCAATGCTGTATGGGCTTTTCTTAGTAGCCTTTACAGGAATTCCATGTTTCTTCGCGTACTCTATTTCCTCTTCTCTATTCAAATTCCACTCCCTCACGGGTGCTATGACTTTTAAATTAGGATTCAATGCTTTAATTGTTACTTCAAATCTAACTTGATCATTACCCTTGCCAGTAGAACCATGAGCAACAGCATCAGCATTCTCCCTTTCCGCAATCTCAACTAAATATTTTGATATCAAAGGTCTAGACAAAGCACTACTTAATGGATATTTACCCTGATAGAGAGCATTAGATTTTATTGCTGGATTAATGTAATCTTTCACAAATTCATCCAATGCATTTATAGTATAATGTTTAACAGCTCCTATTTCATAAGCTTTCCTTTCTATTTCCTTAAAGTCTTCACCCTGACCAACATCTAGTGCGACAGTAACAACATCGTATCCATATTTTTCTTGCAACCATTTTATCGATACTGAAGTATCTAATCCCCCTGAATATGCCAGTACTACTTTTTTCATAAATTACTTTATCTAATAGTATTAAATATAAATTACGTGATGAAAATAACAATTAAAAAACGATCATGTTTCAATTAGAACATGTTTATCTCGTTAAAACTATCTATCTATAAATCGCCTTATATGATTTATTGAATCCTCAAGTACTTTATACGCTTTTAAAGCCTGCTCCTGGCTTACTATAAAAATTGTGTCTAGATGACATGAAATGATCTGAGTTATATTGATTCCCTCTTTAGAAAGAAGCCATGTGATATAAGCTATGACTCCAGGTGTTGATATTATTTCTTCAGGACTCAAAAGTATTATTGCACTTTGATTTCTGATAATATTATTCACATTGTGTTCACCAATAATAGATACCAGATCCCTTTCTATCTTTTTTTCAATAACAATAGTAAACGTAGTAATGCCCTGCGTAATCTGGAAAAATCTAGAATCCCCTGATACACGAATTATTTCATCTAGCTTCCCCGTAACATTTCCCCACTTAGTTGTAATCACAACAACATCATTACGCATTTGAAGCGTACTTTCAGCTAAGACCTTCCTAATATTATTTTCAATACGCTCTAGATCCTCTTTAAGTTCCTCACCATAACGTATTAACGCCATCTTAATAGCATCAATCTCAACATCAGTACCCATTAATTTTGAAACTTCACTTCTCAACATTTTAGAAGTCGCAGTATAATTTAAAGATCCATTCCTAAGACAATCTATTAACGAAGGATGTGTATCAACCACACTACGCACAATTCTCGCAATACTCAACTTGTTTTTCACTGAGCCCTCACAACATATCACGCAATGCACATATTAACTTTTTCCTTTCATCACATAATCTTTCTCTGTCTTATTTATGGTGAAGGTGTTGAAAAACATGAGAAGAATTAAGAAGTGAAAAACGAAGAAGACACATATATTCTAACTCTCATTATCTTTAGAGCTGTTGTCAGTGGTTTCAAAATAGATATATTTATAGGTTGATTGCATATATTTTGTATAATGCTTGAAATCTATCTCTCTGCTCTGGAGGCTTAACTTCCTATAGGGATAGGTTAGTGGAATGTGGTTTAATTTTGAACTTTCAAATATGTGGATTCATGGATTCACTAGAAAGCCCTCTATGAAACGTTTAACGCAGAGAGGAAAGGACTAAGTATGTATTCTACACATACCCATACTTAATTCAGAACCCTTGTCTAGTAGGATCACTTCTATCTTAATTTACTTACATAACTGTTTATTACCCAGAGTGCTTGTTTTACAATCCTAATTGCCAATTCATAATCGTGCAAAAGAATGTACTCATTGTCTGTGTGAGATATTTTTGGGTCTCCAGGTCCGTATGTTATGATTGGAATATTGCACTTTTGAGCAAAAATATTCATCTCACCAGTTCCACTTTTTCTTATAAGCTTTGCATTAGCGTTGGCTATTTGCAATATAGCTTCACGAAATGCAGCAATTAAAGGAGTTGAAATGTTCAATTCATAGGGTTCAGTAAAATCCTCGACAATACATTCGTTTTTCAAATTAGTAGTAGATTTAACTATGTTAATTATGTCTGATAGGAATTCGTTTGTTGATCTTGTCGGTGGGACTCTTATATCCAATATTACTTCGCATTCGCGAGGTGTTACGTTTATTGCGTGACCACCAGTTATAATCGTGGGTGTTATTGTTATGGAAGTAAAATTACTGAATGTTTTAAATTTTCTTTCATAATTTTTTAGAGCACTGAGCACTATCGCCATATCTTCTATTGCATTTGGTATATTTGGTAATGATGCGTGATAACTTTCAGCAAATAGTTTTATACGCAGTTGTATTCTTCCTCTGTATCCTATTGTTATAACATTAGCACCTCCCGGTTCACCAAAAATTGCGTATGAGGGTTTAACATTTAATTTTTGTAGAGTGTTAGGCAACTCTTTTATTCCTTTACTTCCTCCTTCTTCATCAACCGTGCCAACTACCATTATTTTTAATGGATAATTTTCTACTCTTTTTAGTAAGTATGATGAATAGAGGAAAGTTGCCAAAGGTCCTTTTGCATCGGATGCTCCTCTTCCATAAATCTTCTCTTCATCAATTCTTACAGCAATTTCACCAGGTACTGTATCCATGTGACTTGAAAGTAAAATTGTGGGCTCTGTACCATTATAGATTCCGATTATGTTCCCAGCTTTATCGATATATATTTTATCAGCTTTGAACTCCTCACTAAGTAATTTGTTTATATATATTCTAATATTGTCCTCCTTATTGCTTGGCGAATAAATTTTTATCATATTAATAAGCAATTCTATGGGGGTGATCATTACCATATACACCAAGACAGAAATATTTGCATCTCATATATCTTGTCTTTTTACTTCTTAGCTATCTTTATGGCATACTCAGCTATTGATCTGGGTATTATATTTCCCCATACTGATGCAGCACCTCTAAACTCTACTGTTCCATTAATTTCGTGAACTAGGATGCCTTTATTGCTTTCCATAGCGTCAATACCAAGAATGCCTCCGCCAACTGCCATAGCTGCTCGAAGAATAATTTCACGTTCATCTTTAGAAAGATATGCTTTTTCAACAGTTCCTCCTCTTGCAACATTTGTTCTCCAATCATTTTCAGGTTGATACCTATAAGTTACTGCAACAATCTCATCACCAACCACTATGCTCCTTATATCTCTTGAAGGCCTTTTTATATATTCTTGAAGATAGTAAACTTGATACAAAGGATCAGGTAATAACTCTCTTGCTTCAAGAAGTGACGAAAGTTCATCCTGATCTCTCGCTTTATTTACTAATCTTCCCCAACTACCTAAAATTGGTTTTATAACAACAGGATATCCTATATCACTTGCAATTCTTAAAGCTGCATCGTATGAGAAAGCCACACCAGTCCTGGGTGTAGGTACATTATTCTTAATTAACTTTAATGTTGTAAAAAGTTTATTGCTTGTAATCATCGTAGTAAAAAAGCTATTAATAACATTAACACTATGTTCTTCAAGTATTGCAGTATAATAAATTCCACGTGTGTGACTTATACATCTTTGTAGAACAATACCATCAAATTTCTCTTTAATAATATTGGATGTGATTTCTAATGGTAATGACCTAACATCTATCATAGTTACTGCAGCACCTAGAGCCTTAGCTTCCTCTGCTATTTGCTTTTCTTCCCATCTAACTCTGTCGTACAATATTATTAAACGTGCCAACTAGTATATCGCTCCCTATTCTCCCCAATCTTCTCCTATATCCTCTGCTATTTTTAATTGAATACTGCCATTATTAATTTGACTAACCTCATAATCAATTCCACAATCTGGGCACGATACAATCTCTCCTATTATTACATCGTCAGGTACTTCAATTACTCCTCCACACTCCTGGCATGTTGTTTTTAGCGCCACGTCATTCACCTATGTATTTGTATATGAAATATTGTCAAATATAATTTTTATGATACATTCGTTAAACTTTTCGTAAAAAACGTTATAATTAGAACAGAATTTTCACGATTCTCATTTTGTCCAGTTTTATTGTGTTCAGCAGCAATGTTATTCTTGTTTCGAAAAGTTATTAAAATATTCGAATATGTTTAAATAAAATATATCCTTTAAAGGATAGAGATTAATGGCAGAATCACTAAATGCTGTACTAGTACTTGAAGATGGTAGTATATGGATAGGTAAAGGTTTCGGATATCCAAAACGTGTTATCGGTGAAGTAGTATTCAATACAGGAATGACTGGATATACAGAAGCATTAACTGATCCATCATACCGTGGACAGATACTCGTTATGACTTATCCTTTAATAGGTAATTATGGTGTTCCTATTTATAATATAAAAGATTCGTGGGGTTTACCGTTACATTTCGAGTCAGAAAAGATTCAAGTTAATGGACTAGCTGTTTATGAAGCGTGCAACACTCCAAGTCATGTTTTATCTGAGAAATCACTTCATGAATGGTTGTATGAAGAGAAAGTGCCAGGTATACAAGGTATTGATACAAGAGAATTAACAAAAAGATTAAGATCTAAAGGGGTTATGATGGGAATATTAGAGGTTTCACAAGACGACATATCGATTGATAGTTTAATTAATGAATTGAAGAATACAAAGCGTTATGATGAGATAAATTTTGCTCATGAAGTCTCAACTAAGAAACCAATCATTTATGGCAATGGAAATGAAAACATCGTACTTATTGATTGCGGAATCAAAGCCAGTATAATAAGAAATTTAATAGAAAAGGGATTTCGTATAATCAGATTACCTTACAACGCCAGCGTTGATGAAGTTTTCGCTTATAACCCAAGAGGTATAGTTTTGAGCAATGGTCCGGGTAATCCTAAAAACTTTACTGAAACCATAGAACTAACTCGTCAACTTATAGATGCAAATGTCCCCATCATAGGTATATGCCTTGGTAACCAAATACTCGCATTGGGAATGGGCGCTAATACCTTTAAATTAAAGTATGGTCACAGAGGTCAAAACAAACCTTCAATAGACCTCTCAACTAGAAAAAGCTATGTTACTAGTCAGAATCATGGTTTTGCAGTCGATCCCGATTCATTAAAAAATACTGACTTAGAAGTTTGGTGGATAAACGCTGATGATAAGACAGTTGAGGGCATAAAACATAAAAATAAACCAATTCTAGCAGTCCAATTCCATCCGGAGGCATCACCAGGGCCGTATGATACACTCTTTGTCTTTGATATTTTCAGAGAAAAAATACGTAAACATAACATGGTGAGAATGTATGCCTAAAAAAACAAACATAAGAAAAGTATTAGTACTCGGAAGTGGAGCAATTAAAATCGGTGAAGCAGGAGAATTTGATTATTCTGGTAGTCAATGTCTCAAAGCATTAAGAGAGGAAGGTATAAAGACAATACTAGTAAATCCAAACATAGCAACCATACAAACTGATGAAAACATGGCCGACAAGATCTATTTCCTACCAGTAACACCAGAATATGTAGAAGAAGCCATTAAAAAAGAACGTCCAGACAGTATAATTTTAACGTTTGGTGGTCAAACAGCTTTAAATTGTGGTATTAAACTCGCTAAAATGGGCATTTTAGATAATTACAATGTAAAAGTACTTGGCACCTCCATAGAAACTATTGAGAATGCTAGTGATAGAGAACGTTTTAAGAAAGTTATGATAGAAGCAGGATTACCAGTACCAAGAAGTAAAAGTGCTCACTCACTAGAGGAGGCAAAAATTGCTGCAAAAGAAATTGGTTATCCTGTGATAATAAGAGTTGCCTTCACGCTCGGAGGAAAAGGTGGTGGTGTTGCCAAAAATGAAGAAGAGCTCATAAACATTGTTGAAAAAGGATTAGCTCATAGTTTAATAAAAGAAGTTCTAATAGAAGAATATTTAGGGGGACTTAAACAAATAGAATACGAAGTGATGAGGGATTATGAAGATAACTGTATAGTAGTTTGTAACATGGAAAATGTATTAGGAATGCGCGTTCACACAGGTGATAACATAGTTGTAGCTCCATCACAAACATTAAACAATAGAGAATATCATATTTTGCGTAGCGCAGCTATTAAAGCGGCCAGAGCACTAAATGTTGTTGGAGAATGTAATGTACAATTTGCCTTAGACCCTAACACTAACAAATATTATGTGATCGAAGTTAACCCAAGAATGTCCAGATCATCAGCATTAGCATCTAAAGCTACTGGATATCCTTTAGCATACATAGCAGCAAAACTAGCCTTAGGTTATACACTACCGGAATTAATAAACAATGTAACTGGAATTACAACAGCAGCTTTTGAACCAGCACTTGACTATATTGTCATAAAAATTCCTAGATGGGATTTTAAGAAATTTCCGAGAGTTGATAGAAAATTGAGAACACAAATGAAATCAGTAGGTGAGGTAATGGCTATCGGAAGAAGGTTCGAAGAAGCGCTACAAAAAGCTGTAAGAATGCTCGATATAGGATTAGATGGATTAGTGGCAAACTATAATGATGACGAAGCATCATTGGAAAGAATTAAAGAAATGCTTACTAACCCTACAGATGAAATACTCCTTTACATTGTCAGAGCACTTAAAAAAGGGTTAAGTATAGAGGAAATCTCTAAGCTATCTGAAATTGATCCATGGTTTATTAATAAAATAAAAAACATAGTAGACATGGAAAAAGAACTTCTTTCTTTAAAAGAAAAAATAAACAACGTAGATGAAAAAACACTGTACCACATAATTAAAAAAGCAAAACAATTAGGTTTTTCTGATAAACAAATTGCAAAATGCCTAGGTTCAAGCGAAGAAAGTATCAGAAATCTTAGGAAAAAACTTAATATCAATCCTGTCGTAAAACAGATTGATACTCTAGCTGCAGAATGGCCAGCAAAAACAAATTACTTATACATCACATATAATGGAGACTTTGATGATACTGACTTTATTTCAAGCAAACGCAAAGTCATAGTTCTTGGTGCAGGACCCTATAGAATAGGGAGTTCTGTAGAATTTGATTGGTGTACAATGAACATGGTATGGGCATTAAAAGCTGAAGGATTTGATGAAACTATAGTCATAAATTGCAATCCTGAAACAGTATCAACCGATTATGATATGAGTGACAAACTTTATTTTGAAGAACTAACGTTAGAAAGAGTCTTCGACATCTACGAAAAAGAAAAACCAGATGGAATTGTGGTAAATGTTGGAGGACAAACAGCTAACAATTTAGCACCAAAACTAGCAAAATGGGGAGCAAGAATCCTCGGAACAGATAGTAACAATATTGATAAAGCTGAGGATAGAGCAAAATTTAGCCAACTATTAGACGTACTAAATATTAAACAACCACCATGGAAAGAATTTACAACTCTAGAAGAAGCACAATATTTCGCACAGAAAGTAGGTTATCCAATACTCGTAAGACCATCTTACGTACTTAGCGGAGCTGCAATGAAAGTTGTATGGACACCAACACAACTCAAACAGTACATACTAGAAGCAACAAAAATAAGTCATGAACATCCAGTAATTATCAGCAAATTCTTTACAAATTCAATGGAAATTGAAGTCGACGGAGTATCTGACGGAGAGAACATAGTGATAGGATCAATAATAGAACACGTTGAACCAGCCGGTGTACATTCAGGAGATGCAATAATGGTCATACCACCAATAAGAATTACACAAAAAATAAGAGAGAAAATCATCGAATACACAATAAAAATAGCTAAAGCTTTAAATATAAAAGGGCCATTCAACATTCAATATCTTGCCAAAAACGATGACGTATACGTTATAGAATGCAACCTAAGAGCCTCGCGCTCAATGCCGTTCGTATCAAAAACCACTGATATTAATCTCATGAAGCTGGCAGCACATGTATTAGTTGAGAAAAAATTGCCCAACAGCATCAATATGAAAACAAAGACAAGATTTAGCGTGAAAGTTCCACAATTCTCGTTTATGCAGCTAGATGGCACTGATCCTATTCTTAGTGTAGAAATGCAATCCACAGGAGAAGTCGCATGTTTCGGAGATGATTTCCACGAAGCGCTGACTAAAGCATTAATAGCAGCAGAATATAAGATGCCAAAACTCGGAGGAAACATATTTGTATCTGTAGGTGATAAAGAATTAAAAGAAAAAATCCTTAAAATAGCTCTTGAATTAAAGAAAATGGGTTATAACATTATTGCAACAGAACACACTGCAGAATACCTTATGGAGCATGGAATAGATAACATAAAAATTGTTTACAAATTTCACGAAAAAGCGAGACACCCTAACATCAGCGAATACCTCAAAGAGAGATTAATAGATTTAGTAATCAATATACCAAGCTCATTATCACTTGAGAAATACTCAGTAATGCTAGAAGATGAACACATAATAAGAAGACGCGCAATCGAACTGGGAATACCTGTCATAACGAACATTGCTACAGCAGAGGCATTTATAGAAGGTCTCAAATGGCTAGCATCAAAAAACCAACTAACAAATTTAATTAAGAATTAATAAAAAAGACAGCACCTTCAGCTCTCCCAGGAAACGTCATCAACTCAGACACGTGAGACAGGCTCATCATCAGGCAATACTAAAAATTAAAATAAACATAAATAAATTTATTGGACAAGAAGAGCAGAGTGTGTCATAAAGCCCTTCAAGCAATGAGAAAGGTACACTGACCAGTGAAAATGCTTAAAGAGAACCAGTTCTTTAGAGTAAAGGAGGACAGAAAATAAATATTTAAACTTTTAATTACAATTTATATATATGACTAAAGCTGTAATAATGGCTGGTGGTGAGGGTACCAGGCTTAGGCCATTGACAATTAATAGGCCTAAACCTATGGTACCATTCTTTAATAAGCCTTTAATGGAATATACTATTGAGCGTTTATATGAATCCAATTTGAGGGACATTTATGTTACTTTACATTATCTTCCTGTTGTTGTTACTGGATATTTTGATGATGGTTCTAGGTGGAATGTACGTTTAAAATATTCGATTGAAGATAGACCTTTGGGTACGGCTGGTGGTGTGAGGGTTATATTTGATGAATTAGATGACACGTTAATAGTGGTTAGTGGTGATCTGCTTTCCGATATTGATTTGAGCAGCATGCTTAATTTTCATAGAAGTAAGGGTTCAGTTTTTACGATGGCTTTGATTACTGTCGAGAATCCATTAGAATTTGGTGTGGCATTGCTTGATCATGAAGGGAGGTTAAAAAAATTTGTTGAGAAACCAGGATGGGGTGAAGTATTCTCTAATACTGTAAATGCAGGTGTATATATAATAGAGCCAGAAATATTAGAGCTAATTCCCAAAGGATCGGAGTTTGATTTCAGTCGTGATTTGATACCTCTTTTGCTTAAAAGAGATTATCCAGTGTATGGTTACATTCATAATGGATACTGGAAGGATATTGGAAACACTGAGCAATATAGAAAAGCTCATGAAGAATTGTTAGATAATTTAAAAGGAATTAGAGTAGTATCTAAGCCTTTTGATGATAAGATATACATTGGAAGTGAATGTTCGATAGATTCAACAGCAACAATAATAGGACCTGTTCTAATAGGATCTAACGTAACGATTAAAGAAAACACAGTTATAGGACCATACGTGGTAATTGGTGATGACGTGATCATAGAAAGAAGTACAAAGATAGAGCACAGTATTATATGGAATGGGAGTTTTATTGGTTCACGTTCTCAATTGAACGGATCAATAGTTGGAGAGCGTGTCACTATGAAGTCAGGTGTATATGCCTATGAAGGATCCGTAATTGGTGATGAGTGTGTAATAGGTAATGATGTAATAATAAAGTCTAGTGTTAAAATTTGGCCAAAGAAGAATGTCGAATCAGGCCTTGTTATTAGTTCGGATATAACTGCGGGCATTAAAAGTGTTAAAAAGTTGTTCGGTATGTATGGTATTAATGGTGTGGCTAACATAGAAATGACACCCGAGCTTGCATCAAAAATAGGTGCCGCATTAGCTACTATAGTAAAACCAGGTTCTGTGGTCACGACAAGCAGGGACATGATGAAAGCATCAAGAATGCTTAAAAGAGCTTTTATTGCAGGTCTGCTATCCGCAGGCATTAATGTATATAATTTAAGAGCTGTGCCATCCCCGATTACTAGACTTTTCGTTGTACAGTCTTCATCAGAATATGGTGTTCATATTAGGATGCATAACACATTACCAGATATCATGCGCATTGAGATCTATGATTCAAATGGACTTAATATTAATCCAACTGTGGAAAGAAAGATAGAGAATCTGGTTTACAGAGAAGATTACAGAAGAGTAGATTACAATATGGTTGGTGATATATATTATCCATCTCGAGTTTATGAACCTTATGAAGATTATATTTATAAATCTATCGATACTTCATCCTTGCGTAAATGGCATGAAAAAGTAGTTATTGATTTGGGCCAAGGCACAGCTTCCCTTATCCTACCGCAGCTTCTTAGCAAATCGGGTATAGATACAATTTTAATAAACTTAGCACCTGAAATCAGTTATAGAATTAGTGAGAAGAGAAGTGAACTAAGTTCTTTTATGCATAAAGTTGTGCAATCAACGGAAGCCAAGGCTGGATTTATAATTGATCAAAGCGGTGAAAGGTTATTGATTGTCGATGAAAAAGGAAGAACCTTAAGCGGGTTACAGAGTCTTATGTTAATGATAATGATTGCCCCCGACTTTAATATAACTAAATTTGCCATTCCAATGAGTGTATCTAGCGGTATCGATGAGTTTGCAGACAAATACAATATTTCTTTAATAAGAACTGATACTTCATCTTACTCATTAGGCTTAGCAATAAAAAATAACAACGCACAATGGGCTGGTGATGAGGATGGCGGATACATTACTAGTAATACCATACTAGGCTTTGATGCAATAAGCTCACTTCTTCATATAATTAGTTATATGGCTGAACACAGAATCAAATTGTCAGAAATCGTTGATTCGTTACCATCAATACAATTAATCAGTGATGAATTGTATTGTCCAGCAAACTTAAGAGGTTCAATTTTAGAGAAACTATATTACAATTACATGAACAATATGACAGATCTCATGAGAGGATTAAGAATAAAATTTGAAAACGGATGGGTGTTCATCGTCCCATCGTTAGATGAATCGATAATAAAAGTATATGCTGACGCAAAAGAACGAGAATATGCAAAGACATTACTTGAAAAAATAAAGAATGATATACAACAATACATAAGAGAATGACACACGTATAAACATAACCCATAGAGCTCATTACCCTGGGATTATAAAGTTATGAGCTACGCAAATCAGCAGATGAGGGAATGAACATGAAGCTCATCCTAAACGCTGGAAACTCATGACTTCAGTCGCGGAGTAGCGCACTTAGTCACGTTTAGCTAATAGAAATTATATTAGAGTGTTAAAAATCTTAGTTCATTATTATCCTTTACTAATAATGCTCCTGCATATCCACCATGATATCGACTTGAAAATACTGTTATTACTAATCCATTAAAATCAATTCTATAACCCTCAGGACAAACTTCATGCCCTCTAACTAGCATATACAGTTCATTTTTCTTTAAAAACTTTTCAGCAACATCCATTCCAAAGAGATAGATGCCTGAGCCTCGCGGACTAGGCTCAAAGCCTCTAATATCTGGACTAGGATCATTCCAGAGAATCTGAAATGCTATAGGATCCCTTGGTTCTTCATCACCTTTTTGTATTTCTGTAATTCTAGAAAGATCCTCTACATCACGAGGAATACCACCATGTAATCCTAATACACCGTTCACCTTTATAGAATATGGCATCACAGAGAATAATTCTACAAACTGATTATAAAATCCAGAACCTAGTTTTGCCAAAATTTCCTCATAAAATCCATAGTAATAATTAGTAATCGGGCTTTCATGATTACCACGCAACACTATAATGTGTTCTGGATCTCTTAGTTTGGCTGTCAGTATAAGTCCAAGATTATCAAGTCCTGTATCACTTCTATCCACATAATCGCCAAGAAATACTATTAAATCAACAACACCCCGATACTCCCGAAGAACTTTCTGTGTAACATCTACAGCGCCATGCGTATCACCTACAAAGAGCGCAGATTTAGCAGTAGTCTCTATTAAACTAGGTTCATCCATAAAACGTTGTATTGATTCATGTATGAGATCATCTAAATTATTAAAAACCATTTCTCTCAATAAATAAAAAATAGGCAGCTATTTATTTCTGTATGTATAATTATCTAATGATACATGGTGTGATAATGAGATGTATATGACACGTATAACATTAGAATTTATACCCGAATCCACTATTACCATAGATGGTTTTACATCAACAGTATCGAAACTCATACTTAAAAATGTACAGAATTATGAAACTACAATTTTAGATATTATTACTAACAATGCATTAAGCAACTTAACAGTATCACCTATCATGAGTAATAATAAGCCCATATATAAATTTCAGAATCCACGAAAAAAATCATCGTTAGTTTCACTATATGAGAATAAAAAATATGTCTTTCATGTATCATTTTTATCTAAAAATCCTATTAACGAATTACAAGACTTTCTTGCAAAAAATATATCAAGCAGTTGGCGCATTTCACTTTATAATACTGACATCCTCTTGGCAGCATCGCAAGTTAAAAGCGTCAATATCAATGAATTGTTAATAAATATTACAGGTGATTTCAGGGTAGACTTCATAACACCAACGCAATTTGTAATCAAAATACCAATGCCCACCACAAAATCATGGTTAAGACTATTTCCGCTTTCTCATACCCTAATATCAAGCATCACATCACACTGGAATAAACATGTTCCAAATGAAATGAAAATCGATGTGGAGAATATAAGTAAAATATCATACAGCTACATACATGAAGCTGGATATCATTTAAACCCAGTAACAATTGTGATACGAGATAACAGCCATAAACACGTGATACGAGGGTTCATAGGTTGGTGTGTATATAAAGTTGATGAAAGACTCAACCTCAAAACAAGAAACGTTATAGCAAGACTCTTAGCATATGCAGAATTTATCGGTGTTGGTAAAGGAAAAGAAATGGGACTAGGCATGATAAAAGTGAGACCAGGAAAAATCATACATGAAACACAGAGCGAACAACAAGAAGAAATCATAAAAAATATAGGTTAAAATAATCTAATAAAAGTCGTTATAACTAACATGCAATAAGTTAAATATGTAGTAAAACTATAATACTATGATATTCAATGCCAGGTTTTACGGTCTATGGTAAGAACGGAATTGTTGTGTCACAAAATTATCATGCATCAATGGCTGGGATTAAAATACTTGAGAACGGAGGAAACGCATTCGATGCGGCAATTACAATAAGTTCAGTTCTTTCAGTAGTAATTCCTCACACTGGTGGATTAGGCGGTGATGGTTTTATACTCGCAATAACACCGGATAGTATTATAGGTTATAATGGTTCAGGTCCTGCTCCTTCAGGGTTCGATGAAAAGGAATACATAAACATTAAACCAATACGTGGACCACTAACCATTACAATACCAGGCTTAGTAGACTTATGGCGATGGATTTATGACAAGTATTGCACAAAAGGTCTTGAAGAACTACTTTCACAAGCAATATCGTTAGCAGTTAACGGATTCCCAGTTAGTGATGAATTGGCGCGCGCTACGGAAGCTTCGAAAAATACTCTTGCCGCTTATCAAGGTTGGAATAGATTGTACGGAAATCTAAAATCTGGTGATTGGTTCATACAAAAAGATCTAGGTGAGGTATTGAAAAAAATAGGTAAATTTGGACCTGAAGAATTTTACAAAGGAGAACTTGCAGGAGAATTAATTAGTGGTTTAAGAGCACAGGATGTGCCGATAGACATTAGAGATTTGAGAGTTTATAAAGGCGAACAAGTCAGACCGTTAAGATCAGAATATAGAAATTATGACGTTTATGAATTACCACCCAATACCCAAGGCATTACAACACTTGAAATTCTGTCTATGATAGAAGAATCTAATGTTGATAAGTTAGATTTTAACGATACACAAAGAATTGCATTGCAATTAAAAATCGCAGGATTAGCGTATGAAGATCGCGATACGTTTTTAGGAGATCCAAGATTTTTCCAAATACCTGTCGAGAAACTTCTCTCTAAAAATTATCTAAGAAACAGAATACAAAAGAAACAAGGTAATATACTAAAAGATGCCGATACAACATTCTTTGCAGTTGCTGATAGGTTTGGTAACATGGTAGGATTCATTCAAAGTCTCTTTTACCCATTTGGGTCAGGAATAGTAGTTAAAGGAATACCGTTTCAAAATAGAGGTGTAGGATTCGCTAAATCCCTCTCATCTCCAAATAGACCAGGTAAAGGCAGAAGACCCCTCCATACACTTTCAATACTTCTAGCAGAAAAAGGTGAACGAAAACTTATTATTGGATGTGCAGGTGGAGATTTACGACCTCAAATTCATTCTGAAATACTTGAAAATATTATTAGCTATAACATGAAAATTTCCAAAGCTGTAGACGCACCAAGGTTTATGTTAACTGAGTGGAATAAACACTTTACTGCAATTATTGAAGGAAGGTTATCATTACCAAAAAGTAATGAGATAAAAATAGAAACATTACCATATTACAGTAGCAGTGTAGGGATAGCAAACGTAATCGAATATACACAAGGGATGTACGCTGCCACATCTGATCCAAGAAGTGAAGGAGTCGCTATGGCAATATAATCATGTAACTTTCACCTCAATTTTTTGCAGTATTTTTCTTAGTATGTCGATGGTGTTTCTTATATCATCGTATGTTATCATGTATGGTGGTAAAAATCTAACAGTAGTTACTCCAGCTTTAAGCGATAAGATCTTTTCCTCTTGAAGTGTCTTTATGATACTTGATGGGTTTGTACGCATATCGATTCCTATCATAAATCCAATTCCTCTAATATCACGCACAATATCAAAATCTTTTAAATTAACCTTAAGTAGATTAATAAAATCCTTTCCCTTCTCTCTAACATTATTAGTTACATTATCGCTTTTTAAAACTCTTACTGATGCAGTAACAGCAGCCATAGCAAGAGGATTTCCACCGTATGTACTGCCGTGATCACCTTCATCCAGCTTACTGGCAATCCAATCTGGCATGAATACTGCACTCACTGGAAAACCTCCGCCAATGGCCTTACCAGCAGCCATTATATCTGGTTTTGTATTAAAATGTTGATGCGCCCATATTTTTCCAGTCCTTCCAAATCCACTCTGAATTTCATCTACTATAAGAATACTACCAGTATCATCAGCAATATCCCTCAAAGCTTTCATAAAATCTGGCTGTGCGGGTATAACGCCTCCTTCACCTTGGACTGGTTCGACTATTATTCCTGCAACAGTATCGTTCACAACCTTTAATGATTCAATATTATTGAATTCAGCAAATATAACATCACTCATAAGGGGTTCGAAAGGTTCTCTATACTTTTTATTCCATGTAAGGGATAAAGCTGCAAAAGTCCTGCCGTGAAAAGAATTTTTAAAAGCAACAAATTTCTTTCTTTTTGTGACCTTTTTAGCAATTTTCACTGCCAATTCTATAGCTTCACTACCACTATTTAAAAGAAAAACATTATTAAGGTCATCAGGTTTCACGTATTCAAGTTCATTTAACATTTCATCACGTATTGATGATGAGAAAGCTGTAGACAAAGTCATTATTTCGTTCATTTGTCTACTTAAATATTCAATAACAACTTTATTCCTATGACCAAGAAAAGCCACACCATGCCCAGTATGTAAATCAAGATATTTGACACCATTTTCATCCCATACGTACTGATCCTTACCCTTAACAATTTTAAGTCCTCTATTACCAAAAAAACTAATTAATTTCAACGTTTAACAGCCTCTACTATTTTTTCTAACAGTTTACCAGAAACGTTGAACCCGGTTACGCGTACAGTATTTTTATACTCGGGAATTCCATTAACTTCATCAACTAAATATCCTCGTGATGGGTCTTCGAAAATATCAATACCCAAAAATAGACCACCCACACTTTCTTTAACTTTCAAAGATAAATCGATTAATTTATCATCAATCTTTAATGGCTCTGCCCTTGCGCCCAGCGCAGTATTTGTTCTCCAATCCTTTTCATTAACCCTGTATATACCCACAGGAACTTCATCACCAATTACAAAAATCCTTATATCCCTATTAGGTTTTCTCACATATTCTTGGATGTAAAAGATATTTTTAAACAATGCGTTTGAATATTCCTGGTATTCTAAAAGACTTTTTAATGAATTCTCGTCATCAGCTTTCGCAACCATCCGACCCCAACTGCCATTAACCGGCTTAATAACAACAGGATATCCAATCTTTTGAGCCAATTTTATAGCTTCATCCCTATTATAAGCTATTCCAGTTCTAGGCACAGGTATATTATTTTTAGCTAATATTGCAGTAGTGTATATTTTGTTCTCACATACTTCTAGTACACGGGATGGATTAACAACAAACAATAATTTTGATTCAAAAAGAATAGTAGAAGTGTACGCTCTGCTATGGCTAACTCCTCTTTGAATCACAGCATTAATATCTAAGTTTAATCCATCATTTATATTAACAAAAAAATCTTTTAGATAAATTGGTGTGATCTTAATTTGCCGATTTTTTGCTTCATTGATTATATCATTTTCTTCCCATCGTAAAAAGTCGTATGCTATTCCTAATTTCACTCTCCCCAATCCTCTCCAATCTCTGCTAGCTTCAGTACAAGACCACCATCATTTACATGCACTTCTAATACTGCACCACAACTGTGTTCTATGATTTCTCCTGGTAATGCATCATCTGGAACTTTTACATTTCCACCACATAATGGGCATCGAGTGATCATTGCCGTTGTCACCTCCGAGCTCTAATATATTTTGGTACGATAAATAAAAGGATTTTTATTAAAAATTGTTCGAAATAAAAATAATCCCGCATGTACATGTTACAACCACGTTCTTAAAACAATTATACTGTTCGTACCAGAAACTCCCTCAATACTTCTTATAGCATCGATGCTTTTATTGACCATTGTAATGTTGTTTCCTCTTATTATAACTAATATGTCATAATCTCCAGTAGTTTCATAAACTGTCTCTACACCATCAATAGCTATGATCTTCTTCGAAACCTCTGGTGTACTTATTGGAGGTGTTGTTTTCACCATCACAACTGCCCTTACCTCATTCTTTAGCTCATAATCGATCGTAAATCTTTTTATTACACCCATTCGTATTAACTTTTCTACTCTCTTTCTTACAGCAGCTTCGCTCACATTTAGCTCTCTTGCTATCACAGTATATGGTGTTCGCACATTCTTTCTCAAAATACTAAGTATTCTCAAATCCTTCTCATCAACCTTATTCAATAACAGTCCCCCCATCATTTAATGCATTATTTATAGGATCATCCACTAAACCAGACGATATTACCACCTTACGCACCCCAGCATTAACAGCTTCAGACCCCATAAGAAGTTTTCTATTCATGCCAGGACTAATCTTAGAGGCCATTTCTATTGCTTCATTAGCAGAAAAGTGCTTCACTATTTTATTGTTAAAAATCACACCATCAACGTCAGTAAGAAAAATCAGCTTTTCAACCTTACCGCTTATAGCTATAACTTTTGCTACTTGATCACCATCAACGTTAAGAGGAACACGTTCAGAAACATCTATAGCCACTGGAGAGATCACAACAACATCAACAAGACTAAGTAAAGCATTAAGTAAACTGAAATTCACATCATTGATCTTCCCAGTATAGCCACCATCGATGGCTCGCTTACGCCCACGCTCATCAATAATTATAACCTTTTTCTTTCGAACAGCAGTGAAAAGAGGACCATCAACACCAGTAACACCTATAACCTTTTTACCAAAACCAATTAACATTGACGTAATCATTTTGTTTATTAAACTCATCACCATAACATAAACATCTAACTCCTCACGAGACGTATAACGACTCACAACACCTTCAGGTGACATAATAAATTTAGGTTCAATACTCATCCTTTTACTATACTCAGTCACTTGATCTCCACCACCATGAACAAGAATTAGTTTTCCCTGATAAGATACAATACTCTTAACCAACTTATCCAAATTATTTTTAATAACCCTACCGCCAACTTTCACAACAATAACCATTGTTCACACCGGCCTTAAAGGAGGCATCATGAGACCTTCCCCTTCATCAAAACCCATAGATATGTTAAACGCTTGAACCGCCTGTCCGGCACCACCCTTAATTAGATTATCTAACGCTGCAAACATGGTAACTCTGTTAACACGCTTCTCAAAGGCAAACCCAATATCAGCAAAATTACTCCCAACCACATACTTTGGATCTGGATACGGAGGAAAACCTTTAACAATACGAATAAACTTTTTATCTTTATAAAATCCTGAGACAATTTTTAATAAATCCAAATTACTCAATGCATTTTTAACCCAAATATGTGCAGAAGCCAACACACCTCTCACACTGCCTACAGCATGAGGAATAAGGCTTACCTTCACAACATTCTTAGAAAATCGATTTAATTCTTGTTCAACCTCAGCTACGTGCCTATGTCCCTCAGCTTCATAAGGTCTAATAGCATGTTCACGTTCCGGATGATGACTACCCATAGTAGGTTTAGAACCACTCTCGCTGCTGCCAGCTTTTATATCAACAATAACATTATCATAAATTAAACTATTAGCTGCGAGAGGTGCCAAGGCTAGTATAGAGGCAGTTGCATTACAACCCGGAGATGCTATCAAGCTAGCATTCCGCAACTCATCAAAATGTAATTCAGGTAGCCCATAAACAGCCTTAGTCAGGAGATCAGGTTGAGGATGTTCGATTCCATACCAAATCTTATAGAGCTCAGGATCTTTAAGCCTATAATCAGCACTAAGATCAATCACTCGCAAACCAACATTTAAAAGGTTTGGAACCAAAGTCATCGAGACACCATGTGGTACAGACAAAAACACTACATCCGATAGGTTCGTTAACTTATTTATATCATATTCTGAAAACTTCAAAGAATAAAATCCTCTTAAGTTTGGATGCACAAAAGTTATAGGTTTTCCAACGTATTCTTTAGAAGTCACATAAGTCACTTCGACTTTCGAATGACTAGCTAAGATCCTTAATAACTCTCCTCCATTATAACCCGAACCACCAACTATGGAAACTCTAACCATAAATACTAAAAATAACTCCAAAATAAAACATTTTTGTTACATTAAGAACAAAAAGAAAAAACAATAAAACAAATAAAACATTAAAAGCAAACATCACAAGTTTTACAAAAATGAATTACACTACTAGCTTGTTATACTAAAGGAAGGAACTATAACCTCAAGTTGAATACCTCAATTATACTAACAATATTATCACGGAACTAAAGTTTAGTCTCTTGCTGAATTTCTGTAAAGGGGAAATAGGAAATAAAATTTTCTTAAAAATTTCATTTTTATAATGATGAGTCCCAGAAAGCTTAGAGCTTTGCTGGGATGAATGGGCAAAGTTTATGATGTTAACCCACTAATTTAAATGTTCCAGATGTGAATGGAAAGAATTTCGTCTGAATTGGAGCGAAAACATAGTCCATAGGATAATAAGCTTTATGAGATAGTTGAGTTGTGAGACTCGCAAACCAGCAAATAAAGAAATGAGTGTGAAGTCCATCCTAAACGCTGGGAGTCCCTGCTTTAGCTGTGGAGAGGTTCGCTACATTGACATTCTCCGTGGCTGAAGCCAGGAGATTCTCGGTTTGTCGTGGGGCCTCCACTCATCCTACCGAGTTCGGGCTGTGCCAAGGCAGCCCCTGCCATGAGCATATAGCCCATAGCCCGCTCGCTGGAACCCCCCCACCCGTCTTGGATGGGAGCCTTATTCCAGCTTTCGGACGTCCCATCCACATCCGAGCGACACGCTCAAGGAGATGGTGGACTTGGATGAATATAAACTTAACGGCGATTCATCTCCACGACTGAAGTCGGAAGCCTTCTCGCCGAAAGAGTGGTAACCTATTAATATTTAAGGTATTGATTTTAATTATAGAATATGATCGGATCTAGTTATGATTTGGTGGTTATGGGAGATTTATGCTTAGATATTGATGTGTATTATTCTAAGAATACTGAAATTTTAGGTAATCAAAGAGAGGCCAAAAAAGTTGATATACTGCTTGGGGGGTCAGGAAGCAATGTTGCACGAATTGCCAAAAGGCTTGGCTTATCTGTTATGTTGATCTCATCATTTAGTGATAATCCGATAGGTAATTTGTTAAAGTATTTCATAGAAAGTGCTATGGGAAAAGAAAACTTGTTATTGGCAGTTCATCATGATAATGAAGCGTATACGGTGATAAATATTGTTGGTAAGAATGGTGTGCGGAGAGCGATTTATCATATTGGATCAAAAATTAATGGATATATTGGAAAGGTACAGAGTATTAATCTAAAGATATTTCATATATCAGGATACGCATTAGAACTTATCGATTATGATGAATTTATAACACTACTTGATGTACTATCTAAAAAGAATGTCAAGATTGGTTTAGATTTATTTCCAAGAATAAAAAATGTACGGCAAGAATACCTTAACAACATGTTGGAAAAATTAACATTCTTATTTGGAAACGTTGAAGAATACATAACTCTAACCAATTCACGAAATATAAAGGAAGCAATTAATAAATTAGCTGGCATGAAGCCTTCTGTAAAAGTCATAAAACTTGGTTCAGGTGGTTCTCTTGCTATCCTTAAGAATAACATTATTAAAGAGAAAGCGTTCAAAGTAAAAGTATTATCAGTGAAGGGCGCAGGTGATGCATTTATAGCAGGTTTCTATGCTGCATATTTAAAGAATTTGCCATTATGGTTATGTCTTCGCTTTGGAAATTATGTTGCTTCGTTAGTAGTATCGGGAAATCAGGATATGATATCGGAAGAATTAATAACAAATATACAAACATTGTGAGAAAAATTATTCACTTAAAACTATGATAGAAGCTGCTTTTATTATAAGATAAATTATATCATTTTGTTTTAGTTCAAGCTCTTCAAAAAAACCTCGCGTTATCATAATTTTAATAGGTAAGTTATTAACATTAACAGTTATCATTATTGTAGGACCGGATGGTTCAATAGCTTCAATTGAACCTTTTAACACATTTCGTGATGTAGAGCGTTCAGGCATGGTTTTACTTATTAGTATATTTTCAGGTTTAATACCTATCATTATACGGCCATCATGTTTTCCAGGGATAGTGAGTTTAACATTATCAATAAATATTGTACTCATATTATCTTTACTACTCTTTGCAATACCAGTAAATATGTTCTGATACTGGAGAAATTCTGCAACAAATTTGCTCTTTGGCTTTGAAAATATCTGACCAGTTAATCCTTGTTCAATAATAGTTCCATTCTTCATTACAGCAAGCATCTCACCCAGATACATAGCTTCTTCCTGGTCGTGTGTTACATGCAGCACTGGTATTTCATAATATTTTAATAATTTTTTGATCTCTTTCCAAAACTGTTTCCTTGTAACCAGGTCCAAGGAAGAAAATGGTTCATCCAGTAAGATAACCTTTGGTCTGACAGCTAAAGCCCTGGCTAATGCCACACGTTGTTTCTCACCACCACTTAAATTTGTCACATAACGGTTTTTCAAATGTTCTAATCCAAAAAGTTTAAGCATTTCACTAACTCTTTCTTCTCGAACATTTCTAGGAAAACCTCTGGCTAATAATCCATATTCGATATTCTCGTAAACTGTTAAATGAGGGAACAATGCAAGATTTTGAAATACCATCGAGATATTCCTTTTCTCAGGTGGTAAGTTAGTTATTTCAGTATCATCGATAAACACTTGACCCCCAATAATTTGTCTTAATCCAGCTATACTTTCAAGCAATGTAGTTTTTCCAGAACCAGTAGGACCTAGTATCACCATCCATGAACCATTAGGTATTTTGAACGATATATTTCTCAACATAAAAGAACCCACTTTAACGCTCAAATCCTTAACCGTAAGAACCGTACACACCACCTCTCCGTTGAATAATCTTAAGTGTTATAAACAGTATTAGACTCACCAGTACCAATAGTGATGTTATCGGCAACGCATTATATAATCCCCTTGTTGTAAATTCATTATAAATAAGAACTGGTGCCGACATACTCCCAGAAAAAGGTCCATAAAGTATTACATAAGTTAACACTATCACTGCACCAAATTCACTCATCCCACGAGCCCATGATACTATTAAACCAGTAAAGATAGCATTTTTTATGAGAGGCAATATAACCTTATAGAAAGTGAAACCATGCGAAGCTCCTAATGTTCTGGATACCTTCTCTAACGATGGGTCAATAAGTCTGATGGCACTCTCAACTGATCGTACATAAAGCGGAAAACTAACAAATAGCTCTGCAATTACAATCCCCAAAAACGTATCAGTAACTCTAATGCCTTGAGATGATAAAACTGTTCCAAGTAACCCTCTTGGACCCCACACTATTAATAATGCTATTCCTGCTACCAAATGAGGAATTATCATGGGGAGATCAACAACAGAATCAATAATGTATTTGCCTGGAAAATCATATCTAGCTAAAATATAAGCTAACGGTGTACCTAGAATAAAAGAAAGAACAGCAGCAAACGCAGCAGACAAAATCGTAACTAAAATAGCGGAAGTAACTTGTGCATCAACAATATAATACATTAAAGTATACGGAGAACTACTTATCAAAAGAGAAAAAATAGGCAACAAAATAAAAAGAACACTAAACAGTGAAATCAATGAAAAAAACATCAATAAGAGTTTTAAATTGTGCATGATTCCCTCAACCACTAATCGGTGTTATTAATCCAGTATATAAAAGATCTTTCAACTCACTTGGCAACCCCTCACTACCATAAACATAAGCTGGAGAGAAACTTTTCTGCCCGTTTTTCTCAATAATTTTCCTACCCTCTTCTGATAAAAGAATCTTAATGAACTCTATTGCTAACCTCTTATTGGGGGCATTATAAGGTATTGTTAAAGCATACATTATTGGTTGACCACTCACAACTTTACCATTAACTGTAACTGACACTTCAGAATATATTTCGGCATATCTTGGATCACCTAGATTTACCTGAGGGGGAAGTCTTACATAATTCAGATGATGCTGTACAGCTAGTGAATAATAAGATATTACATAATCAACTTGTCCAGACTCTAATGGTGCTAATAAATCAACTTCTTTAGGTTTTATTATAAGCTCACCATTAGAATACTTATTTTTATAAAGCATATCGTATAGCGTGTGATTATCATGATAATAATACATACTGGCAAGCTTTGTAACCAATACTGCCCTATAACCACTAGGATCTCTATCTTTATCCGAAACTCCCACGATAACTCCCGGACGTGCAATTATTTTATACCAATTATTCTCATCAATCTCTGAAGCATACTTACTCCTATTAGTATAAAGAACAACCATTTCATTACCTGCAAAAACGATATACCAGCTTGTAAACCTAGGTAGCATGAGGTCACGTATTACATAATAATCAGCAACACCAACAATATCAAACTCGCGACCTAAATCCGTTACTTGACGAACCGCATCAACACTTCCAAAAGCTTCATCATCGATAACCAAATTAGGATACTTATTTTTTAGCATTCCCTCAATTTGTTGAAAGGGTATTGTAAGACTACCCGCATGAACCACTCTAAAAACGTTTAAAGAAGCTCCATAAAAACCAATGTTATATCCATCATTGTATCCATATATGTAACCTACATAAAAACCGACAACAAGCATTATAACCATAGATATTATCATAATGAGCTTTCCATACTTATCCCACAACGCCACAAAGATCACCGATATGTATAACAGTTCATATCGAATATAAACTTGACTGTGTTTATTCCACCTTGATGATAAACAGTCAACAGTGAAGAGAATCCAATAATATTCGTTAACGTTACTCCCAACAAAATACTGACATCAAGGAGAATCGTAAAAAGAACAATACGCCATCATATTTTATAACCCTCTGAAGACGATGCTTTCAGTTGTAGAATGATATTAATCATGAATAGAAAAAGTATGGAATTCGTGGCACCGCAAGGTTTATGAATTGCTAGGGAACTCAATCAATCTAAAAAGTTATTAGTGAGCTTGATAATGTTTTAATAGTGTAAAAATATGTTACAGTTTAAACTTCAAACTAGATTTAGTTTCATTTCTAACAATACATTAATCGATGAAGAACTTATTGAATTGCTTAAAGAAATAAAAAGAAGCAGTTCTTTAATTTTAGCTGCTAAAAAAATACGCGTATCATATAAGTATGCATGGAAAAAACTCAATGAGACTAGTAGAGCTTTAGGAACACCATTAGTAATAACAACAAGAGGAGGAAAATTTGGTGGAAGGACAGAATTGACCATAACAGGTGAAGAATTGTTAAGAAGATATGGACTGTTTACAAAATATGCGTCAATAGAATTGCAAAATACTTTTAAAAAATATGTTATTGATAGTGATATAAACATTGTTGGTAGTCATTGTCCAGGCATAGAATTAGCATTGAAAACAATGGCATCTAAAAACTCAGAATTGAGATTTCATGTAGAAAACACAGGGTCCTTAAATGGTTTAATAAGTATAGAGGAAGGGAAATCTGATATTGCAGGAATACACCTACTAGATCCAGAAAGTGAAAAGTACAATGAACCATATATAAAGAAGCTTAATCTGAAAAACGTAATACTTATAAAAGGATACAAGAGAGAACAGGGATTAATAGTAAGAAAAGGCAACCCCAAAGGAATAAGAGGCATGGCTGACATTATCACTAGAAAAGGAATCTTTGTAAATAGAAACATGGGCTCAGGAACAAGAATACTCTTTGAAAAATTACTCTACAAAACAGCAAAAGAGTTTCAAATTAATTTTGAAGATGCAAAAAATTCTATACGTTATTATCCTCATGAAGTCAACTCACACGCTGAAGTAGCACAAATAATACTTAAAGGATATGCTGACGTAGGATTAGGAATAAGAACAGTCGCAGACCAATATGGCTTAGACTTTATACCACTAACTCTGGAAGAATTTGACTTTATAACCAATAATCAATCAATTAAGAATCCAGTAGTAAAGAAATTTTTCGCACTACTATCCTCACAAACATTCAAACAAAAACTAACAAAATCACTAACAGGGATACATCCAACAGAAAATACTGGAAAAATCGAGAAAATAGATGATCCTCTTCCCTGAAAAGCAAGATCCTCAACTATAAGTTATAGTACACTCCTGATAGCAGATTCATCTCTGATCCTCTTTAATAAAGTTATAAATCCACACATCAGATACTCTAGTTGGGAAAATAGGCCTCACATATTTTAATACACTGTATGCAGGTATAGTTGAGATCAAAACATGAACTACATTATAAATTCCTGTAAATACTAAAACCCAAAAAAGTACTGTGAAATCACCTTGTATCAATAAACCAAACTTACTTAATAAGTATTTAGCATAACTAAAGAAGCTAGTCCCATAGATAAGATATATGACAATTATATTAGCCAAAGTCATAAGCACAACACGAATCAGTGAGCCAAAAATGATCATTGACACAATAAGACCATGTATCGATGAGCCATTGAATCTCTTGTATAATATAGAACCAATCCAGAATCCCAACACCATGGAGAGAACAGCAATATATTTCATCAAAGGACCTATTATAGGCCATCCAGCACCAAAATTAAGTAACAACCAATGTATCGTAGTTGTAGCAAGACCGACAACAGGTCCAAAAACCAAAAACGCAGAAACATCAATGATCTCTGCAAAATCAAACTCCAAATATGGAAGTATTGGAAACGGAATTTCTAATTTAAGAAGAGTAATGGCAGCTGCCAAGCTACCAAAGATTGCTGAGTAAACAATCATTGACGAACGCATACCGTTCACCACTAAAGGGTAACCGATATCAAAAAGATAAAAGTACTTACAAAATATTTGGTTAATCCGTATAAAGGTCAGCACATCAGGATGCTGTCATATATTTTATTTATATTTAGACTTTCGTGTATAAAAATCTATGGTAAAATTTATAAGCTACGAATCTTATAAAATTCTGGTGAATTTTATGAATAGAGCAATTTCTCGTTTGACTGGAATCTCCATTATTATAATAGTAATAATTGCAATAATAGCTGCACTATTTATTTTTACAATGGCTCCCACTCCTACTGCTGGTGGGACGATTAAAATTGGGTTTACTACATCAGTAACAGGCTCACTTTCTGTAGAAGGGACACGCCAGTTGCATGGCATACAACTATGGCAGGAATGGGTAAATAGCCATGGAGGAATAAAAATAGGAAATAAAATCTATAATGTATCGTTATTGTACTATGATGATCAGAGTTCTAAGGATAATGTTGTTGCACTTTATGAAAGATTAATAACTGCTGATAAGGTTGATTTTCTAATTTCTCCATACTCAAGTGGATTAACTTTTACTGCAGCAGCTATAGCTGAGAAATATCATAAGGTTATGGTCGCTACTGGTGCTGCCAGTGATAGTATTTTCCAACAGGGTTATAAATATACAGTTCAGCTTTACACTCCAGGTTCGCTATACTTAAAATCTACAATAGATCTACTATTAGCAAAAGATCCTACTGCTAAAAATATTGCAATAATTTATGAAGATGAAATTTTCGCTGCTTCAGTAGCTGATGGTGCTAAAAAATATGCTGAAAGTAAAGGGCTTAATGTTGTGTATTATGACAAATACCCATCAAAACCAACGGATTTATCTTCACTGTTAACTGTTATAAAAAGCAAAAATCCTGATGCTATAATAGGAGGAGGGCATTTTGCTGATGGTGTTCTCTTAATAAAACAGGCTAAACAGTTGAATGTCAATGCGAAGCTCTTTTCAATAGTTGTAGCTGCGCCCGAAGATAAGTTTAGAGATGCGCTTGGTGCAGATGCAAACTATATTATGGGGCCATCTCAATGGGAACCAGATGTCAAATATACAGTAAATTATGGTCCTTCTGTTAGTGAGTTTATAAATATGTATGTAAAGAGATTTAATGAGACACCTACATACCATTCTGCAGGAGGATTTGCAGCTGCATTAGTGTTACAAGCTGCTATTGAAAAGGCACAAAGTCTCGATAGTGATAAGGTGCGTGAAGCATTTAACTCATTAGATCTAAAGATTTTCTTTGGAGCATTTAAGATAGATCCTGCAACAGGGCTTCAAATAGCTCATCAAATGGTGCTCATACAATGGCAAGGTGGAAAGAAATACACAGTATGGCCTACTGAAGCAGCCTCAAAGGAACCAATATATCCTAAACCATCATGGTAAACAAAATTAACACCTTTTTTTGGTGATAAATAATGGTTATTGATGTTGTTTTCCTTCAGACTTTAGTTAATGGTTTGTTGCAAGGAGCTATATATGGTTTGGTCGCTTTAGGTTTAACGTTGATTTGGGGAGTTATGCGTGTAATAAACTTAGCACATGGAGAATTTATAATTCTGGGCGCATACACAGCTTTCTGGATGTTTACACTTTATAATTTACAACCATTAGCTTCATTATTAATAGGTATACCATTAGGTTTTGTCATTGGAATGACCATTTATATAGGTTTAGTTAAAAGGGTTGTTAATGGTCCTGAGCTTTCGTCACTATTAGTATTCTTTGGGCTTTCAATGATAATTCAAAATCTCATGCTTACATATTGGACAGCTGACGTAAGAGGGTTACCAATTCTCTATTCATCAATAAATATTGGATCAATAACATTAGTTGGAGATAGATTAATTGCGTCAAGTGTCGCAGGCATTTTATCGGTTTTTCTATTAGTATTACTCAAATATACATACTTTGGACGTGCTATAAGAGCTGTAGTACAAGATACTGATGCTGCCATGTTAATGGGTGTGAATGTAAACTACATTTATGCAATGAGTATGAGCATTGGTATTATACTCACATTTTTAGGGGGCATTCTTATAGCATTAACCACACCATTTACGCCTTATCAAAGTGGTATTTATACTCTTTATTCTTTTTTAGTTGTTGTACTTGGAGGGTTAGGAAATCCTTTAGGTTCTTTGTTTGGTGGTATATTAATAGGTATCATAGAGAGTTACACTGCAACATACTGGTCTTCAGGTTTAAGCCCAGCTGTTGCTTTTGTGCTCTTAATTTTAATTTTAATAGTAAAACCTGAAGGTATTTTCTCACGGAGAAGATAAGGATGATCAAAGAAATATCATATAATCTAAGGAATTTAACCTTTTTATCAACTATAGGATTTCTAGTTATTTCAGTGTTAATACTTTTCTCAGGATCGCAAAGTTTAATTGCATTTTTCTTAACATTACTTGAACTTCTTATTCTTACCTATAGCATTAATATAATAACTGGGTTAACTGGTTATGTTGATTTCGGTCATGCAGTCTTTTATGGCATAGGAGCATATACTGCTGCATTTTTAATAGTGAATGTTGGTACTGCAAATATTACACCATATTTATTTTCTTTAATAGGTGGTTTAGCAGCTGCATTTTTCGCTCTACTTATTGGTGCTCCAGTTCTCAGGTTAAAAGGTGCGTATTTTGCAATTGCAACTTTAAGTGTAAGTGAAGCAGTCAAAGTTATTATAAGTAATATCAGTGCTTTAGGTGGATCATATGGAATACCACTTGCACGATATGTCTCATATGATGTAGTCTCTGCTTACTTAGCTATGTGGTTAACTTTATTATTTGCTGTGATTCTCACAATATGGATTTCGAACTCAAAGTTTGGATATGGTTTAAGAGCTATAAGAGAAGATGAGATTGCTGCTAATGTAATGGGTATTAATACGAGCCTTTATAAATTAATAGCATATGTGTTAAGCGCATTAGTTGCAGGTATAGTTGGTGGAATTTCTGGGATACTTTATGTTTATGTGAGTACTGAATATTTCAAAGTCGACATTTCCGTAAAAATGCTAGTTTCTATGATGTTGGGAGGCCAGGGTACTATCTTAGGTCCTTTGATTGGGACTCTGTTATATTATGTTATTCAGTATACATTGGTGACTAGTTACCCATTTTTGCATTTATTAATATTCGGTGCAATACTAATTGTTGTAGTACTTTTTATACCTGAAGGATTAATTGGTATTATTAAAAGGAAATTTAAGCAATTAAAAGTGAGGTGAGAATAGTGATACTCGAGGCGAGGGGCATTGTAAAAAGATTTGGCGGTGTTATAGCACTTAATAAAGTTGACGTAAGTGTTGCAGAAGATGAAATATTAGGTATTATAGGACCTAACGGCTCGGGTAAAACTACGTTTTTTAATGTAGTTAGCGGAGTATATAAGCCTGATGAAGGAAAAGTTATTTTTAATGACAAAGATATTACTGGAAAACCTCCTCACATTATCGCTAGAATGGGAATAGCCAGAACATTTCAAATAGTTAGGCCATTCCCATCTATGACTGTTCGTGAGAATATATTAGTTGGGGCTTTCTTTAGCGGAAGAAAACATGAAGATTCAGAACATACTGATACATTAGTGAACAAGATATTAGAATTAACTGAACTGTCATCTAAGGCTGATTTACCTGCAAAAGCCTTAAATTTGCCTGAAAAAAGACGTTTAGAGATTGCAAGAGCTTTAGCATTAGAACCAAAAGTTCTTCTTCTTGATGAGACTCTGGCTGGCCTCACTCCAGCCGAAATTGATCACGCATTAGACATGATTAGAAAGGTTAAAAGCGAGATGGGATTAACTATAATAATTGTTGAACATATAATGCGTGCTATAATGAAAATCTCAGATCGTATTGTAGTATTTAGTAATGGTGTAAAGATAGCTGAAGGAACACCATCTCAAGTAGCAAATGATATTAAAGTTATTGAAGCATATCTTGGAAAACCCATTCAAGGTGAGAGCTAATGTTAGAAGTTAAGAATTTAAGAGCAGGCTATGGGGAGATCACAATATTATGGGATATTAATTTAAAAGTTGATAAGGGTACCATAACTGCAGTTCTTGGTTCGAATGGAATGGGCAAAACAACTTTGATTAAGTGTATTGCTGGACTTCAAAAGGTAATTTCTGGCACTATAATGTTTGAGAAGAAAGATATTACATATATGCCATCGCATAAAAGGGTTGAAATTGGTTTATCTTTAATCCCAGAGGGTCGTAGAATTTTCCCTGAAATGAACGTATATGAAAACTTATTAATTGGCGCATATACTAAAGAATCACGTAAACATATTTCTGAATCAATTGAGATTGTTTATAATTTATTTCCAATATTAAAGGAGCGAAGGAATCAATTGGCAGGTACTTTAAGTGGAGGTGAGCAGCAAATGCTGGCAATTGCCAGAGGGTTGATGTCTCGACCTAAACTTCTCATGTTAGATGAACCATCAGCTGGATTAGCACCAAAGATTGTGTTTCAGATCATGGATTTAATTCAGAAGTTAAACAAGGAATATGGTGTTACTATAATGCTTATTGAGCAGCATGTTGAAAATGCTTTAAGAATAGCTGACCTAGCCTATATAATAGAAAATGGACGAATCATCCTAAGCGGAAATGGTAAAGAACTTTTAGCTAATCCGAAAGTAAAAGAAAGTTATTTAGGTATTTGATCTATTTATTGGCTTCATATTTTTATATAGATGGGTGTCAAGAAAGCTTAAAGCTTTGCTGGGATGAATGAGCAAAAGTTTAGACACGAAGCTAGCTCACTAAATTCTAGATGTTCCAGATGCAATGGAATAACATCTGAATTGGAGTGAAAACATAGCCCATAGGTTAACGAGATCTATGAGATAGCGGAGCTGTGAGCACTGCAAACCAGCAAATAAAGAAATGAGTGTGAAGTCCATCCTAAACGCTGGAAGTCCTTGCTTTAGCTGTGGAGTGGCTCACAATAGCTATCTTTATATTTTTAAAAAAAGAAGATCTATTGATGATAATATGCCGGTCGCATTAAAAGTTCGTGATATCATGGAAGGAGGAGTTGTAGTACTTGATGGCAATTTACCTGCTATTGAAGCTTTAAAAGCCATGCTTGAAAATCAAGTATGGTCAGTGGTCATTTCTATTAATGATGTGCCATCTGGCGTGGTGACTGAGCGTGATTTGTTAAGAAGAGTTATTGCTAAAGGTTTTGACATTAATAGAATATTATTAAAGGAAATAATGACATCTCCTTTAATAACAATTAGTTCTGATGCAACATTAGCTGAAGCTTGGAAACTAATGACAGAAAAAAATATTAGACGTTTATATGTTGTTGAAAAAGGTAAAATCATAGGCAGAGTAACGCAAACTGGATTATTTAATAAATTATTAGAGGTTATGATTGCAATAAGCTCTATAAAATACTTAATGTAAAATTAGAAGATTATTTTGTTTCCTTTTTTGTTTCTTGTAACGAATTACCTAAAAGTTCTGCTACATCCATTACTTCCATATTGAATTCTGAGGCTTCGCTGCGCAACATTACATTACAAAACGGGCACGCGACTACCACCTTATTTACATTAGTTGATGAAGCTTCTCTCATTCTAACTTTGCTTATTCTCTCACCTTTCTTTATATCGAAAAATGCATGTCCTCCTCCGCCGCCACAGCAAAATGTATTTCGTTTGATTCTATTCATCTCTTTAATTTCAGCAACATTTTTTATGATGTCTCTTGGTTCATTGTAAATGTTATTCCATCTTGCTAAGTAGCATGGATCATGATAGGTAACACTTTCTTTTGTTTTATTAATGCTTAATTTACCTTCTTTTATGAGCCTTTGTAGTAATATAGTATGGTGTTCAACCTCTATTTTTACTCCATACTGAACATATTCATGCTTGAAATTATTATAACCATGCGGACAATTAACTAATAATTTCTTGAATTTATATTTTTTAAGTATGTTTGAATTCTTTTGCACGATGTCCCTAAATAAGTACTCATCCCCTATTCTTCTTGCTGGCTCACCACAACAAACTTCTTCTAGCAAAACTGCAAAATTTATATCAGCTTTTTTAAGAATCTTCATCAAATTATAGGCTACACTCCTAATGTTTGGATCGTAACTTGCATTACAACCTAACCAGTATATATAATCATACTCTATTTCTTCACGAGCTATCTCAACATTAAGTTCTGACGTCACAGATTTTAACCATGCCTCTCTATCCGCAGGATTATAACCATAAGGATTACCAGTTCTCATTATGTTATACGAGACTTGCTGTAATTCAGATGGTGTGTTTTCTCCAGAGGAATATATTCCACGTCTAAGATCTATTATAGTCTCAACCTGATTTATTAAGACGGGACATACTTCAACACATGCACCGCATGTTACACAAGACCATATAACATCTGGGTTTATAGAATCTGGCACTAACTTTTTATTAAAATTCCTTTTATGCATTTCCTTTTTAGTATCAAGCATTACCATCATCGGACTTAATGGCTTCCCAGTGAGATTTGCTGGACATGCATTATGGCATCTCGCACATTGAGTGCACGCATCAAAATCCATTCGTTGCTTCCAAGACAAATCTGAAAGCATTACAGCCCCTATAGGCTTACCTTCCTCTACCAGCTTGTCCATGTTAGTTATTGGTTTGTTAGCTGCAACAACTGGTTCTTCTAGTCTAGAAAAGAACGTATTTAGAATACCACTAACGAACATATGATAGAACTTTGTAAAAGGTATGAGGGCAATACTAGCAAGTGCTAGTGTTAAATGAAACACCCAAAGTATTCTATAAAACTCAATATAATTATTACCAAAGAGACTTCTAATAGAAAAAGCAAGAGGATAACCTATTACGTCCCAATCGTCAATCCATTGTAATCTGTAATTTAAAGTATTGATAGCATCCAGTATGAAACCTGTTACTATTATTATTAATAAGTCGATTAAAATTAGATAATCTTCTCGAGACGTAGGCAAATCTCTGTACGTTTTAAACACTCGTCTAATCAATGCTAATACTATGCCTATAATAGCCAAAACACCTGAAATGTTAACCATAAGCTTAAACATTAAATACGCTGAGTCAACAAGAAATCTTGAACCGAAAAATCGTAAATATACATCATACTCTATTCCACGAAGTATCGTACCTATAAAAAGACCGATCATACCAATATAAATAAACACATGCACTGTGCCTCCTTGTTTCTGTCTTATAACCTTTGCTTGGAGTATGCCATATTTGATAAGTCGTGATAATCGTTTTCCAAAATGATCAAAACTTATCCTTTGTCCTCCATAACTCCATAATTTAAAACTTCTGTAAACACCGTAAAGTAATATTATAGCTACAATTATAGTATATATGTACACAAGAGATTCTAGATCCTCAACAAGGTTAAAATGTTTAATACCTTCAAATACATATAGAATATTTTGAACAAAAAACATGTACATTTTTTTTCACTTGATTGTTTTTTCTTTAAGCTTTTTAATAAATACTGGGAGAAATTGGTATAAATCAGCGATAACACTGTAATCCGAATATTTAAATATTGGAGCATTTTTATCCTTATTTATAGAAACTATTACCTTCGCATCTACTGCAGAGATATGTTGGGGAGCACCAGATATCCCTATTGCTACATAAAGTTTCGGTCGTATCTTCTTACTAGAAATTCCAATCCACACATCCTCAGGCAACCATTTAAGATCTGCAGCAATAGGCCTACTACATCCAACTTGAGCATCTATGATTGATGCCAAATCAAAAGCCAACTTTAAATCATCCTTCGACTTAAACCCTCTACCAACACCAACAACGGTATCTGCAGCCTCAATATTCACCTCACTCTTCTTCTTCTCTTCAAAACTTACCAGCCTAACATTAGATACTGGAGGTGAGACTTTCTCAATGGCAGCAATTTTCTGAGATATTTCAAAAGGCTTAAATTTCTTAATTGGTACAGTAACAGCCGCATGTTTTGATGTCACCTCTCTACTTATAGCTCTTCCTCCTAGAATATTTCGTTCAAAAATAATATTATTACCATCCAGTGAAACTGAAAGAACTTCTGTTAGCATTGGTAAATTATGCTTGGCTGAAACGCGAGCAAGAATATCATTACCAGTTTTTGTTGCAGATCCGATCAATAACCTCGGTTTCACCTCATTAAAAATCTTAGAAATAACTTCAGACACCTGATCAGGCAGAACTGCCCCTTCAATAACATATAGTTTATCAAAACCATAACGTGCTGCCTCGTTTACATCTCCATTGCTAACTGTAATACCTATCATACTGGTGCTGAATCCATTTCGTAACAATTCTGCAACAAGGCCTGAAGCATCTACTAATAATGAAGGTCTCTCTCCAAAAACTATAACAGTTTCAACCATTCATATCATCTCCTCATATTCTTGGTTTTATAACACCCTCCTCTATCAGTTTAGAAATTAACTTTTCAGATACTTCATCAAAAGTACTTGCTTCTATTATTATGTTTTTCCTAGAAACCATTAACAACCTCACTGATTCACGCCTATGCCCAACGTCAAGTAATTGTATGTTTAAATCGTTCAAAGTAAATTTTTTAAGTGGTTTTGCAAACGCCCTCCGTATTTGCAAGAGCATTGGCAACCTAGCCCTATTAATCTCACCAGTCACGCTGATTACTGCAGGTAATGACGCCTCGATCCATTGCAATGAATCCTCTAAGTCACGAAGAACTTTAACTTTCTTATTCTCTATGTCAAGTTCTATAGCTCGCGCAAATGTTACTGTTGGAAGATTTAAGATCGTTCCAATTCTGGAAGCAATCTGCGCAGAAATAACATCCATCGAAGCTTCGCCTGTGAGGTAAAGATCATAATTGCCTGTTTTTTTAACCGCTGATGCAAGTGCTATTGCTGTTTGGAGTGGATTAGCATTTATTAATCTCTCATCTGTAACCATGTATGCCTCATCAGCTCCCATGGCCAATGCCTCTCTTAATACTGATTCAGTATCATTAATACGTTTTGCAAGCGGTCCCCAAGTCACAACTGAAAAGACCGCAATTTTTCCACCAAATTTTTCCTTTATTCTTACGGCTTCTTCAACAGCATTCCTATCATATTCACTGATTACAAGAGGTATTTCCTCGATAAGAAGCTTACCGGAACTGTCAACTCTGATCATGTTAGCATCTAGTGATGCTTTAACCATTACAGCCACATCAACCATAATACCTCAGTATTACATGCAAATCTAGAATTATAAAGTTTTTTATTATGTATTAATAATTTTAAGAAGAAATAATGAAATGCTGTCTTGTATTAAATGTATTGATTTTTGAATTAAAATTATTATTATTAGAATAACAAATTTTGTATGAACACTTAATCTAAAGCGATAAAAAATAAATTATGATTTTGCTGCCTCTATCATTTTTCTTAACGATGTAGTCTCTATCACATTTCCTGTAATTTTCATTTGACCTCTAATAAATGCAGCCATAGAATCTAATTCGCCTTTCAATATTTTGATAAGAGTTTCCTTACTCATTGTAAGTGTTGCTGTAGGAGAATTGTGAGAACCCTGAACAACATTCGCACTTCCTTGTTTGAACTCTATATAAAATGGTTCTCCACCTTCTATATTAAACTGAAATATTTTATTCCAACCTGCCATTTCATTCCCCATCTTTAACTTAGCCTTTTCATACACCGCTTGTATTAAAGACTTAATATCTTCGGACATGCTCAACACCATTTAAAATATTACCTTATCATCTTATTATATTTAACCATCGATTTTATGTGGCCGATAGCATATAACTGGGTTTTGCGTTATGCGCATCTTCATAATATGAAGTGGAATTCCAGAATAACTTTATAACGTATTTAATGTATCATTTATAGTGGTGTTCTTCTTGGGTAGGAATGTGGCTATAATAGGTGTTGGGCATTCTAAATTTGGAATACGAACCGACGTAAATGTTGCAGAACTTGCATGGGAAAGCACAAAACAAGCAATGGAAAACGCCGGCGTTGATCAAAAAGACATAGATTATTATGTTACATCAAACGTTGGTGCATGGAGCAGTGAACCATTACCTGCTGTAGTTGTTGGAGAGTATAGCGACCTTGTACCCAAGGGCACTGTTAGAGTTGAAGCTGCGTGCGCATCAGGTAGCGCAGCCCTAAAACTTGGACATGATATGATAGCTAGTGGAGAAGCAAATATAGCATTGGTTGTAGGTGTAGAAAAAATGAACGAATCTCCAACACCAACTGTAGTAGAGTTCATTGGTAGGGCTGGAAATTATTTTTGGGAATTTGAAAACTTTGGTCTTACTTTTCCTGGATATTATGCTCTTTATGCAACAGCGTACATGTCTAAATATGGAGCCACCGAGGAAGATCTGTGCCAAGTTGCAGTTAAAAACCATTACTACGGTGCAAGGAATCCTAAGGCACAATTTCAAAAAGAAATCACCGTAGAGGAATGCATGAGATCTAGATATATCGCATGGCCTTTAAAATTACTTGATTGTTCACCTATAACTGATGGTTCGGCTGCAATAATACTTGCAAGCGAGGAAATTGCCAAAAAAGTTACAGATACTCCTGTCTGGATTAAAGCTATTGGTTACGCAAATGATACTGCCAATTTAAGCAGACGTGATAATTTCCTTAGCTTAAGAGCTGCTGTTGAAGCAGCTAAGATGGCTTACAAAAAAGCTGGCATAGATGAGACTGATCTTGTTAAGAACTTCGATGTAGCAGAAGTCCACGACTGTTTCACTATAGCTGAGTTACTTGCATACGAGGATCTAGGTTTTGTGAAAAAAGGTGAGGCAGTAAAATTGATCAGGGAAAAACAGACTTACATCGGGGGTATCATACCAGTCAATCTTAGTGGTGGTTTAAAAGCAAAGGGTCATCCTATAGCTGCAACAGGAGTCAGCATGGCTGTAGAACTCACAAAACAGTTGAGACAGGAAGTAGAAAGAGAGCGTCAAGCACCTATTAAAAAAGGTATGGCGATAGCCCATAATGTAGGCGGCACAGGTCATTATGCATATGTTACAATCTTCTCTCTTGATAAACCAAGGAGGTGAGTGCTATGAGTGCTCAACAGAAGGTTGAGAAAAAGAAGACACAAAAAGAGCAGACTGAAGAAGTCACAAAGCAATTTAATGAGTTTGTTGAAAGCATAAAGAAATCAACAGGACTACCAATAGTACCAGACATGAAAAGCGGAGCCGCACAATGGATAGACCAGCGAGAATTAACATTGAAATATGTAATAAGTGTTGACAAAATCAGAAAATTCTTCGATGGATTAATTGACGGCAAACTTTATGCGACAAAATGTAAACAATGCGGAACACTTTATTTTCCACCACAGGTCGATTGTCCTAAATGTAGGAAATCGGACATGGAATGGATCGAATTAAGTAACGAAGGAGAACTGCTCACATACACAATAATAAACGTAAAACCGAACAGCTTTTCACATTATGATGATTACACAGTAGGTATTGCTAGACTAAAAGAAGGAATTAATATCACAGCATGGGTACGAGAAACTGATCCTAAAAAATTAAGAGTAGGAATGAAAGTTAAGGTTATAGTAACAAAACGTGAACCTGAAGGATATTTAACTTATGAATTAGAACCACTAACATCCTAAAGAATGGGGCTTGATTGTAAACGAATAGTTTTTAAACATGTATAAACAAGTATTTATGTGGAGGAGATAATATTTGTTTCCCTTCAACAGTATTTTAGATTTTAAAGTAGAATTAACAAATGAACATGAAATGTTCAGAAAAATGATAAGACAATTTGCCGAAAACGAAATAGCACCAAAAGTTATGGAAATAGAAAAAACAAACACAATACCAGAAGAACTCATCAACAGAGCAAAAGAACTAGGACTAATGGGCGTTGGAATACCACCAGAATATGATGGACAAGGTGGAGGGGCTATGATGCTTGTCATACTCATGGAAGAACTTTCAAGAATTTCACCAGCATTCGCAACAAAAATCGCAGTAAACCATCTATTTACAACACCAGTACTCATTTTTGGCACAGATGAGCAAAAAAAGAAATATATACCACCAATTGCCAGAGGTGAAGCTTTCGCAGCTCACGCAAATACAGAACCTGCAGCAGGTAGCGATGTTGCAGGCATACAAGCAACAGCTAGAAAAGAAGGAAATTACTGGATAATTAATGGTAGAAAAATTTTCATAACAGGTGCAGATAGAGCTAAATATTTAGTAGTTTCCGCAAGAACAAGTCCACCACCAAGCAGAAAAGAAAGATGGAAAGGTTTAACATTCTTCATAGTAGAAGCTAACTGGCCTGGTATAAAAATTGGGTCAAAATTCAATGTAATAGGATTAAAAGGCGAACAACCTAACGAAGTGATACTTGATGATGTAAAAGTGCCTGAAGAAAACGTTCTAGGCAGAGAGGGAGAGGGATTCAAAGTTGCCGTCACAACATACGATCATGGAAGACTTGGGATCGCTGCCCAAGGTGTAGGTATTGCACAAGCAGTGTTTGAAAAATCATTAAACTATGCGCTACAGAGATACGCATTTGAAAAACCACTAATCTCATTCGAAGGAATAGCTTTTAAACTATCAGATATGTTAACAGAACTTGAGGCAGCCCGCATGCTTACTTACTGGGCAGCCACACTAACAGATGCACAGAGACCCGAAGCCATAATGGCAGCATCGCTGGCTAAAATGTATGCTACCGAAGTGGCGGAAAAAACCTCAGCACTAGCAATAAAGATTCACGGCGGTGTCGGTGTTGATCAAGAAGCAGGGATTGAGAGATACTTAAGAGATGCCCTCATAACAACAATTTATGAAGGAGCAAATGACATACAAAGAATAACAGTCATCAGAAGTCTATTAAGACAAGTATTTGGAACCAGCGTTGATATGATATAGGAGGGGTAAAACATTGAGTGTTGAACAAATTAAAAAAATCGCAGTAATAGGCGCTGGTACAATGGGACATGGAATAGCAGAAGTAATGGCATTAGCTGGGTATGAGGTTTGGATAACCGATATAGCCGAAGAATTTCTAAAAAACGCAATAGAGAAAATTAGATGGAGTGTTGGAAAATTATATGAAAAAGGGCAAATCAAAGAAAATGTCGACACTGTACTCTCCAGAATACACGCTACACTATCGTTCGAAGAAACTGTTAGGAATGCGGACTTCATGATAGAAGCAGTACCTGAGAAGCTGGATCTCAAAAAAGATGTATTCTCCAAAGCTGACAAAATTTTACCACCACATGCAATACTTGCTACAAATACAAGTAGTCTTCCTATAACGGAAATAGCTAATGTAACAAGCAGGCCTGAAAAAGTCATCGGCATGCACTTCTTTAACCCACCACCATTAATGCCATTAGTTGAAGTTGTTAAAGGTCAAAAAACTGATGATAACACAGTAAAAATAACGTATGAATTAACAAAGAAGATTGGAAAGCAGCCAGTCATAGTGAAAAAAGATGTACCTGGATTCATAGTAAATAGAATACTGGGAAGATTACTTAACGCTGCGTGTTGGATAGTTGCAAATAAACAAGCCGATATTATTGAAGTTGACGCAACAGTACGTTATAAATTAGGTTTTCCCATGGGAGCATTCGAGTTGGCCGATTATAGTGGGATAGATGTTTTCTATTTTGTGTTTAAAGCAATGAGCGAACGTGGGTATGTGGCTCACCCATGTCCATTATTTGAAGAGAAATTTAAAGCAAATGAATTAGGAATGAAAACAGGGAAAGGATTCTACACATATCCAGCACCAGGTAAATACGTACGACCAGAAATACCAAAAGAAAAAGCAGAAAAAGTAGACCCACTAATGATAATTGCTCCTGCAATAAATGAAGCATCATGGTTACTTAGAGAAGGAATAGCCAGCAGAGATGATATAGATAAAGCATGTAAACTAGGATTAGGATATCCAAAAGGCATTCTGGAATACGCCGATGAATATGGTATAGATCACGTAGTAAGCACACTCGAAAGTCTCAAAAACATAACAGGATGGGAAGAACATAAGCCCGACCCATTACTTAAGCAAATGGTTAACGAGGGCAAACTCGGAATGAGAACAGGAAAAGGATTCTATGAATACGGTGTCGTCGAAGAAAGAAAACTTTCCACAATTCTATTAAAACTCGAACCACCACTAGCATGGATAGTACTCAATAGACCAGAACGCTTAAATGCAATAAACATAGACATGTTAAAAGAATTAAACATAATATTAGATGAACTAGAAGAGGATGAAAGAATAAGAGTTATAATACTAACAGGTTCTGGAAGAGCATTTAGTGCAGGAGCTGATGTAACAGGTTTCATGGGAATCACCCCAGTTAAAGCAGCAATATTCTCCAGAAAATTCCAAGAAATTCTAAATAAAATAGAATACTATACAAAACCAGTAATCATCGCTGTAAACGGATACGCACTAGGTGGAGGGCTCGAAATGGCAATGAGTGGTGATATAAGAATAGCCTCCGAAACAGCACAATTAGGACAACCAGAAATAAACCTTGGTTTCATACCAGGTGCAGGAGGAACACAGAGACTATCAAGACTAACAGGGAGGAGCAAAGCTAAAGAAATAATCTTCACAGGCGATATGATATCAGCAAATGACGCACTAAAAATAGGGCTAGTTAACAACGTAGTACCACCAGAAAAACTCGAGGAAGAAACACGTAGGTTCGCATTAAAACTAGCAGAAAAACCACCACTAGCACTCATGGCAGCCAAGTATGCAATAAACTTTGGACTTGAATCAAACATATGGGCAGGCTTAGCATACGAAGCAAGCCTCTTTGGATTACTCTTCAGCACCGACGATGTAGTAGAAGGCGTGAGTGCATTCCTTGAAAAACGAAAACCAAAATTCAAAGGAAAATAAACCTCTTTTATTTTTTTATTTATAGACTACTAAAAACCACATTTAAGCATGATAGCTCATCATGCATCATATTACCCAAGATCTTAATAAAAGTTAAATACTATTACAGAATAAAATAATTTGGTTGGGGCCGTCGTTCAGCCTGGATTAGGATGCCAGCCTGGGGTGAATACCCCACAGGGATTCCCGGAACGCTGGTGATCCGGGGTTCAAAACCCTGAAAAGGGTGAAAATCCCCGCGGCCCCACCATCTGTTTAAGAATTATGTTTAAATGATTCCTTATTTCAAAAATAATAAAAAAGTTTATATTAATCATTTAAAGAAAAATTTATTCTTGTAAATAGATAGAACTACTGATGAACATGATGGGGCCGGCCGGATTTGAACCGGCGATCCCCAGGGCCCGAGCCTGGTACTCTAGGTTTTTAGCTTCCTAGACCAAGCTAGACTACGGCCCCGGATAAATATAAGGAGAACAAATATAAATTTCTTTGTTGTATCACTATGTCCAAGCTTAAATAAGAGAGGGTTTATGTTTTAAGTTGATGCAATGTGGGTATCATAGTAAAGGGTATAATATTTAGCGGATTAGGTGAAGGTGCCTATTATTTGTCTCAAACAAATTATGTAAATCAAATACAAGAAAAATTAGGCTTCACACCATATCCAGGCACGCTCAATATTAAAATCGATAAGGATTTAGGTGTTCAGATTTTTAATGAACTCAAAGGATTTAAACATATACGACTAGATCCATTCTTTGATGGTAAACGTTTTTATGTTGGCGTCTCATGTTACAGAGCAAAAATTAATGGATCAATGTTTGGAGCAGTGATAAGAGCGGATAAAACATACTATGATGAAAGTGTTTTAGAGGTCATAGCACCTGTATATTTGCGCTCGCATTTTAATTTAAAAGATGGCGATCAGGTAATAGTAGAAATATTAGGGTAACCTTTTAGAGTGATCACATCAATTAACTTGTTCATAAATCTCTTGTATTGATCTTGAACTGTTGTGATGATATTATATGCAGTTCTATACGTTCTTCAACGTTTTTTACTCCCTTTTATGCTTTAATAAAAATTCTTAATTTATAAGATTTCAGTTATTGTATAGAAGATGAGGGATTCCATTTTTTGTCGCATAGCTTTTTGTATACTTTAAAGTTGAGATCCTTTAAAATTGGTGCAGCAGTTTTTTCTTGTACTTCTCTTAGACGCGTTATATCTATATCTGTAATAAGTACTGTGTCTTCTTCTTCGTTACCCTCTACTATAAATCCATTTGGATTATAATCAGTCGTTGTAATGATTGCTGATTTTCCTCTCAGTTTGTATCCGAGCAGTTCGCCTGTAGGGTCTATTCCACTTGAGAGGGCAACAATACCTTGTGATTCTATTGCTCTTGCATGTGCAGAGAATCTTATCCAATTATATGCTCCTCTTCCAGGTGCTAGACTTGGCACTAAAAATATTTCGGCACCATCTAATCTCATTATTCTGAAGATTTCTGGAAATCCTACATCATAACATATTCCAGTTCCTATGATTATTCCATTATGTTTGAACGTTAATACATTATCGCCTGTATAAAGTCCCATCTGCTTATCGAATAAGTGCAGATGTATTTTTCTATACTTTAATGCAGGTCCGTCAGGTCTAAAAATATGTGCTGTATTATAATAATTGTCATCATCCCCTAATGTTATCGTACTCCCAGCTAAAATTGTCATACCATATCTCTCTGTTAGTTCACTAAAAATTTCAACATATCTGCCATAATAATCATAAAGAATTCTAGTTAAATCAAGAGATGGTTTTCCGAGCAATCTTTTATCCTCTACTAGTTCAAGGGATACTAATTCCGGAAAAACGATAATATCAGCCTTTTCATGCCATGCTTTAACAGTATGCCTTGTTACGTGATCAGCAAATTCTTTGAATCCTCCACCAACACGAAACACATACTGAGACACAGCAATCCTCATAAATTAACCTCCAACTAATAACTATTTGATCATAAATATAAACTCTTAAGGAAAAGATATGCAGATTGTTATTTCTAAAGATTCGCTCTTTGAGATAAGATGATAATAGAAGTGATAAACCTTTTTCTAAGATAGGGTTTTTATAGAAAACTTTGTTTCTTCAGGATTGAAGAAAAACGTTCAGATTATTTCGATTACGACTTTTTCAAACTTTTCATTCCATGCGCTAAATCGTCCTGTACGAGAATCTATTATAAGCCAGATTCCGGGCCAAGCTTTCATACCCTCATGATCTTTAGAACTAGGTTCTGGAGGTGCAGGATGCGTATGGTATATTCCAATAATTTCAAGCTTTTCAGATTCAGCTTGTTTAATCGCGTTGTATGTATCGTTAGGTTTTATCTTAAAACTTACTTTAGTATTATCACTTGCATCTGCATCATATACATATTTTACTATGAAATCCTCTGATCCTCTGATTCCTATTAGAAATCCTGCTAGTTCGACAGAGGACTTAACAGCTTTTTTTACTATCTTCTCGATATCATTCTTTTTTATTAATAGTCTCATACATGTATACCTATTCATAACCTATTAATAAATTTGACAACAGGACCTATGATTATGTGAAGAAGAAATTCTACAAAAGACAGCATAAATTATTTATATTTAAGCGTGTGTTTTCATAATGTGAGTATTGATAATATCTTGCGTACAGCTTTAAGTAGTAAGGCGGTAGGACCTAAACCATCTTATGCATCAGTACATGTAATAAAATGTATAGAACTTATAAGAGATCTAGGACCAATAGGCAGGCTTCGTCTTTCTAAGGAATTAAAACTCGGTGAGGGTTCAATGAAAACATTATTAGGAAAACTTAAGGAATTAGGTCTGATCATTACAGAACGACAAGGATGCGCCTTAACTAATAAAGGTATTGAGGTAGGATTATGGCTTAAATCAAAAATACCCTCTCGTACATATTTAGGAAAAACAGTTCTAGCCATTGGTGATCACGCATATGCTCTACTAATAAGAAGTATCGACACGAAAAAACTAAAAACTGGGTTAGAACAACGTGATGCAGCACTTTTAGTTGGTGCACTGGGTGCATCAACGTTAATCGTGAGAAATAATCAAATAATACTACTACCTGATTTAAATGTTAACGAGAAATACCCTAATGAGGCAGAAAGATTGCATGTATTATTAAATCCTCATGACGGAGATATAATAATAATCGGTAGCGGTGATAATCCACTGACAGCTGAGTTTGGCGCCCTTTCAGCATTTATTACGTTAATAAAAAATCCTGAAATCTTTAGAGTCGCATAAAGGTCATGATTACTTTAATTTTTATAAAACAATTAAGACTTATTATTCTTAGTAGGATAAGATAATTTCTCCTCGGAAAATTCCCTGATTTTTTCCTCTTTTTGAATTAAATACTTTCCACTCTTAATAAATACAGATCCAGAAATCGTTACATCAAACCATACCATTATGCCTCTAATCAATAATGTTGCGCTAGCAGCCACCGTTCTCGGAATCCCTATTATAATGAAAGATAATGTCATTCCGGTTTCAACAACCCCTAGTGCTGCCGGTATACCTATTGGCATTATTGTTAATGTAGAATAGATTGGGTATATGGAAAGGAGAATGATATAGTTTATGTTTTTATATCCTAATGAGAGTAGCATGGAGTAAATCATTAGAGATCCAAAGATCCATTGGAGTGTCATCACCATTGTGGCTAAAAATATGAGATGCTTTCTATTTTTGCTTAACTGAATACCCTCGTTAATTCCTGATGCTAAATTGTCTATGTCGTACATTGTTTTATTTATGTTTCTAGGAATCTTGATGATCTTATGGAAGATGATTATGAGCTTTTTAAGTATCATGCTAAATTTATTTGGATTCCTCACAAAGAAGACCAGCACTACTATGAGAAAAACCATTGATGCAATAAACCATAAAATATAACCAAGCAATAACGTTCTATTAGACTCATTCAAGAATATTCCTAGTATTATGAGGACTATAAGTAATACTGTATATATAAGGCGTTGGAAGGCGGCTGTTGCTATTAATTTGTCGGTTTGTCCATTATTTTTGTTTCGCACATAAAGTATTCTAAAAGTCTCCCCAGCTAATGATGCTGTGGGAATCATTATATCACCAAAGATAGCAATCAGCGTTGCCTTCAAACTCTCAATATAATTAAGTTTCATACCCATAGCTCTGAGAAGTAAATGCCATCCGAGCGCACTAAGTAATATAGCAAGTGATTCAAAAATTATTCCAAACAGAACGTATAACGGGTTTACATGAGAAATCGTGCTGTAAATCATAATAGGATTATTTAAGTAAATAAAAGTAATAACTATTATGATACCTATTACCGTGAATAATACGACTCTTGTTTTGATGTTCATTAAACAGTCTAATGAATACAGGTATATTAATATTTTGCAATTTACTTAGTATGCCGTGAGCAAAATTCGAGTAAGATACTCAGAAGGACATATAATAGCATATGACCCGAAGGAAGCTCCTAAATTATTCAAGGAAGGCTTTTATGGAAGACCTATTGGAATTGGCAAACCCAAAACATTTAATTTCGAAGCACCTCTTCAATTAAGTCTTTACGAAGCACTATATTTATTAGAAAATGGTGTTATAGAGGTAGTAGACACTAACAATAATCCAGTATCCTTTGAGAAACTTTTTTTGGATGCGAAAAAGAATTATGAGGATTTTGATTTAGTATATTCAGTTTATAAAGATCTCAGGAAGAAAGGTTTTGTGGTGAGACCAGGAATGAAATTTGGTACAACTTTTGCAGTTTACGAATATGGTCCAGGAATCGATCATGCACCGTTCCTAGTAGAAATAATGAAAAAGGACAGTAAGTTGAAAACTATTGATATAGTAGGTGCAGGAAGATTAACACATACTGTTAGAAAAAAGTTATTATTAGCAGTAGTTAATGAAGATAATAGTGTTAACTATTACATGTTCAGATGGATTAAATTTTAAAATTAATGAAAAATAATCATGATTTTTCTCATATTCAAGTTAAATTAATATACAATAATCTTCATATTCTTCTATTGAGAAGTTATGAAAACAGTAGGCATCATCGGGATGTTATTATTCCTTGGAATAATAATCCAAATCGTTTTAGGACATGTTGCAGCCAATGATGTTTTCAGGAGTACAATAATACCTGTGCATATAGTAATAGGAGTGTTAGGATTGATACTAATAGGTTATGAAACATTTTATGCACTAAAACACAGTAAGAATTATATTAAAATACTTACCATGCTTGCATTAGTTTTAGTTATAATACAAGTAGGGATAGGAGCAAGTATGATGGAAAGCGACATAGAAAATTTAACAATTGCGCATCAAATAAACGCATATGCTCTCCTTATTCTGTTAGCTGGTATAGGATACTTAACGTTTAAAGGTTCTAAAGTAGAATAGATAAGAAAATAACGTTCTTATTTTTTTAATAAAGATGATAAATATGAATATGAATGAAAAGGCCAAAACCATATTCAGAATCTTAAAAAGTACGTACAAAATTGATCTCAATGATTTTGCTGTTATGCATGTATTTAAAAAGAATGTTGATGTTTTTAAAGTCCTTGTCATTACAATTCTCACCCAAAATTCTACTGATAAAGCAGCTTATAGAGCATATCAAAAATTAGCAGATATGATCAATATAACACCAAGCGACATTGTTAATTTGGATATAAGAAAATTAAAAGATGCTATACGTGAAGCAGGCTTATATAACACAAAGGCTAATGCGCTGAAAAAACTTTCTAAGATAGTCCTAGAGAAATATAACGGATCTTTAGATTTTTTACTGAACATAGACTTAAATGAAGCTAGAAAAATACTAACATCTTTGCCTAAAGTTGGGCCTAAAACCGCTGATGTAGTCTTACTTATGTTAGGCAAGAGATCGACAATACCAATTGATACTCATATAAATAGAGTTTCAAAGAGATTGGGGCTTGTTTCTCAAAAAAGTGGTTATGAAGAAATACGTTTAATGCTCATGAAACTCTATGATCCTAGCGAATATCTCGATGTTCACTTATTATTAATACAACATGGTAGAAAAACATGCAAAGCCATTCGTCCTAGATGCTCCGAGTGCCCAATCAACATATTATGTGATTATTATGATAGAGCAAAACAAACAAGCAATCCCAGCTTACTTACAAAAATGTTTTAAGTAATAGGAAATATAAATAATTTGAGTGTAGGATAATAGGGATGGAAATGAAACTTTATTATGACAAAGGCACGATAGTATTAGTTAGCAGGGATCGTATTCCATTACAACTGGTAAAATTCTTTAAATTTGACCCTAGAATCAATGCGTATAGAAGCTTAGCAATGTATTATCCTGTTATCACATCAATACTTCGAAATTTAAAGATTAGTTTTCTAGATAATGTCTTTTATCCTATGGGTTGCCTAAAATTTAATAAACGATTTGATGTGAAATTAAGAGGTTATCAGAGTAGAGCACTAAGCAACTGGATGAATACTGATAAACGTGGAATAATTGTGCTACCTACAGGTTCAGGTAAGACACTTATAGGAATTATGGCGATTCTAGAGTTAAAAGAACCAACATTAGTAATCACACCAACAATAGAGTTGATGGATCAATGGGCTTTGCTTATTCAAAAATATCTTGATGTGGATGTAGGATTATATGGTGGTGGTGATAAAGAATTAAAGTGTATCACTGTAACTACATACAGTTCTGCATACCTTAATGCTGAATTAATTGGCAATAGGTTTAAGTTAATAATATTCGATGAAGTACACCATTTACCTAGTGAAGGTTATAGACAGATTGCTGAACTTTCAGCCGCTCCGTATAGAATGGGCCTTACAGCCACACCAGAGAGAGAGGATGAGGCGCATAAAGATTTAGATCAATTAGTTGGCCCGATAGTATATAGAAGTGGTGTGAAAGATCTCGCAGGCTCATATTTAGCGAATTTTGAAATTAAAAGGATCTACGTGCCATTGACTAAAGAAGAATATGCAGAATATAAAAAGCTGAGTAGTATATATGAGGAATATTTCAAGAAACGTGGCTGGACCTTACGGTCATTAAGGGATTTCGAGAAATTTATAATGAGAACGGGTAATGATATGAAAGCACGTAAAGCACTTCTAGCATGGAGTAGGGCTAGGTCTATTGCACTAAACTCTTCCACTAAAATGGAAAAATTACGTGAACTATTACGTTATCACAGAGGCGAACGCATTATCATATTCACTGAACATAATGAACTTGTTAAGCATATTTCTAATGAATTATTAATACCAATCATAACACATAAAACTAGCGATGATGAAAGAAAAGCTGTCATGAATGGTTTCCGAACAGGAATATTCAGTACTATAGCAACTAGTAAGGTTCTCGAAGAAGGCATCGATGTACCAGATGCAAACATTGCTATAATTCTTAGCGGGTCAGGTAGCAAACGAGAGTTCATACAAAGGCTTGGCAGAATACTAAGACCTAAGGAAGGTAAAAAAGCAATACTCTATGAAATAATAAGCTCAGGAACAAAAGAAGTACGCGTATCAAAGAAACGATCAAAAGCATTAGGTGAATAAAATGCTTCCAACACAACTACTACGTGTACAAATACGCGGAGGATACATTAAACCAGTTTATGCCGAACTATCCCATGAGAATTTATATCTTGCAGAAAAATTAATCAATATATTTAAAAGTTTTATTAATAAAAAACTTAAAGAACTAGAAGATGAACTTAACGAAGCTGAAACAATAGCTGAAAGTGAAGGATATAATTATAAATTCATTAAAGGATTGATAACCTTGCTAAAACGCAGACTAACTATTAAGGAGACAACTCTCTCCTATGATCCCTTATTTATAAGGCTAGAAATCTTTAAAACAGTAAATCAGCTTTATAGAGGATTTGCTTTAACACAAGAAGAACGTAAAAACGTAATAGATCTAGTAGCACAAAAGCTTAACATAAACCATGATGATGTAGAAAACGGTTTCAGAGCAGTTTATGAAGAAGAAAACACGATCGATAACTTTCAAGAGATATCACCAGAAGAACTCATAAAACTTTACAATCTATCATTGACACAAACATTACTTTTTAAATGCACAAATCTTGTTGCAGATATAAAAACAACAGGTCATAAAACCAGGCAAATCTTATGGAGTATAAAAAGAAATGGTCTACTTTACATGGCTGAGAAAATTAATGAATCTGTACGCATAACAATAGATGGGCCTGCATCGATAATAAAGCAAACTGAACGCTATGGAACAAACTTAGCTAAAACGTTACCATTAATAATTTCTGCAGACCATTGGAACATTGAGGCATCAATAATTAGGAAAACCAGATATAAAAATAAACACTTAACTTACAAATTTATAACTAATGATACAAACAAACACCTATATCCAGTTCAATTACTAGAAGGCACTGTGATATATGACAGTTCTCTAGAAGAAGATTTTCATAAAAGATTTAACACATTAAAAAGCGATTGGACTATTATTAGAGAGCCAGAACCATTAGTGGTCGGGACAAAAATATTCATACCAGACTTTGTTTTTATCAGAAATAATGAGAAAATATATCTCGAGATCGTAGGATTTTGGACAAAAGAATACATAAAAAGAAAGATAGAGAAAATGAGAGATTTGAAAAATGTAAAAATGATAATAGCAATAGACGAAAGTATTGACGAATTCAAAACAGAAGAATTACCTCACACAATAATAAAATTTAAACGTTCATTACCATCATACGAAGTACTCAAAACACTTAACTCTTTATCTCCAAAAAACATTACCAAAGAAATGACAGAACTAAAAATAACAGGTGAATCGCAATTAATTAATGTTAACTTAGATGGTATGACGCTTTCAGATGCAATTGAAGTATTTAAAACACACAACATAAGTGACGCTAATCTTGAAATAATATTAGAGAAACTTGGCTATAAAGTAGAATGGAATACTCTTGACCCTAACAAGACAATAATACGAAAAATCAAAAAATAACTAATATTTCTTTTCTAAATTTTAACTAAATAATTTAGTAACAGATAAGAATATTTTGTATAAATGAAAATAATACATGGAATGCTAAAATGTCCATACCTACAACAATTATCATTGGATGATAGCACATGCGTCATCACAAAAACTAAAATAGCTAAAGAGTACCTTGAAAAATTCTGTTCAAATAATTATGTAAATTGCAAATATTATGAGACCATTAAACTAAACCAAACAGAAAATACCCCAAAGAACACACAATTACGTGAACCTTTACGTGTAAGAATAATTGACAATTCACGTTCAAAAGAACTCATAAAAAAAGAATCTACAAACATACAGATAGTACCACAAAATCAATCATTAAACATTAATATCAACAACATGCTAAATGAGCTCAATAGTGCATGGCATCAATACGAGACAAAAGTAAAAGAAATCATTGAACGTTGGAACACTGAAAAAGAAAAAATTCTTTCCAGAATATTAAACGAGCGTTCCGGGCTAAATTCAATGTTGGTAAGAGAAGAAGAATTAGAAGGACGAAAAATAATTGGCCTAATAACTGATGAAGAATACAATACTCTTAAAGCAAAAATTAATGAAGAAAAGAAAATAATAGAAAATAAAATTAAAGAACTCACTGAACATATAATATCTTTTGAAAAAGAATTAAGCTTACACAGAAAACGTTTAAATTTACCAATAAAACAGGAGGATCTTAATACGTTAAATAAAAAATTAGCTGATCTAGAAAATGCAAAAGAAAAGGGCATGATATCTAATACAACTTACGAAAAATTAAAACAAGAAATTACTTTTCGAATAGATTTACTTAAAGAAATATACAAGATGCTTTAGTCAATGGTTTCGGATAAATTGGCTTAAATGGATGAGTGCCATACTCTTTTTTGAAAAAACTCTGCTTAGTCGCTTAAGACCTATGGATAATGCCAGCTTCAGATGTGGTAATTTCCCAAAAGGAATTCCCAATGAAATAATCGAAAAAGAAGAGTTAAGTAGAGACGTAAGAATACACTCTTACAATTGAAAGTCTCCCTTTTAAGGGTGAGAGGAGGTAGCTTATCAGCAATTCTCAGAGTTCTAGGTTTTCTTGTCAAGCCTTTATAAAAATGAAATGATTTTTTAATATTTAAACATAGTCTAACCATGATTCGTACTCTTTAATTTTACCTCTTACTATGTCAAAGTATAATGATTGTAGTTTCTTTGTTATCGAACCTGGTTTTCCTGACCCTATTATTATTCCATCAACATTTACTACAGGAGTTATCTCCGCAGCTGTCCCTGTAAGGAAGACCTCATCAGCCATGTAGACATCTGCTAATGTGATTTCACTTTCTGTAGCTTTATATCCTAAGTCAGCTGCAAGTTTCATAACTGTTTTTCTAGTAATTCCAGGAAGCACGCTGGAGTACAATGGTGGGGTAATAATCTCGTCATCACGCACTATAAAAATATTCTCGCCAGTACCTTCAGAAATTACACCTCTATAATCAAGCATCAATGCCTCATCGAAACCTACTTCCTTTGCCTCGATCTTAGCTAACACAGAATTCAAATATTGTCCGGTCGCTTTCGCTTCTAAGGGAAGACTTTGAGGAGGTATTCGTCTCCATGTGGATGTTTTAAGTTTTATACCATTTTCCAATGCATTTTTTCCTAGATATGCACCCCATTCCCAAGCAGCGACCATAAAAGATACAGGAACATCTGTAGGATCAACTCCCAATTGTTTATATCCACGGAATACTAATGGTCTGATATAACATTCTTTTAGTTCATTAATTCTCACAACCTCTTTAATGATATCAAGTATCTGATCACTGCTATATGAAATGTTCATTCTGTAGATCTTTGATGAATGTAATAAACGTTTAACGTGATCTTTTCCACGAAATATGGCGGTTTTTCCAGAAACAGTTTCATATGCTCTTATACCCTCAAATACTCCAGTCCCGTAATGAAGTGCGTGCGTAAGAACATGAATTTTTGCATCGGCCCATGGAATAAACTTACCATCAAGCCAAATATATTTACTTTCCTTCATAATGCTTTCACCACAATAAACGTGAAAAATCTTCTTATTAAGTTTGTTTATTAAAAAGAATAACAGAATCATGATAAAAAGACAAGAATCAGTCAACTTATTAGTTTTTTTCTAATAATTGCTTTACCTCTTCTATGAGTCCGCTGTCTTTTATTGCGAAAAACACGCACTTCGGTATTCCCGTTTTAGGAATCAATTCAGGACAGCGTTCTGATATCAATTTATTTTCATCAGAATTAATTAACTCCTTGAGGTCAATGGGTTCTTTTCTGACTTGGTTCTCTGCAAGGAGACATCTTGGTCCTGCATATTTAAAAAGTCTGGGATGTACCTTCATAACTTCTATCCACATCATCCATGCGACTTGTCTAATTTCCCATTGAGCCTTTGTGCATAATCTCAATCCAAAGAAGTTTAGTAATTCTCTTGCATTCATTGTAACGACAATTTTTGAAACAATAGCCTGAGGCAACACATATCTGGCATCTTCTGGTTGAACACCTAGAGATAAGAGCTTTTCATAAACCTTTCTAGAATACTCTATTGCGTCCTTGTATATTTGCTCTATGTTAGGATCACGCTTTATGAGGGGGGGTGTTATATAGTTAAAATATTCACCTTTCATTTCAGCATAGCGCTGGCTTAATTGAGTATAGCTAGCTAATCTATGTCTTACCAATTGATGCGTTAATACTCTGCTCACGTTTTCTATATCAAATGTATAGATTGAGTGTTCCCATGGTGACAGATGGCCTCTGATTAATGTTTCTTTGATCCATGTTTCAACTTCTTCATCACTCATTTTTTGCCACTGATAATCAAAAGGTTTTCTTGATAAACTCTGTTTTGATGCGACTGCAACCAACTTTTCACCATTGTTGGTATAAGAAACTAACTTCACACTCACCATTCATATTCAATAATATACTCTTCATCTAATATTAAAATTTATATCTATTTTAGAGGAATACATGAAATATTCGAAATAAAGCTAGAAATAGCTCAAACCAGCATCCTCTCAAATGTTGATGGTAATGGTTCTAGTACTTTTAGTTTCTTGGAAGCCACTCCTTCAAGCACCTTTAGCGCATTTTTCCTAGATAAAATATGATTATTATTTCCACAATAAGGAGAGTATACACAACGTGGACAACCATCTTCACAATCACACGTTGAGATTATTTGAAACGTACGTTGAAAGACCAAATCAAATCTTTTCATTAATAATTTTGAAAGCCCTGATCCGCCTTGTACACCATCATAAATCACTATTAATCCATCAGGATTACTTATTCCACCTAGCTCTCCTGATCCAGCTCCGATAATCATTTGGGCAGAAGATATAAGAGTATGTTCTATTGCATGAAACGCTTCACCATTCATTAGATCACTCCAGTCATTATAGCCTTGCAACCTTAATATTAGACCCTTTGTTTTAAACCTGTAGTTAACTGGATGTTCAAGAATTTTTTCATTTATAATTTCATTGGTTACCATGCGTTTTATTACATATCCATGAACATTATTCTCTATCTCCATTTTTCCATAAAGTATCTTTCCATCCAAAAATGTGCTTTCATCTAGAGGTTTGAAATTAACTGGAAAACTTGATTTTAAAGGAAGAGTATAAAAACTAAAATCGTATGGAAGCTGTGTGACTAATGCCCTGTATGGTTTACTAGATATATTAAGTTCAATAACCTTGTAAATACGGCCACCATGAAAATATACAGCCTCTGGATGAAGCTCCCCCAATGCCATCGGTAATTCTCTATCTCCAATTTCTTGATTATTTTCATTAATTATAATTACCCTATCACCTGCACCCCTAATACTAGTTTTATAAAATATCCTCTTACCATCAGGTGTTGGATAATAATTCTTGCCTCGTTTTATTAACAGACCATCACTGACTAGACTATCAACTATTTCTTTATTAAATAGTCTATCATCTTCTCTCAATGACTTATCAATAGAGGCAGAGAGAATTTGATGTCTCTGGACATCCTCATTGGTGAGATCCAATGGTAATTCATCAGGAGCTTGATAATAATACTCGTGAGGTTTACGAGCATAATAGGAACTAATAGGATCCTCACCAAGAACCATTATTACATATCCCTCATCATGCCTTCCACATCTTCCAGCTCTATGTATATATCTGGTGTAAGTTGGCGGTATGCCATCTAAGACTACAGCATCGAGATCACCAATATCTATACCAAGCTCCAATGTAGGAGTAGATATGACAGCCATTAACTCACCAGTCCTTAACATACGCTCAACTTTACTCCTCTCAATCCTTGATAGTCCTGCCCTATGCACACCAACGTTAATACCGTACTTTCTTGACAAAAAAGCAAGGTATTCAACAGTTCTATGACTATCACCAAAAACCAACGTCTTTAAACCAAGGTTAACAAGATTTTTTACAATACGCAAAACCTCAATATGCTTAGAAACCTCATCAGACTTTACCATCACATGCATAAGCCTCCCTTTCCTTCCATAACTCTCCACAACAGAAATAGAGCGATCAAATAACATTGATGCAAATGACTGCGCATTACCTATAGTTGCTGTAGAACCTATAAACTGTATCTCATTAAACAAACGAGCTAGTCGACGAATCAAATACGCTACATGAGCACCAAACACTCCATTATAGACGTGCATCTCATCAAAGACAACAAACTTCAAATTAGAAATAATCTCCCTAAACCTAGGTATCGATAAGGAAAAATGTATCATGTCAGGATTAGAAAGTAATACTTTCGGAGGCTTAGCAAATAACTTTTTTCTCTCAGATTCTGTAGTATCGCCATCATAGATCCCAACATTAAGACCTAACGATCTTGATGTATAAAACTGAACTCTATGTAACTGGTCAGCAGTTAACGCCTTGGTAGGATAAAGTATAAGAGCGTTCACACCTGGCTCACTCTCTCTTATCACTCTGTTTAGGATAGGTATAAGAAAAGCCTCTGTCTTACCCATACCAGTACCACTCACTATCACTACATCATGACCCCTATCAATTAACTGCATACTTCGCAATTGAAACTCATAAAGATGTTTAATACCTTTAACTCTTAACGCAACCTTTAACGATTCATCTATATCAATATCATCTATAGAAGGCCCTAGTTCAGGGCCTTTTGGCTCCTCAATCCACGAATATATCACACTTTTGTTGAGCCTAAGCTCTTTAATTATATCAAACATGTACCACTATTAATACTATAAAACACCTAAATAACTATTATTCATGATCCATTACTCATAAACAATTAATGTTCTATAAAATTAGAAGTTCTAGGTTCTATTTTCCTAAAACAATAGTTCTAGAATCCTGTAACAATGTGAATTTAAACATGAAAATCTAAATAATAGTGGTGCAGAAAAATGAAAAACCTTATGTATAAAATATCGGCATTAATAATGTTAATAATAATATTAGCGCCAATAACATTCGCTGCAACCACTACAACAACACAACCAACCGTTACTCAACAAAAATACTACTTTGAAAAATATGGCTGGAAAATATTCACGAATGGCATAATAACTATTCTCATAGTGGGGAATGGCACAAAGCCTATGTTTATATGGTGGTACAATAAAGACAATTCAACGGCCTATGTATTCAAATATAATGGACTAGCAGAAGTTTGGCTACCTGTATCGAAATTCAAGCACACACTCATCTTCAACGATAACGAAGACTACCAAAAACAATTAGATAACCTATTAAGAAATTCTACAAAAGAGGGCAAATCATTAAAGGATCAGTTCAAAGATATAATTGACAAATTAAAAGAAGTGCTGAACCTTAAATTAGTGGAAGACGGAAAAGTAAACCTCGATGAAGTGGACAAAGCCATCTCAATCATCAAGGAACTTAAAAATGACATCAATAATCTAACTTTCGATGAAACAAAGACTCAAATAATAGAAAAACTCAATAGTATCGAACAGCAATTACAGGATCTAAAGAATAATCCGCAGGTACAAAACGCAATGAAGATAAAAACAGGCATCGTGCAAGTCTTTAATGATCTATTAAAGATGTTTACTGAATATCTTAGTAGAACAATAAGAGCCTTTGAAATGATCATGCGCGCTATTAAGCATCCGTTCTACCTTCCATTTGATAGTACAGGATGGTCTCTCATAGGACCCCGAAACATTACAGATAATAAAGGAAACGTAATAGGTGTGCAGTTCACCTTCAATCTAACAAAAGTTCATAACGAACGTTTTAAGTTTGCAGAGGGAAACATCCTCATAAGAAACACGCTCTATTTTGTTCCAGTTCAAGTGAAAATTAATAACACAACTATGAACATGACAAGAGCAGAGATGAAAAGCGATATAATAATAAAGCATTGGAACTGGAATTTCTACGATGCATTGAAAGGAGGACATGAGAATAAGACAATAGAACCTTTTATAATAAGTATTCTGAGCAACCTTTCTCCAAGGTTAGTGCTTATAGCACATTTCACAGCACCAAACATGACAAAAGACCCTTATGAAGCCTTCAGGGTGTTATTAAAGGCCGGTGGGGAAGATGAATTAGAGATCGAGAATGGAGAAGTTGAAACTCATGGTGTTCATGGTTTAAAGCTTGGTGTGAATATGGAGGACGATACAGAAATTAATGAACATGAAATTAACCGTGTTGAAATGCCAGGATTAGTTATTAAAAGTAGTGAAGGATTAATCGGTGGTTTCTTTAGATTTGTTCCTAATGCGACTGTAACTTACCTGAATGGTACTAAAGAAACAGTACCAGTAAAAGGATATTTCATATTACATGGAAAACACGTAACAACGTTCTTAGTGTATCCATACTTTAATAATGGCACTTTAGAGCATGATCCATCAATAGGTATCACGGCCCCAGACATAACACAGGAACAACCAGTGTATCAGGTAAGTGTGTCAACAGGAGGACAGACAACAATAACACCAATATCAACCTCAAGTACATCTTCTACTGTCAGCACCTCTAGTGCGGTAACATTAATGCCTCAACAGAATTATTTTACTATGGCATTAGTAATAACAATAGCACTATTAATTGTGATATTTCTAGTATTGCGTAAAAGGAATAATGTTTAAATAAAAAAATTTATTTTTTTATTCCTAACACTCCTTGTATTTCATACAATTTTTTGATTGAAAATCCGATTGATTTTAAACGTTCTGATATGCCTTTAATTAAGTTGACTCCTCGCTTTTCACCAGGAGCTCCTATATAATGAAAAATGACACCTCTTGGTTTTAGAACTCTATAAAATTCTTTATATAGTTCTTTGCTGTAAAGTTCTCCCGCTAACTTCATGCGTGGCGGATCATGAATTATTCTATCAAAATATCCATCTTTTAGGTAACTGATAGCGTTTTTCGCATCATCTAGTATTATGGTAATTTTTTTGTCGGTCAGTTTCCATGACCATGGATTGTATTCGGCAATTTTAAGTACTGAAGGATTTTTTTCTATTGTTATAACTTTCGATGCTCCAAAGTTAAGTGCATGTATTGCTGTATATCCTAATCCTGTGCACACATCAAGCACCGTTTTATTTTTTAATGGCAGTATTGACATCACTTTTGATGTACTATCTCTCCACGGTGTTGTATCTTTTATCCTATGCATATGTATACCATTTATTTCTAAAGTAGGAGCTGTATTAGGTGAAACATTCCTTAACTTTAGATACATATTATCATCAAACCATGCAATTTTCACTAGTTTATTATTAGCTATCATGTATATTTCAGTAGTCTTATTTACTATTCTTTTTAGTTCATCCTTGCTTAAAATCTGGGAATTGGGAAATTGTACATGAGCATCACCTACGATGACTTCTGTGGTCGTTAAGCCTATATCTAGCGACACTCTAGTTTTACGATTTTTAGATTCTAACAGATGCTTTGCAGTGTGAGAGGTTATTAATGGATAATATTTGGGTTTAAAAAGGTAGATCCTCATTTCATATACTATCTACTGATTCCATCAGTATAGCATAAACTTTAGTCATATTTATTACGTCATCTATATAAACATACTCATTAACAGTATGAACAGTTTCAGATCCAGGACCGAGCAAAATAGTAGGTATGCCTGCTTTTCTTAAATAGTGAGCATCACTTGAAGTATGAGTAACCAAAGGACTAGGTTCATAATTATATACCTTATTAAACGCTTCTGATGCTATTTTTACTATCGGTGAATCGGAATTGGTCATACTAGGTTCTGCAATCCCAACTATATGATATTTTGCATTGTATTTTTTCAGAACATTCAAAATAACATCAACAGACAATCCTATTGGTATTCTTATATCTAAACCAACCATGCATTCATCCGGAACTATGTTTATGGAACTACCTCCTTTTATAAAACCTATGTTAAGAGTTGTATTAAGTATTGATTCTATAAGAGCTTCGCGTGATATACCTAAAGCATTAGCGTAATTTTCAAGAAATGAAGTGGACGATTTTAATAACTCATTAACACTCCTATTCACTTCATGAATCTCACCTAATTGTTCTCTCAAATCATAAATGATCGTTATAACCTCTTCTATTGCGTTAAGACCAGCTATAGGTAAGCTTCCATGAACAGCTTTTCCTTTAACTGCTAAATGTAGCCAAATAAAGCCTTTCTCACCCACTACTATTGAGAAACCAGTTTTCTGAGAACCAGTCGGTTCACCAACTATAGCATACTTGCCCTTCAATAACCCATTTGAAACCAAATAACCAGTACCATTAGTACCACCAGCTTCTTTATCCGATGTTAACGCTATGGTAATACCGCTTTTTGGCTTAAATCCATTCTCTATTAAAGCATACAAAGCATAGAGAAATGCAGAAACAGCACCTTTCATGTCAGCAGCACCCCGTCCATAAAGCTTATCATCAGATCTTGTTGCAGAGAATGGTCCATATTTCCATTGAGACTGATCACCTACTGAAAACACATCGAGATGCCCGAGAAAAATAAGCCCGTTCTCAGGCTTCTCACCATACGATATAATAATATTATTAAACTTATCCTTAGAAAAATTCACATCATAATCAAGACCACGTTCCTTTAACCACTTCTCTATAACCTGAATAACTTTTAATGTACTGCCACGGGGATCATCACCAGATTTTATAAGCTTAGCCGCAAGACCGTGAATATTTTCACGTTCCTTACTAATCATTTTTAAAGTTTTTGAAATTACACCAGTCATCTCGCTTTATTTATAAATATCGTTAATATAAGTTTAATGATTAAAAACGAGTAACAATATACAGCATACTGTCAGAAGAATATTAGGAAATAAATATACCTGTTTCTTAATTCAAAGTGAATCAGGAACTCAGAGTGACCAGATAATGAGTAACATAAGATTACAACGCGCAGGCCTAATAGGTTTTACAGTCCAGTTAATCAGCGCTTTTACTGGGTTTCTTTTTGTAATCATAGTTAGTAGACGTTTGACACCAGAGGATTTAGGTACGTGGCAATTAGTAATTTCTACAGCCATGTTCTTTTCATTTCCTTCTCCTATAATAACATATTGGATAGTAAGATTTTTTGCTAGAAAAATAGACGTAGCGAAAACAGGTTTTATATTAACATTTGTTCTATTATTAATGATAACACCAATTTATTTAATCTCCAGCTTTCTTATAAGCATAAAAACTAATACTCCCTTTGTATATTTCCTCTTCGGAATTTTTCTCCTCATATCCTATTATCTAAGAGATAATCTAAATAGTCTCATATTCAGCGTCGATCCAGAAAAGGGGTCATTAGCTTTTTTGTTTTCGGAGATCAGTAAAGTAATTATAGCCATCATGGTAGTATTTTTTGTCGGATTAAGTATAATAAATGCACTTTCTATAGTGTTTATAGCACTTATTGTGCAAAATTCTGGACTATTTCTCTACACAAAGAGGTACATAATGAAAAGTTCCTTTAATAAGTCTGTAGCATTGAAGATAATAAAAAATTCGTGGATTCCGCTTTATAGTTCTATAAGCGGATTCTTAGGAATGTTAGATGGAATAATCATAGCTACCATCACAGGTTCCACAGAATTCATAGCATATTATAAAAATGCTGCAGCAGTAGCATCATTAATAAGCTATGCATCACCCATAGTAGGTGTATTGTATCCCAAAATTTTAGGAAGCGAACAAGAAACACACGAAATACACATTAGAAATGTTTTGAACTTACTTTTTATGATAATAATACCATCATCGTTAGGAATATTCATACTTGCTAGGCCAATACTCTATATATTGAGACCCGATTACATGAAGGTCACAGAAATTGCACAAATTCTCATTATATCTCAGATAATATATTTAATAGGCTACGTGGCGCAATCAGCATTACTTGGAATGGAAACAGCAGACCTTAATAATCACTCCTTTAAAGAATTAAGAAAAAGCCTACTAATAAAAATACCAACAATAAACATATTATCGAATGTGCTCTACATAACCGGAGTAACACTTGCATCACTCTTTTTCTTCTTAATAAAAGATTTGATTAATTACATGATTATCTTATCATTAATTAATATCATAGCTCAAGCAATCAGTTTATACATTTTATGGGCTATGTTGAGTAGAAGAATCAAAAATACATTAAACTATAAATTATCCATTAAATATTTCATAGCATCGTTACTAATGGGTATAACCATATATTACATGCAACGAGTAATAAAGTTTACCTCAGTATATGAGACTGCACCAGAACTTTTCTTGGTAATAGGAACAGGAGCACTAACATATTTTATAACACTTTATATAATATCAAAAGAATTCAGAACACTCATCAGAGCAATAATAAATGAGATTAAAAAATCTTTAATAAAAAAATTCATTCACCTCTATCACTAGTTGATTTAGAAAAAATCTTTAATAAATTCCTGAAAGGCGCACTAAGAATTATCTCATTTTTATGTAACGCCATATTTAAGTAATACACACCAAATACAAACCCTACGATGCCTATTATGAATGCCCAATTCGTAGGTGATAAACCTGTTTTGTCGATGAGATTACGAAATGCATTTACATGAGAATACAATATCCTAAACCCAAATGATAGAAATCCAGGCAACAAAACTAACACCACACTTAACAACAATTTCCATGTAGAGATGCCCTTACTCTCTTCCATACGACCTCAATACTAAATCACACAACTTAAAAATATACTTTTACCAGAACTCCGACAAGAGAGTTCAGAACTTTAGTTCTGGGATGAATTGCCGAAAGGTTTGATGCTCGTTAAGGATTCTAATTCTTGGGTAGTTCAGCGGCATCCAGAAGATCTTAGAACTCTAACCCTCTACAGCTAGAGGAAGTTATTGTTCCTTTAGGGGTCAGGTTTATTTATACTGAATCTTATTTTGTAAATGATAATTATGGACTTCAGTTTTAGTGAAGATGAGAATGTTTTTAGAGAAATGGTTAAAGAGTTAGCATCAAAATATATTGCACCTCGAGTAAAAGAAATTGAAGAAAAGGGACGAATACCCAAAGAGATTATTAACGCTTTGGCTGGTCAAGGTTTGCTCGGACTAACAATATCTTCCAGCTACGGTGGAGCCGGGGCATCAATAACAATGGCTGCTATAGCAGCTGAAGAAATTGCTTATGCAGATATAAGTGTGGCAACAGCAGTCTATTATCTTCTTAATGCTGGGTGGCCTATGATACTTGAGCGATATGCTTCTGAGGAAGTTAAAGAAGAAATACTTCCCAATATTCCACGTGGTGAGACATTTTTTGGTATAGCGGTTACCGAACCTTCAGGCGGCTCTGATGTAGCTGGAATAAAAACTAGTGCGACAAAGAAAGGTAATAGATGGATAGTAAATGGAGAAAAGGTCTATATCAGTGGAGTAAGAGAAAGTTTAGAATTACCTAAAGGAGGAGGCATGTTGTTGTTGACTAGAACTGGTGGTAATGAACTTGGTTATAAGGCATTCACATCTTTTTCATTTCTCTTAAAGAAAACTGATGGTGGTATAACTAATGGTGTAACTCCAACGTTTTTTGAAGATATTGGCAGAAGAGGAATTTCTACAGGTGGTTTTGTTCTTAAAGACGTTGAAATAGATGATAAATATAGGGTTGGTGATGAAGGTAGAGGTTTTTATATTATAATGGAAGGTTTTAACGTTGCTAGAACATTAGTTGCTGCAGCATGTATTGGTGCCGCAAGGAGAGCTCTTGATATTGGAATGGATTATATTAAACAGAGAATTCTCTTTGAACAACCCATTGCAAAATTTGAGGCAATACAATTTGAGTTAGTTGATGATTATGCTAAGCTGGAAGCAGCTAAACTTTTTACTTATAAGGCTGCATGGCTCCTTGATAGATTCTATAAAGGTGATAAGAGTGTTTCGGTTTCTGACATTAATAAACACGTAGCTATGGCTAAAATGACTGCGCCACAAGTTGCTTATGATATCTTTACGCACGTGATGTTATGGCACGGAGCTTATGCATATACTAAAGAGTCAGAACTCGGAATAGGACTGACTGGTGTGTTATCCTATCTTATAGGCGCTGAAGGAACCATGAATATAATGAAAACTATTGTAGGCCGCGAACTATTAGGTAGGGAATACTCAGTCACAACACGATGGGCTGGTAAAAAAGGATAACACTTTTAGAGTACTTGAACCTCCCTGCCCTTTAATTCTTTTTTCTGCTTTTTCATTCTAACTTCTAGGACACCATTATTGTATGTTGCTTTTGTTTCATCGGGATTAACTTCGGATGGAAGCTCTACCTTTTTGTAGAATTTATCACCAGCTTTAATCTCTAACTCCTTTTCAGTAGCATGGACCTTGATTTCCTCTTTCTTTACACCAGGCGTTTCTGCCGTAACTATTATTTCATCGTTTGTTTCATTAATATCAACTAAAGGTTCTCTTTCGATGATGGGTTTTTCACCAATCTTCTTTGGCACAGTCCCAAATTCTCTAATCGTAGGCTTTCCATCAGGACCAATTGTTATAGAATAACCATATATTATTGGACCAAAACGCTGCTCACCAAAAGGTCTAGTTCTCATGCGCTCTAAATCTTTGAAAAACTCTCTCTGCATCTCCTCAAAAACTCTATCAAAATACTCCATTAAATCCCAAGGATCAGTAATATCAAACTCTCTCTTCTTCCTTCTGAATGACATAAATAACCACCCATATAAAAACATTTGAAAGCACTTAATAAAGTTTACTTAAAACAAGACTTTGAAAATTGACATTCTCCGCGGCTGAAGCCGGGAGATTCTCGGTTCCTCAGGCTCAAGCCTTCATCGTACCGAGTTCGGGCTGTGTCAAGGCAGCCCCTGCCATGAGCATGTAGCCCATAGCCCGCTTAAGGATGTTCGTTGCTCCATTATAGTCTGCGTTGCATTGGATTCCGCAGTTTTGGCATTTGAAGAGGCCTCCGACTCGAAGCCCCCTATGCCCGCATTTATGGCACAGCTTTGAAGTGTTTCTCTCGCTTATCTTAACAACTTTGATTCCGCGCCATCTCGCCTTATACTCTATGAATTGGCTTAGCCTATGGTATGGGAATCCGTTGTTGAGCTTTCTTTTGAAAGTCCTACCTCTGCCGTTTCGTCTTATGCCCTTGAGTTTTCCAAGAATTATCATGGAGTCGTTCGCCAAAGCTTCGTTGACTATGGCTCTGCTAATCTTATGCAGGATGTCGCTAACAACTCTTCTCTCTTTACGCCCAATCTTCTTTATGGTTCTGTAGGCCCTCTTTAAAGCTAAAGACCTTCTAAGGTAGAAGTAGTGCCCCTTAACCCTTCTAAGCTCCCTCCCATAGAACTTCGGTCTCGGATTGGTTGAGTTGACTGTTGTGGCTATCCAGCGTATCCCCATATCTATAGCTAAAGTCGACTTAGGATTTCTCTCCTCGACTTCTTTTTCAACAGTTATGTGGACGAACCACTCATTACCTTTCTTTACGATTTTTGCCTCTCTGCAAATCATGTCATCAGTTATTGGTTCATGGGTCTTTATAGGGACGTTTATTCCGCCTCTAACCCCATAAATTGGAATCTTGAGCCAATAAGGCGTCAGCTTGGTGTCCGCTCTGTACATGTCCCTTCTAAGGATTAGCGGGTATTCCTTGTTAGGCTTAACATTTCCAAGCCTCTTTAGAAGTCTGTCAGCCTGTTGCTTTGTAGCGGAATAAAGTGGAACAGACTTGTCTCCATGCAAATAGCGTTGCCAATTCTCGTATTCCCTTCTAAGAAGCTCTTCCTTGCCTTTGCGAAGTTCAAGAACCTTTGCCTTAATGGTTTTCTTAGCCTTCATGAGCGACTCGCCCATAGAAAAATTAACTGACAAGTATTTAAACGCATTCATCCCATGATTAAAATCATGGGCTTTCTGCTACGTCTCTGTAAAATTACGTAAGAGAGCGTCCCTTTACGAAGGGTTTAACGCAGAAGAGAGAGATTAAGTATAGATATGGAATCCATACTTAGTCCAGAACCATTAATAGGTTTTAAGACATCTCATTTAAAATCTCGTCCATTCATTCCAGGACTAAAGTTCTAAGTTTTTTGGACGTCCAATAGTATAAATAAATTTTTATTAAAGAAAAGAAACATAAAAATGTGGTACTTATGAAGATTGTTCTTGTAGCAGTCCCAGGCGGTGGAAAAACAACAATAATGAACATTGTTAAGAGTTTAGTTCCCGATGTAAAAATAGTTAATTATGGTGATGTGATGCTTGAAATTGCTAAAGAGAGACGTGGGATAATGGATCGCGATATGATGCGAAAAATTTTAAGCGTGAATGAGTATAGAGAACTTCAATTAGATGCAGCTAAAAAAATTGGCGAAATCAAAGGGGATGTAATAATCGATACGCATGTTACCATAAAAATGAAAGGCGGGTATTACCCGGGTTTACCATTTGATGTAGTAAGATTGATGAGACCTGACATGATAGTGCTTTTAGAATTCGATCCTCATGATGTTATTGAAAGACGTATGAAAGATATTACGTCATCATCGCAAAAAAGAGCAGGCCGTGATATAGAAACGCCTGAAGACATAGAATTACAACAAGAAATGAATAAATACTTTGCAGTTGCAGCAGCTAATGCTGCAGAATGCATAGTAAAAATAATAAACTTACGATTTAGACAATCTCGTCCATTTGAACAAGCCGAAAAAGCTGCCCGAATAATTGCCGAAATAATATCTACCGAAAAATCATCTAGATACTAATTTTTTAAAATATAGCAATATCAATAAAATAATAGACACTAAAACTATGTAAGGTAACAAAACAACATACATATAAATTATTAATGCCACACTTGCATAAAATCCAGCCAAAAGCAATCTACCTTTCTCTAAATTATCCCTAGCCATATTAATGAATATCTCAGTAATCCATCTAATAGATTGCATCCACCATGGTAAAGATTCAGCATTGTGAGCAACGTTTTCTATGAATGTTCTTAAGCTTAACACATCATTACGCTGTAGGGGAGTAAATCCCCATTTTATAAACAAAGGTGTCACATCAGTATTCCATGCATCATTTAAAGCTTCAATAATATCTTGAGTCGATGAAACTCTTCTTCCTGACAACACTCTAAAGAATTTAGAATAACCATCTAAACCACCATACAGTTCACTCAACTTTTCAAAAATAGCATAGGAAGCAGCATAATACACAAGAATATCGCTCACCTGTTCGCTTGGTTTCCAATTCTCTATAAATCCATAACCACTTAAATTCCTGGCTAAATTATTAAGCAACCTAATTCTATTAATACTAGCAGGTAAATCCTTTATTAGCGATGTGCTAATGAACTCAGCAAGCCCTTCATGAACCCAGAGCAGTTCATACGGGTTAATATTCAATTTAAAAAGAAATCTATGTACCAATTCATGAAGTATTATGAGTGAAATCTCACCATCAACACCACGATAATAAATTAAATTCACATGAATATCACCAACATTACCCCCAGAGTAAGGAACATAACCACCAACACTAAAATCACTCTGCGATTCAGGAACATAAAATGTAATCACAGTTTCCTCGAGAGAAAAACCAAAAAGCTTTGTCATATTATTATAACGAGTATAAACTTGATCCAATAAATCACGCGCTAAGGAATAATAACGCTCAGGTGTTCTAATTACTAAATCACCCTTTGAAATATTGACAAAACTTTCATAATTATTCACGGTCAAGAATAAACTAACACGATTAAAACTACTACCCTCAAATATAGCTCTTAAACCATTCTCATCGATTATTATTTTAGCCGGAGATGGAGAAACACTTCTTATCTCCCTAAAACTTACGTTTCTTATATCCAAAACATAAGTTCTCCTCAACCACAATGAATGCCCAAGTAAAGGTGAAAAATAGGCAGCGTTAGGCTCAACGATCAATAGCGTATAAGGATGCTTATAAGTTATAGAAAGGGAAACGGGACCATGATAATTAATCGTCAAATTAACATAAAATGGATTCTCCTCATTGTTTAAATATAAAACGTGCCTTTCAACATTTAATGGTAAATTATTAGACGATATGATATTCCCATTCCAATTCTTGGGCACTATTAACCACAATGAATTAGGGGCACTCTTATAAATTGTTATGTTTATATATACCATAGAAGTAGTTAAATTCGCACCATCAATATAATTATAATATTCTATAGACCCATAATATTGCTGAGCCCAAACAACATCACTAACGTTCATTAACATTACTATATAAGTATTAATGACCAAAATAAACATGAAAATAATCGATAAACATTGCTTCTTCATACATCTAAATTTTTTATTAACTCATATATTAAGCTATTCAAATCTATACTCTGCCAACGAATCATTTAAACTGCATTATTCCGCTCATTTATTGACATCTTATTCAAAATAACTTAAATAATACTATAACCTAACATTCAAGTATTTATGTTTTACGATTGAACGCATCAACACTTCAAGGCAAGGTGTTTAAAGTAAGTAGTCCTGTGAATTGTCGTAATGATAATATAAATATATTAAAACCGCATGACAATCAGATTATAATAAATTTAAAATATGCTCAAAATAAATAGAAGCAAAAAAGGATAAATACTTTAAATCTTGTGAAAAAATTGGTGAGAATTTTGGTTGTAAGAGTGGGTGTTGTAGGTTATGGAACTATAGGAAAGCGCGTTGCTGATGCTGTTCTTCGTCAAAATGATATGAAACTCGTAGGTATCGTTGTGAGAAGAGCAGATTGGAGGACAATGTTGGCTATTGAGCGTGGGATTAATATTTACACATCTAATGATGTAGATTCAAAGAGTTTTTCAGAAAAAAAGATTACGCCAGCAGGTAACATGGAAGACTTGCTTAATTCCGTTGATGTAATTGTAGATGCGACGCCAGATGGTGTTGGTGAGAGGAATAAACCTCTCTATGAGAAACATAATGTAAAGGCGGTGTTTGAAGGAGGAGAAGATCATGAACTTACTGGGGTTAGTTTTGTTGCTACGCGTAATTATGCTGAAAGTGTTGGAAAACAATTTACTAGGGTTGTGAGTTGTAATACGACTGCAATTAGCAGAGTAGTCGGAGGAATACATGAAAAAATTGGTTTAAAAAAGGCTAGGGTGGCAATATATAGGCGTGCAGCTGATCCATGGGAATCTCATTTAAAAGGTGTGATGAATACTGTGGTTCCTGAATTAAAAATACCATCACACCATGGCCCTGATGTACAGACTGTAGTACATGATTTAGACATTGTTACTATAGCTGCAAAGGGTAGTCATAATCTATTTCATTTGCATGTGGGATTTCTTGAAGCGCAAAATCAGATTACAAGGAATGAAGTAATTAGAGTATTAGAAGAAGAACCTAGAGTTGTTTTAGTTAGAGGGGCGGATGGCATTGTAGCATTAAATTCTATCTTCGAGCTTGGTAGAGATCTAGGACGACCTAGAGGTGATCTTTATGAAATACCCGTATGGGAAGAGAGCGTGAAAGTAAATGGGAACGAGATCTATCTGATATGGGCCACGCCCAATGAGAGTAATGTTATACCAGATAATATAGATGCTATTAGAGCCTTAACTATGATTGAAAAGGATGGTAAAAAATCTGTGGAAAAGACAGATAAGGCATTAAATATTCTGAAAAAGTTGTATTGAGAGTTGATTAAAATGGCTGGAGCATTAGGTGGTAGGGTACCTGAAGAGATAGAAAGCGCAATGTTAAAAATAGATATTGGTTTTAAGACAATGGACGATATTGATTTTGAAGATAAAGTAGTGTTGCTTCGTACCGACATGAATTTACCGCTAAATCCTAAGACTAGCATGCCGATTGATCTTACTCGCATGAAGGTACTTGCAGAAACAACATTAAAAGAACTATTAGTTAGAGGAGCAAGAGTTGCTATACTCACACACCAAGGTAGGCCTGGTGATCCTGAATTCACAACAACAGATTTACATGCAAAATTATTAGCAAAAATGTTAAAAACACGAGTACACTATGTACCAGACCTCTATGGTCCACTGGCAATAGAGGCAATGAAAAAATTAAGAAAAGGCGAATATAGAATAGTAATGCTTGAGAACGTAAGGACCGACCCCGATGAAATGATCAAAAGACCCCCCGAAGAGCAAGCTAAAACTAAACAAGTTCAAACATTATCAATGTTAGCGGACATATATGTTAATGATGCTTTTGCAGCATGCCACAGAAGTAACGTATCATTAACAGGATATCCAGTAGTGATGCCAGCTGTAGGAGGTAGAGTACTCGAATGGGAAATGAGAGCACTTACTTGGGTACTTCGCTATAGTGAAGCACCTAGAATTTTTATTTTAGGTGGTGCAAAATTAGAGGATGCAACAGCCATAACTGACCATGTCCTCTCTACTAAGAAAGCCGATTTTGTTGCTATGGCAGGTCTAATCGCCAACCTTTTCTTAGCAGCAAAAGGAGTTGATCTAGGAGAAATAAATATGAAATTCTTAGAACGTAAAGGAGGATTACTTCTCATGGAAGATGTGAAAAAAGTACTCGAAAAATACAAAGACTCCATAATACTACCTACAGATGTAGCTGTAGAAACTGGTAATGGAATACGAGCCGATATTCCTATAGGATTACTTCCAATCAACTCCCCTATAAAAGATATTGGCATGTTAACCGCTGAAACTCTTGAACAAATAATTTTCAAAAGCAGAACTGTAGTAATTAGCGGTCCAGCCGGAGTCTATGAGGAACCCGCGTTTATTTATGCTACAAAAAGAATATTCAAAGCAGCAGTCGAATCAAATGCTTTCTCCGTAGTGGGAGGAGGGCACACAGTCGCTGCATTGAACATGATGGGATTAGCAAGCAAATTTAGTCATGTCAGCACTGGTGGTGGAGCATTGATAGAAATGTTAATGGAAAGACCACTACCCGGTGTAGAAGCTTTAAAATTAGGCGCAAAAAATATTTAATTTTTATTAATTTTAAGAATATTATAAAAACTATTAATAATTATCTATTTAATTGTTTAGACCACTGTAATAATGTTTTCACTCGTCTTACTGGATGCGGGTGTGTGCTGAGAAATTCTGCAAGCCTTTCAGAAAATGTTAACTCTCTCCTAGCTAAGTCATAAACTATTACCTCATCTCCACTAATCGTCATTGGTTTCGCAGCTTCAGGATCCGAAATAAGCAGTGCTCTAAACTTTGATGAGGAACTTATCGCATCTGGATTTCTCTCTCTTATTTCTGACGTAGAGTTACTTATTTTAACTAAAGCTACTGCTAACTTCATTGCACCACCATCGACAACTGTTGCACCGTTATAATCTGCGTACGTCTCACGTTGTCTACTAAAAGCAAGTAACAGTAAGTTTAGTATAAAGTACACTATAAATCCTATGATGCCAATCAACACTAAAATAAAACCAGAATTTCCATTATTCCTTCTGCCACCACTAATTGATGAAAACCATCCTGAATAATACAAGGCTTGTGAAATCGCATACACTATAGCTGGAAGAACACTAAGCAAAGTTATAACTTGCACATCATGATGCCTTAAATGTCCAACCTCATGACCTATCACAGCTTCAAGTTCATCAGGTTTTAGCACTTTTAAAATACCCTTTGTCACTGCTATTCTTGGACCCGTAAGCCAACTACCATAAGCGAATGCATTAGGCACTGGTATATCAGCTATCATAAGTTTTGGAATCTTCCTTAACTTACTTCTCTGTGCAACTCTCTCGACTACATCATAAAGCCACTTATATGACTCATCAGCAGGTTTAACCTTATAACTCCATTCTATTACATAAGGACCAATGAGCCATTCAATAAAAACCCACAGTGCTACTAGTATTGCTAAGGCTAACGGTGTCAATCCACCTATTAACGCTAGAATTGGCATCAGAAAGAGTGCTGTAACACCTACGATAACTAAGAACGTGATAGTCATAATGATCCACAGTCTCCATGGCATCATTTATACTCACCTAGCATATAGTAAAACAAAACTTTCTTATAAATCTAGTTCACACACAGTCTATCTTTTTCTCTACTTTTTAAGAGAATTATTCAGAATCACTCACAAATCACCATTACCTGCCGTGGTCAACAGTTTTGGAATAGATAGGTTTAAATATTTGTTCAACTCTATTAACTCTTTGATGGAAGAAGAACTGCTTAGACCAAAGGATGTTGCAAAGATATTCAACATCTCAGTTAAAACGCTCTGGAAGTGGCAGAGGAAAGGCATTATTAGAGCAGTTAAACTTCCAACTGGCAAGCTCCGCTACCCGAGGAGCGAAGTTGAGAGGCTATGGAAGCAGTTAAAAGCTACAGGATCCCAATAGAGGCTCCAAAAGATTTAATCGAAGAATACTTCAAAGCTAAGCGGAAGGCTTTAGACGCAATATTCTCACACGTTAAAATTTCCAAGAAGGCTCACCTTAACTTGAAAGCTGAGGATAGGAGAGAGCTTAGAGATGAACTGCTGAAAGACTGGAGGTTTTCAAAGCATTACGTTGATTCAGCAATGAACTCCGTTATCGGATTGGTTAAGGGCTGGATAACACTATATAACAAGGGGAAAGCTGAAGGTAAGCCTGAGATAACTAAAAAAACCGTTTACATTAAGAGCACGCTCTTCAGCTTTAGAAATGGTATACTGAGGATAAGCGTAGAGCCTAGTAAGCGGTATCTTGAGGTTGACTTAAGAAAGTGTTCGTGGATTCCGAGAGACTTTGATAAAGTCGGTGGACTACTTATGACTGAAAGTGAGCTGATAATTACAGTTAAGAAGAGGGTTGAGCCCAAAGCTGATAAGTGGGCTTCCTTCGATGTGAACTTAACGAACGTGACGGCGTTCATAGGTGGCGAGATCAAGCGCTATGACTTAAGAGAGCTCTACCACATTCACAGAGTTTATGAGGTTAAAAGACAGAGGATACAAAAGTTATCTAAGATTAAGCCTCTAACCTCAAAGAGACTATTAGAGAAGTACTCTAAGCGTGAGGAGAATAGGGCTAAAGACTTCATGCATAAGTTAACCACGCAGGTTGCGAGGGAGCTCAAGGAGAAGGACTGCGGAGCGATACTTGAAAACCTGAAAGGTATAAAGGGGCGAATTCTTAATGGCTCAAGGAAAAATAACAGAAAGCTCTCAAAGTGGAACGCAAGAACATTCCAACTCATGCTCGAATACAAGCTGAAATGGCTTAACCTACCAACAAAATACGTTAGCCCAGCCAACTCATCTAAAACTTGCCCAGCCTGCTCAGGAAGCATGGCTTCCTATCTGGGCAGGATAATGAAGTGCGAAGAATGCGGGTTAACGATGGATAGGGATGTTGTAGCGGTGTTGAACCTTCAGATGCGGGGAGAAGGGTTCACCCAGAGAGCCCTCAATGAAATAATTGAGGGGGAAGGGTTAAGTAGGAATAAAAGCAACAATTCACTATGCATTCCTACTCAACTCAGAACCCATTACATAAAGCTAACCGTTTGAAAACTGCTGAAGAACCCTTAAAGAGTGAATGTTGTCCGTTGTCAGATAATATGGAATCAGTATCGTTACATTAAAAAGTTAAACCATAATAAATCAAAAACACACCATCGGTTTTTAATAAAATACTTTGTGTTATTTGGATATTATTTGACCGGTATCTTTGTGTATTTTATATCCGGATAAACGTTTTTGAAGGGCATCAGCAAATTCTTGCGATTTTAATACGTTGACAAATTTCTTTACTGAATCTTTTTCTAAGCGATCTATTGGTATTAGAAAATCATAAAATTCTTCTCCAATAGGTATAAAATCTAAATCATAAGCGTCAGCAACACTCTTGATTGCAACACCTACATCAGCTCGGCCTTGAGCAATAGCAGCCGCAACACCAGAATGTGTTTTTGCCTCAGTATAATACCCGCGTATCATGCTTATTAGTTCTTGAAAACTAATATTTTTTGTAAATGCTAATTCTCTTAATTTCATATCTATTAATGCGCGTGTGCCAGAACCTTTATTCCTATTTATAAATCTTATATTGGGTTTTAATAAATCTTCGAAACTTTTTATATTTAACGGATTACCTTTCTCAACGATAAATCCTTGCAGTCGTACATATCCTCTAATTAACACAGCTTTACCCCTTAATCCATATGTATCCATGAATGGTATATTGTACTCATTCGTCTGTTCATCAAATAAATGTGTGCCTGCAATATCAGCCTCTCCTCTTTTTACTGCAAGCCAGCCACCTACAGACCCAATGTTTATAACTTTTATGTATTCAAAGTCGCCCAGCTCAGTAATTAAATCTACACCTGGACAGTGGCTCCCTATGATTATGAGATCGGCTGGCCTAAAATATCGTGAGATTAATTTTACTTCCACACTCTCATTTTCCTCTAGAAATTCATGAGACTCGGGTATCTCTATAAACCCGTCTGCAAATGCTAAAACAGTAGCTGAACCTGAACTAGCAAGCAATGGGTATGCTTTATAACGATCCTGAACTTGGACTATATTTACTGGCAGATACTCTCTCTTACCTTTACCGGTTTGAACTTTAAAAGCCATTTCTGCTTGGATTTTTGCTTCGCTCTGTTTTGGTGAAAGTCCAATAATCTTAGCAAGTATAGGTCGAACAAAGACTAGAAATGCTACCATTGAAGATAGAGGAAATCCAGGCAATCCAAATAATAATTTATTATTAACAACAGCAGCTATTGTTGGTTTTCCAGGCTTAATCTTGAGACCGTGAACTATTAAACCTGGTTTACCTAAATTATTGAAAACCCTATATATAGTGTCTCTAATACCAGCTGATGTACCACCCGAAGTAATTACTACATCATAGTTCTCGTATGCTCTTGAAATAACATCCTCAATTAGCTTAGGATCATCCGGTAATACACCTAGATAACTTGGTTGTGCGCCCATTTCAGCAACCATGCTGCTTAACGAGAAACCATTAACATCGTATACTTTGGCTGGCCCCAATTTGGAACCCGGCATCACAATTTCGTCGCCAGTAGAGATAATAGCGATACGTGGTTTCACATACACCCTGACCATGTGTATGCCTAAGCCTGCTAATACTGCTATTTCTCTTGCGTTAAGTAGTGTACCTTTTCTCAACGCTCTTTCTCCAATCCTAATATCGGAGCCAGTTTGTGCAACGTTCTCACCTGGATGAACAGATTTATAAATAAGAACTCTTTTTTCATTAATTTTTTTGGTATGTTCAACCATAACTACAGCATCAGCACCTCTAGGTAAAGGAGCGCCAGTATCTATCTCTACAGCCTCATTAAGATTTACCTCAACACCTGGTATTTTTCCAACAATTGAAGTACCTACAATTTTTAACTCAACAGGCTTATCTTCATCGGCTTCAAAAGTACTACGAGAATCTACAGCATAACCATCGACCTCTGAACGATCAAAAGGAGGTAAATCAATTGTTGCATAAACATTTTCTGCTAATACACGTCCTAGTGCGCGTTCTAATGGTATTATTTCTACTCCAAGGGGTTTAAGCCCGCCAAGAGCATTTTCAACAGCTTGGATCGCTTCTTCAACAGTTAAAAGCTTATGAAATATTATTGCCATCTTTCATTCCTCCTCATAAATAGGTTGGGTTAAGATTATTTCAACTTCATCACCCTCATCATATCCCTCGATGTTCTCAGGTATTACCAGTAAACCATTAGCCTTTGTTAATGTTGAAAGAATGCCCGAACCTGTTAAACGTAATGGTTCTGCAATGTATCCTTCTTTACTTTTCCTAACTTTTACTCTCATGAAAGATCTAAACCCAACTGGTGCAGCAATCCTTCTGAATAATCTAGCCCTAATCTTTGGCATAGGTTCTTCGGGCTGATTGAGAAGCATCTTAAGTACTGGTCTCACAAAAACCATGTAGGCGATTATCGCTGCCACAGGAAAGCCTGATAACATAAAGATCGGTTTATTACCACATAGAGCTATCCCAGTGGGCTTTGCTGGACGCATTGCAATACCGTGAACTATAATACCAGGCTTGCATATCGAACTTATCACATCAGGAACTAAATCAGTTTTACCGAGGCTCGTGCCACCAGTAAGTATCACAGAGTCAGATATTTTTAATGCATTTTTTATTGCTTCAGATATCTTTTCGAAATCATCCGGCACGATCCCCAGATCTATTGGTTCATAACCATCCTCATTTAATAAGACTTTCAACATAGGTTTAGAACTCTCTACAATCTCTCCGTGTTTAATCTCTGAACCTACCTTACGTACTTCATTACCAGTTGAAATCAGAGATACTTTTAATTTTCTAAAGACCTTTACTGTAGTTACATTAAAGGAAGCTATAGCTCCAATATGCCACGCTCTTAGTTTTGTGCCTTTTTTAACAACTACATCATCTTTCGCAAAATCTTCACCGATACGTGAAACGTTTTCCCATGGTGCCACAGGCTTATATACATTAATATAATCACCACCCCTATGAGTAAATTCAGCCATAACCACAGCATTTGCTCCATTAGGTAAAAATCCACCTGTATATATCTCGTAAGCCTCACCGCTCATAATTGGTTTAAATTGTGAAGGTTGGTCACCTGCCCTAATAGTACCTTTAACATTCAGTACTATTGGGTTTGTGGGAGATGCACTGTACGTGTCCTCAGCTATAACTGCATAACCATCAACAGCGCTTCTATTAAAGCTTGGTATATTAAAAGGTGCAATAAAATCTGTAGCCATTATCATTCCATTTGCGTTCTCTATTGGTACCTCTATGGACTCTAAATCTATTGGACGTATGAAATTCTTGATCTTCTCTAAGGCCTCATTGACTGTGAGTAATTTATGGAAACCAATCATATGTATACGTTCACTCATGAGCATCCCTCATTAACTTGTGGTCTCATAAACCCATTTAGATCCGTCTTCATAAACCTCTTTTTTCCAAATGGCAACCTCATTTTTAATTTTATCAACAAGCCATCTAGTAGCTTTAAATGCTTCATCCCTATGCTCTCCAGCAGTTATAACTAATAGTGCAACCTCACCGATAGGCACATCACCAACTCTATGGAGTATTATTGCATCTATTAATCCAAAATTTTTAATCGCCTCCTCCCTTAACCTTTTTAATTGCGAATCAGCGAGTTCAGGATAATAGTCATAACTTAGCCTGATAACTCTTTTATTATCATTAACACTACGTATCATTCCGATAAAACATACAACACCTCCTATGTTTTTAGAACCCTCAGCGATCTCCCTCAAGTATTTATTTACATCAATCATGCTTGTAGTCAGCCCAGCCATACCCATTATAACCACCCGAGAACTGTGGGAATATTGCAACAATATCATTACTTTTTATAACCTTTTTCATATCATTTGTGATTTCATGATTGACAGCAACAAAAAGTGTTCCATCCTTCATCTCTTTAAGAACATCACCCTTTTCATCGATCATCATTATAACTTGTTCTAGTGGAACATCAGAAGTGTTAAGTTCAATAGTTTTTGCTCCTATGCGCTCTCTTATCCAACCATAGAGTCTTACAACTACCATAGCTAATAGTGGTAAAGTATTTCTCTATTAAAAACTTATGCTATGTAGGTGAAAGAGTCTTGAGTTCTATTGAAGAGCATAGAAAGCATGCAAAAGAAAAGGTAACGTTCACAATATTAGTGGTTAGTGATATGGTGAGTTCTGGAAAAAGCGAAGATATAAGTGGTAAAATCGCATCAGAAAAAATTAAAAAGAATGGTCATAACGTAGCTGAACTAAAGATAATTCCTAACAATATGAGTGAAATCAGAAAAACAGTAAAAGGTATCAGTAATGATAATGATGTCATACTAGTCATCGGTGGGACTGGACTTAGTAATAAGGACTTATCTGTTGATGCGTTACAACCATTATTTTCAAAACGATTAGAAGGATTTGGAGAGATCTTTAGATATGAAACTTATAAAATAAGAGGAACAGTTGCATGGCTTTCACGAGCTGATGCCGGTATTATAAATAATTCAATAGTATTCATAATACCTGGTTCACCCGATGCCGTGAATACTGCTCTTGAAATAATATTACCAGAAATAGGTCACGCAGTAGCACAAATGAGAAAGAAGTGACTTTTATGGTGACCCCTCCCGGACGTTTAGAAGCTGTAAGCCAAGCGTTACAACTCATTAAAAATGGCTGGGTTATTGCTGTTGGATCCGGCTCAACAGTAGCGTTATTTCTTGAAGAACTTTCTAAAAAAGTTAAAAATGAACAACTAAAAATTACAGTAATACCAGGATCATCACAAACATACTTTCAAGCATTAAATCTTAACTTACCAATTTCTACACTGGATGAATATCCAGAACCTGATGCATGTTTTGATAGTGCTGATGAAGCAATGGAAAACGGTATTCTTCTTAAAGGAGGTGGAGCAGCATTAACAAGAGAAAAAATCCTAGCATATTTCTCAAAACGCTTTATAGTTATTGTTGAAGAAAGCAAGATTGTTGAAAAGATAGGAAAATTTCATCCAGTCCCTGTTGAAGTGTTACCGTATGCAATAACACCAGTTTCATTAGAACTAAAAAAGATGAACGCAAAAACAGCACTAAGGTATGGTTCAGGCAAAAATGGCCCTATAATAACAGATAATGGAAATTACATAATTGATGCCTATTTTAATTTAATAGCAGAGCCACAATATTTGGAACTCAAAATCAACAGCATACCAGGTGTTGTGGAAAATGGAATTTTCACGTTCGCAAAAACTGAATTGATCATAGGTAAACCTAAAAAACAATCTTAGGTTTTTCGCTCATAATGCTAACCTTATAAAATATTAGAAAGTAAAAATTAAGACAGTGTGATTAATATGGAGATGATTAAGGACGTTAAAAAACTAATTGAGCTCATTAAAAAACATGATGAATGGAGAGAAGAAAAAACAATCAATCTCATACCTTCAGAGAACATTGTAAGTCCTGAAGTACGAGCCTTCCTCTCCTCTAAAATAGTTGGTCGGTATACGTCACGTGATTCATTCTATAGAGGAACTAAATATATTGATGAAATAGAAGAACTAGGTGTTGAAATAGCTAAACGCGTATTCAAAGCAAAATATGCTGATCTTCGCATGATTTCTGGTCATATTGCTGATTTCACATTCATAATGGCATATGTAAAACGTGGAGAAACAATAATGTGCATCGATCCTAAAGATGGTGGATATCCAGGCATTTCTAAAAATGCGCTTCCAAAACTATTAGGAATACGCGTTGAATATTTACAATTCAACAAAGATAATTACACCATAGATATTGAAAAAAGTATTGAGCGCATACGTGAAGTAAAGCCAAAAGCTATAATACTTGGTTCCAGTTTAATACTTTCCCATCAACCTGTAAGAGAAATCAGCTCAATGGCAAACAAAATTGGAGCTGTAGTTGGATATGATGGTTCGCATGTTTTAGGTCTAATAGCTGGGCATACATTTCAAGATCCTTTAAGAGAAGGTGCTACAGCTCTGTTTGGATCTACCCATAAAACATTTTTCGGTCCTCAAGGCGGAATAATGCTTGCAAACGAACCGGAACCATTAAATAGTATAGTTCATCCTTCAATAGTAGACAATGCTCACTGGAATAGAATAGCAGCACTAACAATGGCTCTTCTAGAAATCGAAAAATTTGGAGACACTTATGCAAAACAAGTAATAAAAAATGCAAAAGCATTAGCTAAGAGTTTAGCTGAAAGAAAAATGCCAGTAAAAGGTCCTAAAGATGTTTATACAGAATCCCATCAAGTATTATTTGCACCAAGACCATACCAACACAATAAAAAGCTGGCATTAAAGCTAGAAAAAGCAAACATAATTGTTGATAGTGGAATTCGACTAGGAGTCAATGAAGTAACAAGACGTGGAATGAAAGAAGGTGAAATGGATAGAATAGCTGAATTCATAGAAAGAGTATTTAATGGAGAGAATCCTAAAAAAATAGCAATCGAGGTCTCAAAATTAAGGACAGAATTCTCAGGCATAGAATATAGATTTAAAGATATTATAGATTTAAACTACTTTATCTCGTAAATACTTATAAGAATAGATTCAAAATTTTCAGAGAACAAAAAATACCTGAGCCCTGCAAAAATCGTCCTTTTTTCAATTTGTCAATACTGTTCAACGAAAATATCCTAGAATTATGGAAATTTAGATAATAAAAATCCATCGCGCATCTCATAGGTTTAAAGAATAGTTATAAATATATGTAAAGACGATATAAAAATGGTGAACGATTTGGGAATTGCTCCATTTTTTGAAGATCTAATAGTTAAAGCAGTTGAACGAGTCTATCCGAGTGTTGTAAATATTAGTACTGTAAAGTATGTTGAACAATTATTTGAAATAGTTCCGGTTCAGGGAATAGGTTCTGGTTTCATAATATCAACAGATGGACTTATAGTAACTAATTTTCATGTGATCGAAGGTTCCAGAATCGCCAATGTTACAACACCTGATGGTCGAACAATGAAAGGTAGAGTAGTAGGATACGATCCCGCTACAGACATTGCTTTAATTAAAGTGGACGCTAAAAATTTACCAACAGCACCAATAGGTGACTCTGATAAATTAAAGATTGGACAAATTGCTATAGCAATAGGTAATCCACTTGGTCTGGCTGGGGGACCTTCAGTAACGGTTGGAGTCGTTAGTGCATTAAATAGGCATGTAAAAGCACAGAGACTTTACATGGGTCTGATACAAACAGATGCAGCAATTAATCCTGGAAATAGTGGTGGGCCTCTTGTAAACAGTAATGGAGAGGTCATAGGGGTTAATACTGCCATTATACCATTTGCACAAGGCATTGGATTTGCAATACCCATTAACTTAGTTAAAAAAGTAGTTGATGATATATTAATGTACGGTCGTGCATTAAGACCATGGCTTGGAATCCTTGGAACTTCACTTACACCTCAAATTGCAGAATACTATGGATTGCCAGTAGAAAAAGGAGCCTTAGTAGTTAATATAATTCCAAGAAGCCCAGCATATAAAGCCGGACTTGAAGAAGGTGATATAATAATATCAGTAAACAATAAACCAATAAATAGTATAGAGGATTTACAAGATACCTTAAGAACAATGCATGTTGGTGAAATTGTGGATATAAAATTCTATAGAGGTAATAAAATCTTAACTACAAAAGTCGAACTGGAAGTCACTGAATAATAAATTTATCGTTCACCTCTCACATAAGGCTTACCTAATGCTGCCGGTGCACCAATTTTTCTAGCATACTCAGTTGAAAATATGACCAGCGCTATTAGAGTAATTCCATAAGGAAGTGCTGAAAACATCTCTGTAGGCAGGTTAAACATTATTTGAAATCTGTATTGTAAAACTTCCAGAATTCCGAATATGTATGATCCTATTAATGCGTATAAAGGATTCCAGAATGAAAATATTACAAGTCCCAAAGCAATCCATCCTCTTCCAGCGGTCATATTTTCTATCCATGCTGCACTTAGAACTAATGAAAAGTATGATCCAGCTATACCTGAAAGAAAACCACCAAACATTACAGAGATATATCTTACTAGATCAACGTTTATACCTGATACATCAGCGGCTTCAGGATTCTCTCCAACTGAACGTATTTTAAGACCTATCATTGTCTTAAACAATATGAACCAAAGTACTGGAGCTAATATTACTGAAACTAAGACTAGCGGATCTTGTCCAAAAAGAGCTGGACCTAAGATTGGTATTGAGGAAAGAATTGGAATTTCTATATGCGGCAATCTTGGTGCGGCCAAGCCGATTAATCCTTGACCCAACAAACCACTCATCCCAATGCCCATTAATGATAGAGCTAATCCACTTACTATTTGATTGACTTTAAGAGTGATGGAAAGAAATGCGTGAATAGAACTTAATAATGCGCCTGCTAATCCTGCCACTAAAACCGCTAACCACACATTACCTGTTATATTTGAGGTGACAAAAGCTGCATATGCACCAATTAGCATCATACCTTCAATGCCCAAATTCATAACTCCTGACCTTTCAGAGTAAATTTCACCTAATGATGCTAATAATAAAGGTGTTGCTGCCTCCGTTACTGATATAAAAAAGAATTGTATTGTTTCTATATTCATTATCCTTCTACCTCACTACTAACTTATACTTGCTAAGCAGATCAGCTATTAATACTAACATCAGTACTAAAGCTTCAAATGTATAGATTGATGAAATTGGTAAGCTAAAACGTGTTTGCAGAGCATCAGCACCAACAAGCATTCCCCCAAAAAGTATTGAAGAAATTATTGTTACTAATGGGTTAAGACGAGCTAGCCACACAACAATAATAGCCATATATCCATACCCCGGTGAAATATTGCTTATTAACCTATGTTGAAAACCTGCTACCTCACCCATACCTCCTAACCCTGCCAAACCTCCACTAATTATCATAACAATTAATATTACTTTTATCGAACTAATTCCAGAATAACGCGCAGCTTCAGGATTATCCCCAAAAACTTTTATCTCATAACCTACCCTCGTATATTTCATCATATAAGCTAGAATAACCCCTATGAATAATCCTATAACAGGCATTATATGTATGTTAGTATACGGTATTAAAGGAAGCATCGCCGAACTTGGTATCACAGGAGTTATTGGAAAACCATACCCTTTAGGATCTTTCCATGGCCCATAAACTAAATATCTAACTATAAGAATTGCAATATAATTCATCATTAATGTTGAAATTACTTCATTAGCGTTTATAAGAGCTCTCATGACACCTGGAATGAATGCCCAAAACGCTCCAGCGATAAAACTCATTATCATCATTAAAGTGATAAGAATCGGTGGAGGCAAGAATGCAAATGTAAACGCAGTCCATGTAGACAATACAGCACCAACATATATTTGACCCTCTGAACCAATGGTAAAAATACCTGCCTTATATGCTATTGCAAGACCTAATGCAGATAACATTATTGCTGATGATCGAATAATAGTGTTAGAAATACCGTATGGATTAAGAAAAACATTATAAAACATAAAACCATACGCCAAAAAAGGACTAAAACCGGCAACCATTAATATAAGCCCATAAATAATTAATGCAAATACAAAAGCCATCGAATAGATCATAATAATAAATTTTAACGTTACATCTTCACGTGGTATAAATTTAAGCACAAATACTCACCAGTTTTTCAAAAATTAAATCAATTCGATATAAGTGTAGCTATTTTAGTAACATCATTCGGAGAGACAAATTCCTTGATCTCACCCTTGCTTATGACTGCAACATGATCGCTTAACTCTAATAACTCATTAAGATCCTCTGAGATTAATACAATTCCAGAACCATTATTCTTAAGCCATTTTAACATCAATCTAACCTTTAAAGATGTAGACACGTCTAAACCTCTTGTTGGGTATGCTGCAACAAGAATCTTAGGTCTACGCAATATCTCACGAGCAACAATAACTTTCTGTATATTACCACCAGACATCAACTTTACCCGCATACTGGCATCTCTAGCTGCAATATTAAATTGCATTATAGCCTGTTGAACAAGCTGTAAAACTTTATTATCATTAATGCTAAAAGCCTTATTATATAAATTAGTAAGAACCATGTTCTCTATAATACTTAAACTAGGTGCCACAGCAAGAAAAGGATCCTCAGGTATAAAACCTACAAGACTCCGAAGCTCTTTCAACTTATAACTATTTATCGGTCTCCCTAAAATCTCTACATTTCCATGTTTTAGTTTTCGTAGACCTGCAATCGCCTCTGCAAGTTCACGTTGACCATTCCCAGCAACACCTGCAATTCCTAGTATTTCACCACTAAACAAATGGAAAGTTACATTTTTAACAGAATCAATACCATTATCATTTTCAACAGTCAACTCATCTACACGCATTAACGGCACTCTATTAGACTGCATGTTCACAGCGCTTACTTCCTTATTATTAATAGCAATAGAGTTATCAATACCAAACATCATAGAAGTAAGCATTTGTTCATTAGCCTCCCCCCTAGAAACAGTTCCAGCAATCTTTCCCTTCCGAATAACTGTTATTCTATGACTAACCGCTAGTGCTTCATCTAACTTATGAGTAATAAAAATTATTGAGGAACCAGTTTTCACAAAACTGCGCATAAAGTTAAATAAACCCTGCGTTTCTATAGGTGTTAATACTGAAGTAGGCTCATCGAATATTAATATACTTGCCCCTTTAAGTAACGTTTTAATAATTTCTACCTTTTGCCTCTCACCCATGGAAAGCTGCCATACTTTACGATTCAAATCTACTATTAAGCCATATTCATTAAATAATTGCATAATTTTTTTGTGTAGCGCATTAGACTTAATAAACAAACTCGAACCATTAACTGCTAAAGCAATATTTTCAAGAACAGTATGATTAGGAATTAGAGTGAAATGCTGATGAACCATTCCTATTCCTAAACGTATTGCGTCTTTAGGAGATTTTATTATTACCCTCTTCCCATGCACATAAATTTCTCCTTCATCGGGATGTTGCACACCATAAATTATATTCATCAAAGTTGTTTTCCCTGCGCCATTCTCACCAAGAAGCGCATGTATTTCGCCTTTAAACAGAGAAAAATTAACATGATCACTCGCTATAATACCGCCTGGGAATCTTTTAGTAACATTCTTTACTTCAAGCACAGACTCAATAGTAACCATAAAAACCACATTAACCAGTCACAACAGTTGGTAATTCTCCAATTATACCAGGAAGGAAATAATTCATACTCCATAATTCATCATGAGTTGCCCGTCTGCCGTTCTCTATCCTCAACTTCCCATCCCTATCATAAATGGGTCCCGTGAACGGCTCAAATACATCATCCAGTATCTCTGCTCTCCTTTTTAAAACGTATTCTTTCACACTATCAGGTATTTTAGGATTTATGTTTTCAAGATCAGCAGCTCCTTGACCCAATCTATCAATGTATCCACCTCCCATTTTCCACCAAATATCCGTACTACGCCAGATCCCTGCATACACACGAGCAAGAATCTCTTCATAAATAACTTCCCAGTGAGCTACTTGAGCAGCTAATTGCGCATCGCCACCCCACTGAGACATATCACTGTAATGACCAAAACTGTAAACATTATTCTCTTTGGCAACCTGAAGAACAGTTGGTGAATCTTCAGTAAACGCCAAAACATCAGCCCCATTATCAATCAACGTTTTAGCCGCAGCTCTAGCTTTGGTCGGATCATACCATGCATTGATCCATATAACTGTTGTTGTCACATTAGGGTTGACTTCCCTAGCACCCAGATGAAAAGCATTTATATGTCTAACGACCTCTGGTGTTGGGTACGCAGCTACATATCCTAGCTTATTAGATTTAGTCATCTTCCCTGCTATTAATCCACATAAATAATAAACCTGATAAAGTTCAGCAAAATATGTTCCAACATTCTTAGAACGTTTATAACCTGAACAATGCTCAAAAATCACATTAGGATAACGCTCACCAGCAGCTATTGTAGCATCCATATAACCAAAACTTGTAGTGAATATAACCTTATTACCAGCAGCCACTAAATCATCAATAACTGGACTAACCCTATCCTCAGCAACACTCTCAACATACGATGTATCAAGAAATGGCATCTCTTGAGCAACCTTTCTTCTACCAACATCATGAGCATATGTCCATCCATAATCCCCAATAGGCCCCACATAAATCCACGCAGCCTTTATTCTCTGAGGTTGAGAAACAGTTTGCGTAACAGTTTTAGTAACTTGAGTAGACGGAAGAAACACACGATCCAAAGCTCCTACAGCAGCACCACCCACAACAAGCCCGGCACCTACAAGCGCAGCATTTTTAATAAACTCCCTCCTCGAAACACCTCTCTCAGATGACATAATACTCACACATTACCATACTACTTACTTGATATAAGTTTTACGTTTAATGTTTAAGTTAATTTTACACAATTATGTTAAAAATTTCCGTATCTCTACTATTTCTGGAAGCTATCGATGAGCGTTTCATACCTAATAAAATAAGATCCACATCTACATTAAATAATGAAAAGAATTTACATAAGGCTCGATAAGAAAGCTTAGAACTTTGTTTCTAGAATGAATTGTTGACAAGTTTGTTTTGTGGATTTTAAGCGAGTTGCTCTCAAGCAGGCTATAGCAGGGGCTTGACAAAGCCCAGAACTCAGTACAATAAAACCTCGGATAGAGCTGAGAGTCTCCCAACTTCAGTCGTGGAGAGTGTCAATGTAGAAAATGAGTTTGGAAAAAGTCTCAATAGCAAAAGACATTAATGAAATCAATAGTTTGTTTTTCTCTTAAGATACTGAGAAAGTATGGAGTCTGCTATTGTGTATTTTCCTCTACTTTCTTTTTGCACATAACCGTACTGCAGTAATCTTTCAAGGTAAAGTTGAAGTATTTTTGATTGAGGTATAGGTTTTCCCTCTTGTTTTGAGAGCACTTGAGCAATCTCAGATGGTGTTGTTACATCATACTTTGCCATTATTTCTAAGATTTTTAAAATACGAGGAGTTTTAATTACTGTTCTTAGTTTAGTTAAATCTTTTTCGATTTCTGCTATTAGTAATGGATCTTCATACATTTTACTAACAACATCTGAAGCTATTCTTTCATCAATTACTTTAGTCTTCTGCTCATTTGCGTTGAATATACATTTCTGTCCAATGTAGCTGAGCCAAGCTGGTATTCCATCAACGTTTTGAACTAACATGTCTAATGTATCTTCTGTTACCGTAAATCCCTCTGAAATAAATCCTTCATAAAGATAGTTTTTCGCAATTTTCTGGGAGAAAGGTTTCACATGTATCGGCATAAAGGTCATGTAAAATGGTGCCTCTTTTAAGTTTAATATATCTGTAATCATTCCAACAGCAGAACCGCTTATTATGTAAGTTGTTTTCTCTTGATGCTGATATATACTTCGCATTGTGTGAAAAATACCCCTCCGCCACACTTTCAAATCCCTAACAAATTGGAATTCATCAATAAATACAACAAATCTTTTATCCTGCTCTTGAGCTAAAACTTCAGGTAGCCTTAATATACTTTCAAGCAGTCTATCTTCTACTTCCATTCTATTACGATTTTCATGGAGTGTTTTTTCAAATTCAAGATGCAATTCTAAAGACCCTATAAGAGATTGAACCTTAAAACTTGAACTCTTTAACCGTCCTAGTATTTCAGAAAGCGCCAAAACTATCTTTGAAGATGTCTCACGCACTAAGTGCTTTAATTTAATAGATATTCCCACTTGATTGAAATAATCTTCAAGTATTGAAAAATTATAGAGTCTTAAAAATGAAACAGGATCCAAATAACCCCTCTCCATCTTAACCTCCAAATCTATAAAGCTTGTGAGAAAACCTCTCTTACTTAAAATTTGTTCCAAAACATTAAGTATCGACGTCTTTCCCATCCTCCTGAAACCTATCAGAGCATACGATTGACCTCTCTCTATATAATTGATCATAGATTCTAGAAGCTCCTCTCTATCATAAAAATCCTCCAAATTTTTTATTGGTCTACCAAAGACAAATCTAACCATATTACCACTACTAGTAATTTACCACTACTGGTAATTAAGCTTATCCTTCATTTTATCATACATTTTCAGCATCTTTTTCAACATCGATTGATCTAACGAACAATTGCATCTCCTATATTTTGCATTCATTCTAATATTTAACATTACATTGTTCATTCTGGTTTTAGCAAAATTAGCATTCTTTAAAATTTAAGTATATCTAAATAATGCAATGTTAGATGAATAGATTATGCCTTTCACACCTTTTCATCTAAGCCCCGCGTTAGCCGTTGGCTTACCTTTGAGGAAATATATCCATGCACTAACCTTTATAGTAGCCGATATTGTGGTTGATATCGAGCCTTTCTTAGTTCTATTATGCAACATCAACTACTCCCTCTACGGTTATGCTCACACATTCATCGGAGCATTACTTATTGTTTTAACTCTTTCTTACACCATGTATATTTTCAAGAACTCTCTTAATAATATTTTCAGGACGTCAAAGCTCGTTATTCAAGAGCAGAAGTTCACCTCTTATGCTGTAGCAGGAGTCTCTGGTACCTTTCTTCATGTATTACTTAATTCTCCTCTATACAGTGATATCAAACCACTTTATCCACTAAATATTAACCCATTATTTAATCCAGAAATAACATTAGACATATACACCGCATGCACTTTACTTCTTTTAGCAGGTTTAGTTATATACTTGATCATATTGTTTAGAAGATAAATAAGATTAGCTTACCATCCTCTCACACATCTTTCTGCTCATGCATAATACCCAATACATGATGAACTAATAGACTAAATAAGCACACAAAACTCTTTTAATTAATGAGAAACGTTTCTAAAATAGAAAGTTAGTTCACACTTGATATTAACTTAGAGTATATATACTACGCAATAACACAATATATCGAGGTGATTAATATCGTGAAATTATTTACTACATGCCTGCTCATCACTATGTTAATAATATTAAGTTTACCAGGCTTATCCTCGGCACAAAACATTATTAATTCAAATCAAGAGAACTCTACTTTTAATGACAGTTTTTCATTGACAAGTAAAGAATTTAATAAACAAATTAACGATGGCATTAGTATTAAACCTCGTACAACTTATGTCCCTAATCCTATTTCTGGAGTAGTAAATATTTTAATTGTTCCCGTCAAATTTATTGATGTATCTAATACTACTACGATAGAGAATATTATTCGTGATAAAATCTTACCATTAGTTCGATACTATCATGAAGTCTCATACGGAGCGTTAGAAGTCGACGGAGTTTACTTCGAATCATGGTTTACATTGAATCATACTCTCGCGTACTATGGTCAAAATAGTGGATCAACTAAAGATATAAATATAGATGAATATTTTCGTGCTTCTCTCGAAGATGCCGATCCATATGTTAATTATCATAACTACGATTTTGTAATTATCGTTCATGCAGGTAATGATGAAGCAATGACAGGCAACCCTAATGATATCTGGTCACGTGCCACTTTAGGTAAGCAGTATTATACGTATGATGGTGGTGTTAGACTTGGTTTATTAACAGTTGCTGAAAATGACCCATATGGTGTGTATGTTCATGAGTTTGGTCATAACCTTGGACTACCCGATCTTTATGATACTTCTTATAAAGAGATGTTTGTAGGTCCATGGAGCGTGATGGATATAGGTAGCTGGCTTAACCCGCCAAGTAGTATTATGGCTGTTGAAAAGATATGGTTAGGGTGGATCCCAACTACTAATATAACTTCCGTTAGTTATGGTCAGATATTAAATGTTACAATTTCAAGACTCGAGTATCCTGGAAATGTTCTAGCTGTAAAAATACCTCTCGCATCTTCTACTTACTATATTATTGAGTACAGAACCAAGGTTCTTACTGATAGTGCGTTACCAATGAGCGGTGCATTAATAAGTTATGTAGATACGTCCTTGGGTTCGGGTAAAGGTATTGTTAGGGTCGTTGATGCTAATAATTCAACTAAAAATGATCTTAACGATGCTGCGTTTGTTTCTGGTATGAAATTTATTAATAGCGCAAATAGCGTTGCTGTAAGGATTTGGTACTTAAATCCTCAGAACGCATATGTTATGGTGCAGCGTGGATTTGCAGATCTTTTTGTAGATAATATTCAACTGGTTGGAAATCCTATGGAAGGTGAGGATTTATATTTTGACGTAAGAATAGGGAACAAGGGTATTACTCCTTCTAACTTTGCAATTGTTTCTCTGATCATCAATGGAACCAAGGTTCAAGAAAAGGGATTGCCTGCTGTAAATCCTTCCTTATTTTCCGTAATAAGACTTGGTCCTTGGAGAGGTGTTTCAGGTAAGTATAATGTTAGTGTAATTGTTGATGCTAATAATAATGTTGTCGAAATGGATAAATCTAATAACGTTGGTTCTACGTTTTTTAATATATTACAACAATACGTATACATTGATAAAGCTTTCGTCAGCAAGCCTAGAGCTGATGTAGGTTCTGGTCAGAAGATATTCTTTCATGTTGCATGGAAGAACGGAACTAGCGTCAATAGTGGTATATTGTATGTTAATAATACTGGTTACATGATAAACAGTACAGGATGGGCCATGCTTTATACCACCTCTTCTCATATTGGTAAAACTACATTTCATGTCACTGGTGTAAATATTAACAGTGTTACAGGTTTTTATCAGAACGTACCTGACCCTAACATTATCTGGGATAGAGTTGTGTTTATTTTATCCGTATTGGATAACAGGGTAAATGTTGGTTCAACAGCTCAGATAATTGTTAAAAGTATGTATGAATATGATAATGCACCATTTGATGGAGAATATATATTAAACGATACCCTGACAAAGAGAATCGTTGGTAAATATTATTATACCATTAGAAGTATTAATGATCACAAATATGGTTTAACAATTTTTGAAAGTAATACAGTATCAGTAATTTTTGACAGAATAAAGATTACCTGGTATAATGTGTCCGATGATAGGTGCGACGTGGGATCCACTCAACAGATTAGAGTTAAACTCGCATTAGAATATGATGACTTACCATTGGGTTTAAATGACCAGGTTTATATAAATGGATCATTGGCTAAATACGATATCACGAACAGGTATTTCTATATAAATTATTCATCAAATAAAGTCGGCAGATTCACTTTTAATATTTCATCAGCCACACAATCAACTTATAACATAACGGTGTTAAAAGCAATGCAAGAATTACCATCGATCATCTTCGATAAAATAAGGTTAGTACTTTCTGTAGTTGATGATAGGATTGACGTCGGAGATAGAGCCCAATTTATAGTTACTGGCGTTTACATTTATGATGGTAAAGAAGGGAGAGGTACTTATACTTTGAATGATACAACAATAAAAAGTACAGTTGGAAAATATGGTTATAAAATTACATCAATAACCGATGACATCTATGGTTTAACAACTTTTGAAAGTAATACAGTATCAGTAATTTTTGACAGAATAAAGATTATTCTAAAATCAGATTACACCCGTGTAAACGTTGGTTCTAAAGCCCCAATATCATGGAGTGGTATATATGAATATGATAATGCACCATTTGATGGAGAAATATTTCTTAATGAGGATTTGATAAAATATTCAATAAGCAACGTCAGCTACAAAGTCATTAAAATCACTGATAAACTCTACGGCTTAACTGCATTTCTATCTAACGACGTTTACATTATTTTTGACGAGATAACTTATAACATAAAAACTGATAGTATTACACCCGGAAGTATAAAAATCGCACTTACACTCAAATATACATCCGACAACTCCCCAGTAACCAACGCCAACGTAATTATTGGAAACACAAAAGCTAACTATATCGGCAACGGAGAATATACAGCAGAATTCAGAGAATTAACACCCTACACCAGTTATCAGATTATAATTAATAAACAAGGATTCAAAACAATAAACTACACACTCTCAACCATTCTAATTGGAAACACCATAATAATACTAATAGGAGCTAGCCTGGCAATTATCATAACCGCATTCATACTACGCAGAAAATAACACAAAAATACAAATTCTGTAACTTAATGTTATTTTTTGTTAAGAGTCAGGTTTCTAATAAATAATTGATGTAAAAATTTTCTTAAGTAAAGATTACTTCCAAATTAAATCGATTACATTACTGTAGACATGACAATTGTGTACTACCTTTTCCATGATTTTATTATCTCATTACTTGTTGTGATTTCAGCCCCGTATATCTTTCTTAAGTATTCAATACCTTCAACGTGATCTTTCTCAGTAAATGAATCTACACAATCCTCGGGAACTTTAATTTTGTATCCCCTAAAAAATGCATCAGCCGCAGTATGTCTATCACATATATTTGTATGCAAACCAGTTATTATGACCGTATCAACATTTAACTGTCTTAGGAGAAGATCTAACCCAGTCTCATGAAATGCACTGTAAGTTCTTTTCTCAAGAATATAATCCGTCTCTTCAGGAGCTAATTCATCTATAATTTGAGCCCCCTCACTATTTTTCATTGCATGAAAGCCCCATAACTTTATCTCCGGATCACTCAGCAAATGCGCATCACCAACATACACCACGGGTATATTATGCATCCTAGCCTCCTTTAACAACTTTTTAATATTTGGTATTATTCTACCCGCTCTCTCACATTTCAATTTGCCGTATACGAAATCCTTCAACATATCAATAACCAGTACAACCTCGACCATTTTTCACCACCTACTAAATTGTTTAAAGAGATATTAAAATAGCCTTAGTCAGCTGTTTCGAGACAGATAGGTTTAAATGGTAGTTTGTTAATTAAGTTATTTGTGGAAAAAAGGGAAAAATTGTTGACAACAAGTGAAGTTGCCGAGGTACTTAATGTTACAAGACATACCGTAGCTAAGTGGATTAGGGAGGGAAGAATCAACGCCATCAAACTCCCTGGTGGAAGGTACAGGATACCAGAATCTGAGGTTGAAAAAATATGGAAGTCGTTAAAGCGGTAGTTTTCAAACATAACGCTGATGTCAAGCCCCTGCTTGAGACTTTCAATCAAATGGTTAATGAATGCATGGCTTATGCCTTAAAGAACAATATCAGCTCTCCAATGAGGCTTGAGAGGGCGTTGTATGATTATTTCAAGCAAAGATATGGATTCGCCACCCATTATTGTATATCAGCTTGTAGAGTAGCATGTGGAATAATACGTTCTTGGAGGAGGCTTGTGAAGAGGGGAAGAGCCGACTCCAATAAACCTCCAACTTTTAAAGCCTCAGCCATGAGGCTTCAGAAGGAGCTTATGCGTTTCAGAGGAGATAAAATAGTCGTTACAATAAAGCCTTACAGCTGGATCGAAGTTCCGCTGGCCACAGGCTCTTACCAAAGACAATTTGTTGAGGGATGGAGAGAGGGAAAGTTAAAGGTTGGGGAAATCACGTTACTCAACGATAGAGCGATTGTAACCTTCAAGAAAGAGGTTGAAGAGAAAAAGCCTAATGGCTACGCTTCAGTAGACATCAACCTAATGAGCTTAGATATACTTGAAGCAAAGGATGAGCTAAAATATCGGAAAATCGACCTTAAGAAACTGTACGGCGTAAGGGTTCATTATTTTGAGAAACGTAGAAAAATCCAGTCTCTATCTAAATTCAAGCCCAAGACTTCAAAGATGCTTATGGAGAAATATTCTAAGCGTGAGAAAAGAAGGGTCAGCGACATCCTTCATAAAGTAACCACGGCAATCGTTAGAGAATTCATTGAAAACGGCGTTAGCCCGATCCTTGAGAAACTAAAAGGGTTAAGCTACAACGCAACGAGGAATAGATACGCTAAACGTAAGAATAGAAAAGTCTCCTCCCTACCTTACAAGAAAATCCAAGACTTCATTGAGTACAAAATGGCGTGGCATGGCTACAAAACACACTATGTTTCAGCTAAGAACACGAGCAAGACCTGTCCAAGATGCGGGCGTTTGTCCAAGACAAATGGGCAGGTCTTTAAATGTGAAAGTTGCGGATATGGGGCGGACAGACATTTTATAGCTTGTGTGAACATACTCAGGATGTGGGGAAAATGGTTCTCCCCGAAAGCTCTCGATGAACTAATAGAGAGGGAAGGGTTAAGTAGGAATACATAGTGAATTGTTACTTTCATTCCTACTTAACTCAGAACCCTTAAAGGTAATTTATGTCAACAATACCAACATCCTTGCAAAATTTGTACAAAAAACACGTAACATAAAATATAACATAACAGATCTCAAAGATCAATGTCTTAAGATAAATAAATCATAAACATTTCATAGTAAACTAAAAACAAACTAAACCCATGAAACTACTCCTCAAACCGAGCTTAATATCAAAGTAGAGTGAATCATTTCCGAAAACTTCCGGAAGTACTCCTTAACCAGATTTTCAAATGCTCTCTTGCTCTTTGGGATATGTAAATTAAACTTAGTGATGCAGCATACTTATCATAGTCTCATTCATGATACATTAGAAGGGTATGTCCCCAAGTGTTTCTCTAATATGGTAAGATTCTTTGAAGAAGCTTGCGATAATTTGTCAATATAAGCATAACTTTCTTGATTAACTAAAAGCACCGCTAAAATTTTAGATACTTCAATATATTCCATATTTTATCATGAAAATGTATAGTACAATTTTAAATTTAGTGTCGAAATAGTTCTTAAAATTTAAAGTATATGTAATTTAATGAAGCGTCTCGCTTCTGAGAATTCATAAGTTTATGTTCTGTGATAAAGTAGGATGAGCCAAAAGTTTTACTGTGATAAGTCAGAGGACAAGAAAATTATGTTATGTTTCCATTATTAGAACAAAATTTAGGTAATGGATGATTGTGATATAAAGTTTATCTTGCAGTTTTAAGGAAAACCGATGCAATAGGAAAATAAGCAAAAGAGACAAAAGTAATGAAGATAAGGTAAACTAAGTTTCATGAGTGTAGTGGGGCTAATGTTTACTTTATGTTTTGGAAATTTCGCATTCTTATTTAAATTCACAATTTTTGCATTTCCATTTTTGTTGTAGGATTTTTTGAATATTTCTAGTATTGTTTTTTCAAGTTTTTTACTCCATTTTCATTCTATGCTTCTGATAGTGACTTTGATTCATTTTCTTAGGTAACGCTTATTGGATGTCTGAATCTCTAGAGCTTTTGTTAGGTTCATGATGTTTTAGCTATGAAATAATTCTAAAGATGTGGAGTAGCTTAGTCATTTTGTGGTAATATAATATATTATGAGCTAAAGATAATAAGACGAAAGAGAATTGTTCTGGATCACGATAAAATTTAAATATTGTGAAATACACTTTTTTAACGGGTGTTCTTGAATTGAAAATTATAACATTAATCATTATAACTTTCATAGTTTTAGGTGTGGTTGGTTCTGTTTTTTATTTTTGGTTAATGAGTGGTGGTCCTGTATCAACTACAACTACGCGGACAACATCGCTAACATCAACAACTACACAGGGTGGTCCAATAGTTACAAATGTTACAACGGAGTTTGTCTATATTAAAGAGAAGCAAGACCTTTATTTACGGTTAAAAATTTATGGTGAGGCATATTTGCACGACAAGATAAGTATTAATGGTGTTTATGGTTTTTGGTTTGGTCATATTAATGTGACTCTTCCAAATGGAAAAGTAGAAAATAAATTTTATGATCCAGGTGATTATGTGAATATACATACCCAATTCCTCCAAATTTCTGGAGTGAAAATCATAGATGTCTATGTACCTACTCGTTGGTATGAAAATCCACTTTTAGATGGCACTTATAGGGTTATTGTATGGCTTCATGGACCTTATAAAAACTTTACTGTACTTTTTGAGAAGATTTTTAATTTTAAATTCTCATATAATTCAACAGTTTCACCTGCGGTTTGGAATTCTTGGAATCAAGAATTGACGTTCACATTGACAAACACAGGAGATGTACCAATAATTATAGGTCGTGATATTGGTATTATCGTAAACAAGACTGGTATAGCAGTAGGGATAATAGGGTGGGCGCATGCAGTAAATTTAACAACGGAAAATGTTATCATGCCGAAAGAAACTCTGAAATGGACAGCGGCAGTAGAGATTAGAGATGATTTTAAGCCTAACCTTAAGGGGAAAACTATTCTCGTAAGTTTTTGGATTGATACCGTAGGGGTTTCACAATATTATCCAATAGAAATGGATGTGACTTTTCCTGCGAGTTACTAATGAGTTGGGTGTAAGAGTAATGATTTCACTATTTAAAATTCTTTTATCACTTTTTCTGATCTTTATCATGGTTTTTCCAAATTTTTCGTTCATGAGTGGATGGGGAATTGTAGCTTCTAAAGTGACTGGATGGAGTATTTACTATGAAGGAAGTAATGAATCTGTCTATCGTTTTAACCTCAGTAGAGAAGTTTCAGGTTTAGAGATGATACTCTACATCAATGCTATTGATGATCCCAGAAGTTTTAATGACGATTGGATGGAGTTTAAACTTGTAGGGGAACCGTTTGAGATAGCTACAGTTCATGGAAATTACATTGTTGAGCCAATAATCGGGCTGACGAAAGTGGGTTATAATAATGACAATGAGAAGAGTGTTGGGGGTCTTCATGTGATTTATTATGCTTTACCAAAAAAGAATTTTGTCTCTTATATAAACATTACTTTGCATGCTCTTTATAGTAATCCGCGCTTGGATATTTCTCGTTCCTATATACGTGAATGGGATTTTGTGGAGAATGTTATTCAACAGAGTGTTTGGGCGACAGGTTGGTATCAGTATAATGTTACGCAAGATTATATAGGGCGTGTTTCTCTTGTATCCTTTGGTGCTTCGTTCGGAGATCGGCCAAGTGAGTCCGGTTTGGTTTGGTATTTTAGTAGAATGATAAGCCCGCCAAAACTTCTGTGGAATCCTGATGTATACGTTGAAGTTGGATATGCGGGTGGGATAAACATAGTTCCAGAAAGTTTTATTGGTACGGGAAATTATACATGTAAAATTAATGCAGGAATTGGGATTGGTAATGAACTAAACGAAGCGGTTAGTTCAGGGTTTAGTAAAACAGTTTATAAGGTGAGGAAGGGCAACTATCCAACGCTTGTAACAGACAACATGGCAAGTGGAGAGATTGATATATTGCTCGAGATTCTTGAAGAAACGGCTAAATCACCAGCAGGAAAAGCGCTCTTTAAATTATTAGATTATGCATTTTTTGTTCTTGATCTTGTAGACATAATATCGAGTCTTGGTTTTGATGAAACTGTTTCGCATTGTAAAATCCTAGTTTTTAAAAATGTGCACATTGATCCACGGAAGGAATTTTATGCGTGGTTCAGCTTTTACAGTCAAATAAAATCTGTAGGGCTTAGTGGTGAGATAGTGAATTTCTGGGGAAAATTTCCGTTCGGTTCCTCAATATTTGATCAGTATAACCTTGTTAGTGTAACTGACTTACCTAATGGTGGAATGCAAATAGGGGGTATTCTTTTTGATTATCATAATCCAGACTTAAGAGAAAAAGGCTATATTACAATAAGATCTGATGGCACAGTAGATCCATTCACAGCCCCATTCACAACACTTGACTACATTAATTATGAACTTCATGACAACTTAAATGTAGGAATTGAAATAAGAAAAGGGAATATTGTTTTAGACGGAAAAAACCACACGATTAACGGACGTAGTCCGATAATAGGAAGCCATGCCGTAAGAATGATAAACGTAAATAATGTCATTATAAAATCTCTAAGAATAGAGAATTTTGCTATAGGCATATATCTTGATTCTACCTCAAATAGTACTATTTTTGCGAATCAAATTATCAACACTCATGAAGGCGTATACCTTGTTTGGTCCTTTGGAAACAACATCTCAAACAATCACATAAAAGCTACTGGTATAGGCATACATTTAAGGGACTCCGCTCAAAACATGATCTCAGAAAATAAATTAATAAACTGTGCAACAGCAATATCTATGGAAAAGCTTTCATATAACAACAGCGTTTTAAAAAACAACATCGTGAATTGTAGCACAGGCGTTGATGTAACCTTTCCATCACATAATAATTATGTAACAGAAAATAATATTATTAACTGTAGTGAGCAAGGACTTAGTATAGGTGGAGGAAAAAACAAGATTACTAAAAACATTATAGTTGGGGGAGCTTCTTTTGGTAGTCCAATAGGCATTTATCTTAGAAGATATTCTTATAGTAACAATGTTTCAAGAAATCATGTATTATACTTTAGCTATGCAGTATGTCTTGAAGGAACATCTAATAACAGAATTTCAATCAACAACATTATGTTTAATGTTAATGGTTTTTATTTTAAAGACGATGCTCAAGTATCAGAAAATAACACCATATTTGAGAATAACATGATGAACAATACATATAATTTCTTCTTTGGATCATCGGTCCTAAACATTCTTGTTTACCATAATAATTTCATTGATGGAGATGCCAGAAAAATATATTTTGTATCTGGAATATCAATCTCATGGGATAATGGTTACCCTTCTGGAGGAAATTATTGGGGAAAATATAACGGAAAAGATGAAAAAAGCGGAGTGAATCAAAATATTGCAGGGAGTGATGGTATAAGCGACACGCCATATATTATCGACGAGCAAAACATGGATAGGTATCCTTTAATGGAACCTTACGGTGAACTCCTATCAATAACCTATAATTATAAACTTCCAAAAAACGCTTCGATACAATTAACCTCCAATTCTATAGTTCTAAACTTTACCCATGATCTAGTAAACCAGAAAATATCCTTTAACGTCTATTGGAGAAACGGAACACAGGGATTTGTTAACATCAATATACCTAAAACCATTTTTAACAGTAACCCAGAAGTATTACTTGATGGAAAACTCATACCATTTAATAAAAGTGAGAACATAGACTATATAAATATCTATTTTACATACAAGCACTCAAAACACGATATAACAATTTACTTTCAACAAAAAACTTCAACATCAGCTAAAAACTGGGAAAACTATATTTATATCATTGTCATTGGAGCAGCAATACTGGCTCTTGCCCTTCTAATACTTAAAAAGAAAAATAAGCCAAAACGATAACCCATAAACGATATAAACTAATTATTTGCATGTTGCATACAGTTATAATTGCGAGTTAATTTGAGTTCTTATTGTCTATAGATTTTATATTTACACCTTTAAAATCTTGTTTTGAAAGTTTCTGTGCTATGAGATGTCTCAAAATCAGCAGCAGATCTAGGAGGTTAAAATACACTGTTTATTGTAGCATGCGTCATGATTTGATTTCGAGTTCCAAAAAATTGTTATTTTAAAAAAATAATGTAGTAATTTAAAGTCCATTTATTGTTGCCCAATCTTGAAACACGAAAAAGCCATCGAATACATAGTATCTTGACATGAATCGTAATACTATTGCATTATCTTTTGTTGTTCCATAAATGTATACTATTGCCTTTTCACTTGTTGACTCTGTGGTTTTTACTTGTAACCCATATGATGATGTGAATATTTCTCCTGGTGGTAATAAACCTAATGGAAGTACAGCTGTTTTGTTTTCTGGTGTGGTTGATGTCTTGAAACGTAATACTGTATTATTACCATAGAAGCCTGCAGCTAATAATGTTGCATTCGCATGGAATGGTAAATTCACTGAAGTATTTAAGGATGTCCAATTCCCTACTGGTACGGTGATGGATGATGGTAATCGTTGTGATGTGGTCAGAACACTTACCTCTAATAAGAATGGTTCAATGGGTATAAGACCGCCATGTAATGTTTGGTGTATGTATATTGTAAATATAGCTGGTGTTTTAGGAACATACCACTCATACCTGAAAGATGGATACGTTACGATCCTTCTTGTGAGGGGTTTTTCGTTTGAAGTGAGGTTGAACGTATTGTACATAAAGTATCTACCAGAGCTGATGTAGAATGGATATCCTATACCATCTCCTCCATACCAACCTGCAAATTCACCATTTGGACCTAGTACATAAACATTGTATGATGAATTGTACTGAGACCACTCAAGCTTTACTTTCAACGCAAAAGCATTAGGATCGCTAACCTTTACTGCAAAAACTCTCCAGTCGCCTGATTCTGCTCTCCAACTCCAATCAAAGTCGCCGTACGTTGCTCCAAGATCATAGGGTGTAGTGCCAAGGGTAGGCGGACCTGAAACTACGGTAGGCAGACCTGAAACTACACCAGGTTTACCCACAACTAAGTATGAGTATGGAACAATGCGTTGGAATAAGCCATAGGTCGTGTTTAATGTAACTGATATTAATCCCTCCCTAACACCTGAAGAAGCAACCACTGGAACAGTAAGAGTTCCCGTGACCGTCGCATTCGAATATGGGGCAATGCTAGCTGATGGTGATGATGTTGTAACCCATGTGTCTGGCGTCTTCTTATATTTTATTAACGTTAGTGTGAAAGCGACAGAAATGTCAGGTAATGATGGGCTGCTCTTTGTTATTGCAGGCCTAAGTAATATTAGTGAACTAGGACTGTGTAGTTTGCTTAGTACGTTGCTAAGCGTTACTTCGGCTGTTGTTCCTCTTACAAAATTAGCATTAAGCAGATAAAGTTCCCTAGGTTGTATTATGCCATCATGATTTGCATCATACCATTCAAATACGAAGAGGCTTATTCTGTAATTCCAACTGTAACTATACATTGGATCGAACTTTGAAAAGCTGTATGATAAAATAAAGCGTGCCATATCAACATTAGAGAACCAAGACGGGGTCAATGGAATATATGTTACCGGTCTAGATGCTGTATTAAGAACGCCTGAAATAATACTTTTACTGAACGCTGTGTAAGTTAATGCTGTTGTATTCACCATTTGTAAGTTTGCGCTACCTAAGTTCTTAATTGTGAAGGAGAATTGTGTTTGTGTTCCTGGATCAATGGTTCCTAGAAACATGCTAGAGGACTGCATGGACATAAATGATGGTACGTGTGATGGTAAGTATACTTTTCCTCCTATCTCATATTCTAGTACTGCAGGTATTCCTATAAACCACTGATCTAAGTCGTTACTCCACTGCTCTGACCATGCATCGTGTAGTCTTGTTTCTAGGTTTTTGGCTGTCACGGTAGAGCTTATAATTGCTATTGATTGTCCTGTTTCTGGGCGTATCATGCGTCTAGATGCCTTTACTGCCATGTATGCATCAACGCGTCCTGATGTTTGTATAAAGGGTTCAATGCCTAAATCTTTTGCAGTGCTTTGTAATATTGTTTTAGCATCTGACGGTGAAAGTGTTTTATTCGAAGCCTCTAACATTAGTGCTACCACACCTGCCGTAACAGGAGTTGCCATACTTGTGCCACCGAATATACCATAACCACCAGCTATTAGAGGTGCGATAGCCCAACCATAGGCACCAACGTTTACTACATCTGGCTTTATTTCACCTACTGGAGAGGGAGCCCTTGCGCTCCATGAAATTACTTCATCATAACTTCCGGACGGGTTCCAACCAAAAAGTGCATATATATGGGTAAGTGTTGAGGCTCCCACTGTTATTACAAATGAGGCGGCACCCGGTGATGTGATCGTACCATATCCGGGTCCTCCATTACCGGCTGCATGAGTTATAATTATACCTGGATATGTTGAGTTTAAAAATCCTGGAATTGTCAGACCATTCTCAAGCATGCTCTCCATATCGAATCCAAAGCCAAAGCGATCATACCACTGAGCGGAAATACCCCAGCTATTACTTATTATGTTAGCTCTTTTCTGTCCAGTATATACGAACGTTACATTGTAGTCATAAATTCCTGGGGCTTTCTTAACTTTTGGTCCTATTCTTAGATCAAACCCTGCTGCCCACAACATTCCGATCTCTACATCGCCGGTCCATAATCCTTTAATACCTATTATTGTGGCATTAGGTGCTATGCCGGGTAATGTTCGATAACCGTAACCTGGTATATAATATGCTACCTTGCCTCTAGACGCTAACACGCCTGCGACGCTAGTTCCGTGACCATAGAAATCATAGAATATCGATAAGTATTCTCCATCTAAATCCCATCCTGGCATAACCTTACCTGGGTACGAGAAGTAACGCCAGAAATCAAAGAAGAAACCTCCAAGAGTGCCTATAGTATAAGGATAGTCGTTGTAAACGGTCACTCTATCACCATTATAATCGTAATATGGGTCATCAGTAAAGTTGCCGTTATTATTAAAATCTACATAGACCCTAGTATATTGACCCGGAGTCACTGGATCAACCATCAATATTCCAATGTTAATTATATCACCTAGCATGTATAAATCAGTCATACCAAATTTTACTATACCACTCCTTGACCATCCAGGATTAATTACATAATTATATTCTGCGGTTATGTTAACTGGTGCCGGTTCAAGGACTGTAAAATTCTTATTGGCTGTAGGCAAGACTGGTGTAGCGTTGTAAGACTTCATTATTAATACCTGGCTTTCGTCAGGATCATATATCAGGGGTTCTCTTCCATTATTAGGTAAAGTAACATAGGTAAGTGAATCTTTTATGTCGGGATTTGCATAATCTATTCCGGTATCGACAACTGCAACTTTGATACCTTTACCAGTAATACCATATTCGCTAACCACTTTATTTACACCAAGTAGATCCCTGACTCTAAACATATCGACGCCTATCTCTTTTTGTAGTTCAATGCTTCTATCTTTTGGTAAATCTATGAATGGTTTCACGAAAACACTTTTAACTGAGGTATATGTTGATAGTTCTTCTAATGTATCTTTAGATGCTAATACTTTAAGGGTATAAAGATTGTTACCAAGATAGTATAGGTTTGAATGTTCATCAACTTTGCTAATAACGTATTTTAATCCATTAGCATCAACGGTTACCGTCGCGTAATATTTTCCTTGAAATCGTGGATTTGGGTTCTCTCCTACAAAACTTCCAGCTAGCTTCTCAACACTTTTTAATGAGGTATTAACAATGTTACCATTAGAAAAAGCATATGCTGGTGTTGAGTAATACTGTAATACTAATATTATAATCATTATTATGGTTGTGATCTCAAATAATTTTAATTGTTTCATTTAATTCACCGTAATTTTTTCTTGTTGTTAAAAGTTTATAAATTTAACTTAAAGATTTAAATGTACATTGATTTTTATACTTGTTTTAGTTTTTGCTGATTGATCTTATTTTTGAAAGGATAAAGTATAATAAATTATAGACTGTATAATTCTTAGGTGTAGGGTTGTGTATAAGATTAAGGATCCTAGCTTAGCGGACGAAGGAGAGAGACAAATAGAATGGGCAAGATATAATATGCCTGTGCTTAGGAGTTTAGAAAAGGAGTTCTCTAAATCAAGACCATTAGAGGGTGTAAGGATTGGTGCTTGTTTGCACGTTACTAAAGAGACTGGTGTGTTGATGATGTTACTATTAATGGGTGGCGCTGAGATTGCTCTTGCAGGGTCAAATCCGCTCTCTACACAAGATGATGTTGCTGCAGAGCTTGTTAGGAGAGGTGTTCATGTTTATGCTTGGAGGAGGGAGACTGAGGACGAGTACTATTGGGCTTTAAATAAGGTTTATGAGTTTAGTCCTAACATAACAATGGATGATGGCGGAGATTTAACTGTACTGCTCCATAAAAATAAAGCGAGTAATGTATGGGGAGGTACTGAAGAGACTACTACGGGTGTTTATAGGCTTAAAGCTTTAGAACGCGAAGGACTTTTATTATATCCAATAATAGCTGTAAATGATGCTAAGACTAAATATCTTTTTGATAACAGGTATGGGACTGGGCAAAGTGCTCTTGATGGCATAATGCGGGCTACTAATATGCTCATTTCTGGTAAAACTGTTGTTGTTGCTGGTTATGGATGGGTTGGTAGAGGTATAGCTGTGAGAGCAAGAGGATTAGGTGCCAGAGTTATAGTTGTAGAGGCAGATCCAATAAAGGCTTTAGAGGCTGTTATGGATGGGTATGAAGTTATGAACATGAATGAAGCTTCAATTCGCGGTGATATATTCATTACAGCAACTGGAAATACTAGCGTAATACGTGCTGAACACATGAGAAAAATGAAAGACGGTGTTGTGCTCGCGAACGCGGGTCACTTTAATGTGGAGGTTTCTGTGCGGGATCTAGAATTGCTTTCAAAAAGTAGTTATGAGGTAAGAAAGAATGTGAAAGCGTACGTTCTGCAAGATGGAAAGCGTATTTACCTAATAGCTGAGGGAAGGTTAGTGAATCTAGTTGCTGCAGAAGGACATCCGAGTGAAGTTATGGATATGTCATTTTCATTACAAGCTTTGTCAGTAAAATATTTAGTTGAAAATAAGGATAGATTAAAAAAAGCTGTTTATAACGTACCTGAGGATATTGATAAACTTGTTGCGACCCTTAAACTGCAATCTATGGGAGTAACCATTGAAAAATTAACGGAAGAGCAGGAGAAGTATCTTAAAAGTTGGTCACTAGGTACATAGGAGCCTACTTTTATGCACGTTTTAATGTATACGTGGGAATTCCCTCCAAGAATTGTAGGAGGTCTAGCACGTCATGTCTATCATCTTTCTAGGGCGTTAGCAAGAAAAGGTGTTGAAGTAACAGTAATTACGCTAGAATTTCCCGGAGCATCGTGGAGTGAAGTAACCGATAATGTAAACGTTGAACGAGTAAGAGTTGAGGTTGGGCATCCAAGTTTTCTTTCCTGGATTTTCCTTTTTAACCATTTCATGGAAAAACGATTTGCATTATTAAAAAAATCAGTAGATATAATCCATGGTCACGACTGGCTCGTCTCGTTGGCATCAATATCCACAAAACATTTCATCAATAAACCACTCGTATTCACGTATCATAGTACTGAACGTGGGCGCGTAGGAACATTATCTACGCCAGACTCTTTTACGATAGATGGATTAGAATGGTGGTGTGGATATGAGGCGTCCAGCGTCATCGTTACCAGTAGGTCTATGATGAATGAAGTTGCGAATTCATTCAAGATACCAGAGTATAAAATTTCAATAATACCAAACGGTATTGATCCGGCTGAGTTTGATATCCAAGTTAATCCACTGGATGTTAAACGTAATATAGGTATAGGGGAAGATAAAAAGCTTGTTCTTTTCGTAGGACGTATAACAAGCCAAAAAGGTGTAACATATCTTATTAAAGCAGTACCTAAAGTGATAAACATGCATCCAGATGCGCGCTTCCTAATAGTTGGTGATGGTTGGGAATTAGGGACAGTTAAAAATATGATTTCCTCAATGAACCTAGGAAATTATGTAAAAACGCTGGGATTTTTGCCTGATCATGCTGTTAAAAGCCTTATGAAAGCTGCCGATGTAATAGTAATACCATCAATATACGAGCCGTTCGGCATCGTTGCACTCGAAGCCATGATTTCCGGGGCGCCATTAGTTGCAAGTGATGTGGGAGGATTGAGTGAAATCGTAGAACATGGAAAGACAGGTTTAAAAGTATATCCAGCAAACCCAGACTCTATTGCATGGGGCATCAACACCATCCTTTCTGATCCGAAATGGGCTAAATCAATGGCACAAAACGCACTTAATACTATAAAAGAAAAGTATAATTGGGACGTAATCGCACTCAAAACAATTGAAGTATACAAAAAGGCTATTACCTAGTTATCGAAGTATTGAGAGATATGCTATTCATGCTTATTATCTTAGATTTTTCTATATTGATTACAAGAATTTTTCAGGTGTGAAGAATTCTCCTCTAACAGCGTTTTCTGTTAAGAAAGTCAGAAAACTTTAGTATACCATTGACAAGAAAGTGTGAAAGAAAAGAATAGCGAATATTTTTGTTAGTTAGATGTCTAAGATAAGAACTCTTAACAGACGTAAAAGAAAAATAATTTTCGTATGGACAATTGTATTAACATGATATGTGTGTAGAAAATATGGGTGGTAAATAGATTTATAAACATTTGTATACAAATAATATGGGGATTCAATGAAGCGAATACAATCGAAAATGGAGATTAATGAAGATACTGTGCTCTTCATGATAGTAGCAGTAGGAGCTATTACACTCGACAAAGCTAAATCTATAGATGATTTAAGCACAGTATTATCCATAAATAGGGATGAATTGTTACCAATAATAGAGAAACTACGCCAACAAGGCTATTTGTCACAAAATAACAGCCTTTACTATGTGACGCAATCTGGGCTTCTCAGAGCAATGTCTCTTTTCAGCTAAACATAATTAATCAATTTTTAGTTCTATAATATCACCATCAAGTAATACATGATCTTCCCCAACTTTTTCTCCAGGATATTTTGCGCTCTTTCCCCATACTTTTGCATACTTTAACCTTTGAGTAAACGTTTTATGTATACGTTCAGCAACATCTTTGACTGTTGATCCTTCTTTTAATACTAACGGTCTAGAAGAGTGCTTCGTTTCATTAGGTTCTTTAGTATAAACTCTAATAAGCTTCAATGTTTTAATCAAAAGATCACCAAGGAGATTCAAACCAGTACCATTAACAGCAGAAACGTACAATATTGGTAATTGAGTATATAACTCTACATTATCTTTTATCATATCAACCTTATTCACGAGAACAATAGCAGGTTTGTACATTACATTACCTGTTATAAAACGCTCTACATCATCAAGTGTTGCCTCGCCCCATATAGTAACTTGAGCATTAGTAATCCTATAATCATTAAGTAACCTTCTGACGTCATCAATGGTAGCATCCATTAGACGACCATGAACAATAACCTGAACATGGGGATATGGACCTCTTTTTATCTCAATTTTACACTTCTCATCACCCAATAGCAAACCATAATCTTCGAACATCGAAAGAAGCTTATTCAGTTGGTCTCTAGGATTATAGGAACCGTCAATAACGAGAAGAACGCCATTTGCATTCCTAACCAAGGAAAAAACCATATCATTCCACTTACCTCCCTCTTTAATAATTGCAGGAGCCTCAACTAACTGAATCAGAACACCACCATGTTTGAAAACACCTGGAACAGGCCTTGTAGTTGTGTAAGGATGATTACTTATTTCAACTTTAGCACCGGTAAGCCTTGACAAAAGTGCACTCTTACCAGAACCGGTAAACCCCACCATGACGACCTGCACATCACCCTCCCTCTCAATAGAAAAACCGTACCCACTACCCCTCCTACTCTTCTCCTCCTCGATCTCACGCTTAAGAACAGCAATTTGATGCCTAACTTGGCTAACTATTTTCTCAGTACCTTTATGCTTTGGAACTGCAGCTAAATATTCTTGCAATGCTTTAATCTTCTCTTCCTTAGTCTTTGCCTCAAGAACTTTAGCCCATTTTGCTCTAGCCTCGGCAGGAAGATTAGCTGGCATAAACTGAACCCTCCAAAGAAGAATAACTAGTCTCCAACCAAGGATAACATACGCCTGAGAAAAGAGATTTTATACATTTCACCCTTACTCTACTAAAATATCCTATGATAATTATTTAAACTTTAAATAAAAACACTCACACAACTAGTCATTATCAAGAGAATAATATATACCGGTTGCTGTTGCTATAAGGTTACCTTTATCATCTATGACCCTGGACTCAGCATAGTGTATTTTCCTTCCCAAACGATTCAAATGAGCTATTGCTTTTATAACACCATCAGAAGCCGGTGATAAATAATTCACATTAATTTCTACAGAAACGCTAGCTTTACCTGTGATAGCAATCACTAAGGATCCCATAGCAACATCGACCATCGTAGCAATAATACCTCCATGAACCATCCCTAATCGTTGCTTATGCCTACTATCAACCACCAGAGAAACTATTGACTCTTTATCTGAGATCTCTTCTACACGTAGTCCTACGTAAGACACAAACGGCGACTTATTAATAACTTCCATAATCTCTTTGTAATCCATTCCAATCACAATTACCAAATTATCTAGAAAAATTAAAAGATTTATCTCTGTATTTTAGTTTAAGACTGGTTTGGTTATGAAAGTTAATGTAAAGGAGGATGGTGCCCCGGCCGGGATTTGAACCCGGGTCACAGGCTCGAGAGGCCTGTATACTTGACCGGACTATACTACCGAGGCTTTCTCCTCAATCTGAATAGACGTACCTTCCCTAAAAATTTTATGATAAAAACTTTAACTTTTCCCATTAGGCTGAGAACACTAAACGAACCTTAAATTCTTAGATTCAAAGAAATGTTTAATAACGATTTATGTAATATTTTGTATATGATTGATGTTCATTGTCACTTAGATTCAAAAGAATTTTCTGATGATCTAGATTTAGTTATTCGTAGGGCTAAAGAAAATGGTGTGAAAGCAATAATTACGTCAGCATTAGATTATAATGGAATAAAATTTAGTGAAAGACTAATAGTACAATATAATGGATACATTTATAGGACAATAGGATTAGATTATACAGTACTTGATAAGTCACTCTTCGAAGAAATCGTTTCCTATATAGAAAGGAATAGGAATACCATAGTAGGAATTGGGGAAGTAGGTTTAGATTATTATGTATTTGAGGATGAAGAGAAACGGAAAATTCAGCGAGAATTCTTTATAAATTGGATTAATCTTGCTAAAGAACTTGACCTCCCGTTAATTGTTCATTCTAGGAGTGCTGGAAAATATGCTTTAGAGTCTCTCATCCAAAATAATGCTGAGAGAGTTATAATGCACGCTTTTGATGGGAAAGCAAGTTACGTTAAGAATGTAGTAAGTAAGTGGTATCTATTTTCAATACCTCCTTCAATAGCCAGATCAGAACAGAAACAAAAACTGGTTAAAGCATTACCAATAGAATCTTTACTATTAGAATCAGATGCGCCAGTGCTAGCTCCAATTAAAGATGCGCGTAATGAACCCGTTAATATAAAAATTTCAGCAGAATGGATTTCAAAACTCAAAAACATCAGTATAAATACTGTCATAGAAAAAACAACAGAAAATGCAAGAAAAATTTTTAAATTATATTAATTAATGTAGAATCAAAGATAATCTTCACTAAGCTACCGTTGTCGGATAGTTTGAAGTTAATTATCTATCTGTTCTGTTTTAGTTGTAAATGCGTCATGGATGGTTTTCGTGGTAACGGAGGCTCATCTCATCCTGAGTCTATCTATCATCACCACACATCCGGTTAACAGCCCATTCGAGCTCTCTCACACACTGTTCTCATCGCGAAAGGTATAGAGTTAACTATGAAAACTGCTAATGAAACACGTTCCTGTGACTGAGGACAATTTTTCTAGTTGTTCGTCTGGGGTTTTTACGTATTTAGGCTCATTTACTGGTTTAGAAAGCTCACAATTCTTCATCCTGCAGACTATTGACCAAGTGCTCGAAATTTCAACCATTCTTTAAAGAAAAACACTTACTTTTCTCAAATTTTGACATTAAGTAACATTGTTAATATTGATGGGATTTAGTGAAGATTATTGCTGTAATGAGATTGTCTGGGAGTGTGCGGGCGCCGGGATTTGAACCCGGGACTCCAGGCTCGGGAGGCCTGTGTCCTAACCAGACTAGACGACGCCCGCTTTAGTCTCATAATTATTTAATTATTAAATGGGTTAAAAACTTTGCTTAATTAATGTATCAAAAGTACAAAAATACTTAAATACAAGTATTTTTATTACATATTTGGTATGAGCGCGATTGATGATTTTGAGAAGCGAATTAAAGAATTAAAAGATGAGATGGAGAAGGAGCTATCGAGTATTATGGAGAGGTTGAGAAATGAAAACAAAAATATTTCGGTAAAACTTGATGAACTGAAGGTGAAGGGGGATAGGGTGACTTATGAGGAGTTAAGAAATCTTTTGCTGGATGTGAGGGAAAATTTGTCTAACCTCAGATTAGAATTGCAGAAGCTTGAGCATAAATTCAGATCAAAAATGCGTGATCTTAGGATAGATGTAGAACGTTCTAATTTAGGTTATAGTGAGAAAATAAAATTAGATGATATGATTAATGAGTTAAATTATTTATTAAGAGATATGTCGGAAAACATTAGAGAATCTCTAGAGGATCTGAGGGATTTAGTATCGGAATCGAGAGCTAGAATTAAGCGTGCCATTAGAAGAGGTCAAGGTATTATAAGCGTAGGAATAAGATCACTACCAGATGTAGGTAAAATAATCAATGATGCTATGGAGATTGCTAAGAGAAGTATTGAAGAGGCAACAACAGTGATCTCCTCGGTAAGAATCCCGGAAAGTGATGCAAGAATAATCGATGAATTAGTTAATGCAGGGCTTTTTAGAAGTAGAAACGAAGCATTAGCATTTTTCGTGCATAAAGGAATAGAATCAAGTAAGGAATTACTAGATAAAGTTAATGAACGAGTAACGCGTATAAAGGAACTTCAAGACGAGATAAGAAAAGAGTTAGATCAACTCTTCAAGCACTAAACTACGTTTCCTTCAAAAAATGATCTTATTTTTTCTACGATTTCCTTTGGTATAGGTACAGCACGATTCTCATTAATGCTAACAGAAACAATCACAACATATCCTTCAGCAGCTTTTTTACCAGTTGTTAAATTATTAACCATGAAACCATATCTTATTGCCTTCTCTTTAATCTCCTCAACACGTATTGAAACTTCTATTAGGTCATTAAACCTACATGATGATAAATATTTACAGTGTGCTTCTACTCTTGGAATCCAAACACCATATTTAGAGAGAGATAGAAAATCAAACCCAAGTTTATTATAGAGTGCTTCTTCTGCTCTTTCAAAATATCTAAAATAATTTGTAAAATGCACAACCTGTGCAGCATCGGTTTCAACCCATGAGACTCGAAACTGGACTCGGAAATCGTTCATGATGATCAATAATAATCATAATATTGAGCAATATAAATTTTAGTGTATTGTTCTATGATTCTATTTTTACTTTCTTTAAAAATGAAAGCTGGATTACATTTTAAGAAATTTTAAGGGGGACTCTATCTCGTAATAGTAATTGTGAGCATTTTTTGCAATACATCGGTTTCTTACGGTCCGTATCAGCAATCGTTCTGCTAAAATACATTATACATTCTGGGTTTCCACAATGTTGTAAACCAAGTACATGACCAATCTCGTGAATAACCTCTTTAATTATGCGCTCATTATATAAATCACGGTCTTCTGTTTTAAGACGCTCTAAATAAACTGAGCACACGCGATTTTTTGGATAGGCCTCGCCAAATATAAAATTCAGACCATTAGCATAAGCATCAAAATCGCCAATCCCAACAATAACGTCAGCATTGTACCATGCCATGTTCTGCTTGATCCATTCAAGGATTAAATCACTATTATACTGTTTACGCACACTATTATAAAATCTCAAGCCCAACTCTAATGAGCTGTCCACAACGCACTCACAATCAAATACTCTTTCTCGCAAATATTTACAAACATAATTTAATATTTCTTTATCGACATCATTTAATGCAATTACAACTATTTTCACACTAAACCACCTTTATTTAATAGATCTACAATCACACGGTACGCCTCCCTCAGATTATTCACATTATAATCAGCCTTAACATTACTATTTAAAATAATCGAAGTAATACCTAATGATCTAGCTCCCATTGAATCAACATCCTCATCACCCACCATTACACATTCATTAGGACTTACATGGAATTTCCTTAAAACTTTCTTATAAATTATTTTGTGAGGTTTTGTATATCCTACTTTATCAGAAAAAACCATGAAATCAAAATACTTATCCAGATGATACTTTTTCAAAACCAACTTCAAAATTCTAGAATCAGACGTGTTCGAAACCAAAACCAATAATAAGTTCATTCCTTTTAATCCAGAGAGAAAATATTCAACATCACTAACCGGCTTCAAATATTTCACAATTAATCTCTCATAAACCCTTACTAACGCCCTTTCTATCTCATAACTATCACTTATGCCGAGAACTCTAATCAAGGATCTGAGCTCAACCAACAAAGGTACTTCCACGTTTAAAGAATATCTCACACTATTTACTACAGTACGGACAATCTGATAACGTTCTTTCAAAAACTCAACAGAAAAGTTATAACCAAAACCATGCAAAACATTTCTAAAAAGAATACTGCGTTCATTAAGATACTCATTAACGGATACTTCAAGCCTAAATAATGTACCCCAAAAATCAACAAACACTAGTCTTACTACCATATCTATCCATAATAATGAATACAACAACCATAAATAAATATCTATGGGGAGAGGAGATCTGGGGGTCAAAACACTGCCCTTTTAGGTTCCCATTTACTTTAAGATATGTTATCAGGGTGTTTTATTTCTTACGAATTTAAGTTCCGTTAAGATCAGAGGGGGTTCCCACTTTAGTCCTAATACCTGAAATGATTGCAAAATATTGTTAAACTGGGGTTCTAAGCTATGTAGTCTTTGATAGACATACATAGCTTTTTCCTCTCGATTTTTCATCGAGGACTTTCGGGAGAATCAATGAATCCCCACATCCGAAGTTTTAACATGTCTCCATAGGATGTTATTGCTTCTGGAGCAGAGGGGACAGGTTAGAGATACGTATCTCGTATCTATACTTATTGCAACTTAACTCTATTTGAGTCTTTCTATCGCGAAACTGCTAGCTACGGCTTTAGTACCCATTAGTGCCCAGTCGATATTTATGAAAAATATTTTTCACTTGAAAAGAAAATAATTATATCGGCACGCATGAACCTTGAGGGCTCTCCCCTCTCCTCTCCCCATCATACCTTACACCTTTACGGTGCGCATCCTGAGGAGAGGCTCCATAATATTTATATATAAAGTTGTATATAAATCTATTGATCATATGGGCCTTAATAAGGTGAAACTTAGTGTTTGTATTTTTAGCAAAATTTTAATAGTATTCTATGATTAAATCGACGTTCCCATTATAGTGTGCATATATTATTGCAGAAGCAATTATCCTGTGCTCTTTCTCACTTACACATATGATTTCTCCTCGGACAACCTGTTTTTCTCGTATGACAGTTTCATCAACCATGATGTATTTAATATTACCTCGCTTTTTTAATTTTTCAGCAACAAAATCTTTTGCTTGTGCGAATGTATTTACGGTCCATCCAATAATACCATTAATATCAGTAAGCGGTTTTACTTGAAACTTATGGTTTAATGTTTTTGTTACTCGATTTTTTGTCTTTTGCATACATTTATTATAAATTTATTAGTTGTATTTAAATTTAATTACAAATTTATAAAAATCAGTTTTATAAGTATAGAATCTGTAAGCATACAACAAATACGCTAAATTTTTATTTCAAAATTCTTATTCATTTTTTGTTCAAAAATTTTAATCAAATCTTTAACTTAAGTTAAAACTTTGTTTTATAAATGTGTATCAGAACGGTACATCTATCATAGTGTTGCATGGTAATGAGCTAAATTTTATCCTTTAGGATAGAGTGTGATCATGTGCATTACTTTAGGATTTGCAAAAATTGGGTTAGTTTTTGAATTTTTCCATTATAACTAAGTGAGTTTATGAGACATATTTTGGAAATATTTAAAATTTTTTCGTAAAAATTTCACTGTAAAATTAAATAATATTTATATATTAGTTAAATAATTTTGCTATATAGTGAATATAAAATGTCAGAATCATTTAAAAATATTAACAATATATCAATTAAAATTCGTCAAAACTTAGAAGATCTAAGTTCAAAGGCTTTTCTAACTCTTGAGACTATCTCTAAATACCAGATATCAAATGTTGCTGAGATTTCTAGAAGGTCTAATATTCCGGTGAGTACGTTGCATAAGTTTATAGCACAACTGTTAAAATCTCCAGTAAGAATAGGAATATACGTAGATCTACATGTTATAGGATTGAAACCATATTTTTTGACACTTTATAATCCTGATCAGACAGCAATAAAAGCAGTTACAGATTTCCTCGAAGATTATTATGTATTACTGGGCACTATAAATGAAAAAAATACTACGATTATGAAAATTTGCACACCAGAGGATAAGGATAAAGATCTAATAGAATTATTGGAAAAGTTAAAATCCATTGAAAAAGTGGAGGATTACGATTTTCACGCTACAACATCTCATATACAACCACCGATATCTTTTAAAAACTATGACGAGGAAAAGAAATTGTGGAAAATCAGTTGGGAATCTATCATAGATGATATAAATGCTGGCTCATTTGCGGATTTGGATGAAAGGCTCAAGACTATTAAACAGACAAAGCAATGGTTGGATGAAGTTGACATAGAAATATTAAAGTTGCTGGATACGAACGCGTTCATGGAGCTAATAGAAATCCAGAGAGAACTTAGTGCGTTGAAATTCCAAAAAATATACTATCATTACACACAACACATATCAAAGAAGAATATGATATTAAGCTTTAGAATAAAATTCATACCATACGAGGAACCAATAAATTATGCGGTAATATATGCAACTTTTAGTGGGTCATATGACATGGCAAAATTCATAGAAGCACTGACCAGTCAACTTTATGTGTACAGCGTATCCAGAGTGATCGGTGAGCCATCATTGCTAATAGAACTTCCAATACATGTGACAATGAGAGAAGGACTAGATAATCTTTTAGAAAAACTTAAAACCCAAAAATTCATAAGAGAATACAAGACATTTTATGCAGATCAAATTACAGAAAAATCTACACCATACCATCTATATAACCCATCCACAGAAACATGGAATTGGAAAAAACAAATCCCAGAAATAAGATTAGCTTCATAATATAAATCTCTTTTTAAATTTATATAAATTTAGGTTGTTATTTTTAAATTTTTATAGAAATTTTGTTAAAATTAATGATGAAGCAGTCCGTCTACAAACTTTCTTATCAATTCAATAGCACGGCGAATTCTCTCTTGAGATTCTGAAACAAATGACAATCTGATAAAATCTTTTGCAGAACTAAAATAATTACCAGGAACAGTAGCAACACCTACACTAGTGAGTAATTTTTCGCTAAAAGCCTCACCATTCATATTCAACCTGTTTAAGTACTCTGAAAAGTCAGCAAACAAAAACATTGATCCCTGTGGTCTAACGAACCTTACATCTGAAAGATTTTCTTGAAGTGCACTGATTAATACATCTCTTTTAGCGCGATATTCAGAAAGAACCTTAGGCATGAAGTGCTTTCTTAGGCCACTCTTCAAATAGTAGGCGACCATAATCTGGGCTATAGAGGGCGGGCAGTATACTATCTCTTCACTAATCAATTTTGCTACTTTTATGAAATCTTCGGGACCATAAACATAACCAAGCCGCCATCCAGGAATCCCAGGATCTTTAGAAAAAGTATTAATACCAATAACTCTTTCAGGAGCAGAATGCCATACCCACGAGTGCTCTCCCTCATAAATTAACGTCTTATAGGCCTCATCAACAATCAACCAAAAATCATAATCTTTTGCTAATTCAGCCAACCCCTTGGCAACGTCGTTTCTGATAACCCTACCAGTAGGATTATCAGGGGAAACAAGAATTAAAGCCTTTGTCTTAGGACCAACGACCTTCTTTACGCTTTCGATATCAGGTTGAAAATCATCCTCCATACTAACAAAAACATACCTAATACTTCCACCAAAATACTCTATAAGAGGACGATATCCAAAATACGTTGGATCCATGAGAACAACCTCATCACCAGGTTCTAAAATACCAGAGAGCACAGTAAACATAGCCTCTTGACCACCAGCTGTAACAACAATATTTTTATCTGGATCCAAATCTAAACCGCCAAGCTCTTTTAAATCATTAACAATAGCTTCACGTAGCTCTCTAATACCCTGACTCTGAGTATAACCATAAAGCTTCATAGATTCCTCAAAAAGCAACTTGGACAAGAATTCACGCACTTCCTTAGGAGGCGGAATGCTAGGCTGACCAGTAGAAAGTAAATAAATATCACGCCCCTCTTTTGAAATCATCTCACGTATCCTATCAATTCTTCTAGTTGGAGACTCCTTCAACAACGAACTTCTCCAATTAATATTACGCATGCTGATCATGAGCCATAAGAAAAATTAGTATTTAAAGATTATGTTCTATTATTATAATAAAAACAATAGAACTAGTAATATAAAGAACACTGAGTTCCTTACAGAACTATTAAAAATAAGAAGAATACCATTTCCATGCAAAACATAATGTACTAATTCATATAATGAATAAAGTAATCTTATAAAGCATTTTTCACTTCTGAAACTATAATAATTCGATAAAATAAGAAAATGATTGTTAAAAAAGATTTACAAAACACGGCACGGTTACCGCATAACTTACGTTACTTGAAAATGTGTTTCTAAGTTGTTTAACATATAAGAAGTTTTGATTAAAAATTGCTATATAAGTTTATAAATTTTGATTTCAGAGTATATAACTTGGTGATTATTTCATGTTAAATGGTATAAGAGTTTTAGATTTTACACGCGTACTTGCCGGTCCTTTTGCTACAATGATCTTAGGTGACTTAGGTGCTGAAATTATTAAAATTGAACCTCCATCGGGTGATGAGACTAGACTGTGGGCTCCATTCTTAGACAATGAGAGTGTATATTTCTTAAGTATTAATAGAAATAAGAAAAGTATAGTGCTTGATCTTAAAAAGGAGGATGCTAAAGAGATAGTGTATAAATTAGTAAAGGAAAGTGATGTAGTCATAGAGAATTTTAGATCAGGGGTTCCTGAAAAGCTTGGGATCGATTATAACAGTTTGAAAAACATAAAAGGTGATATTATTTATTGTAGTATTAAAGGATTCGGCTCAACAAGCCCATATGAACATAAGCCTTCATACGATCTATTAGTACAAGCAATGAGTGGATTCATGACAGTTACAGGTGAAAAAGGCAGTCCGCCAATTAGAGCTGCATTTGCACTGTTTGACATCATAGCTGGTTTAATTGCTGCCAACTCTATCCTTGCTGCAATAATTGAGAGGTTTAGGACAGGACACGGTAAATTCATAGAAGTCTCACTTTATGATAGTGCAGTATTCTCAATGAGCTACATAGCCGAGATATACTTACTTACAAATAAAATACCGAGTAAAATGGGCTCCGCACATCCATCCATAGTTCCTTACCAGGCATTCAGATGTGCAGATAATAAATACATAGCTATAGCAGTTACGAATGAGAAATTCTGGGAAAATCTATGCAATGCATTAAATATGAAAGAATTATACAGTGATCCAAGATTTAAAACAAACCCAGACAGAGTTAAAAATAGAGATGAACTAATACAATTACTTGAAAAGAAATTTTATGAAAAAACTAGGAATGAATGGTTAAATATGCTTGAACAGGCAGATGTACCATGTGCACCGGTTTATGAATTAAACGAGGTTTTTCAAGACACTCACGTATTATCTTCTGGTATAATAAATATAATTGATCATAAAACCTTAGGACAAATAAAGCAATTATCATACCCAGCACTATTTAATAATAAAAGACCTGAAATTCGTTTACCTCCACCAACACTTGGAGAACACACATCACAAATACTTGAAAAATTAGGATATATAAAGACCAGATAAACAAACTTAAACTTAACCAAGCAATACGCTAATTAATGATTCTCATTTACCATAAGATCATGAGCAATATTTAACGACTAATGAGCATTCATTGTGATCTAAAAACCAGCATAAGATAAAAATAGATAAGTATAAATATTTGATACGAACACTATTTCGCTGAGGCTCTATGAATAAACGTGCCATAAGTCGTTTTGTTATAGTTGGGATAATAGTTATATTAATTATAATAGCGGTTGCAGTAGTAACTTTATTACCACAACTAACACCAACAACCACTACCACAACTACTACGACGGTAACGATGCCAATCACATCTCTTACAATAGCAACAGGAACTGTTGGTGGTGTTTACATTTACTATGGTGGAGGAATGGCAACAATCTATTCGAAATATTTAGGCATTCAAGCTGCTGCTGTTCAAACTAAAGCAAGTGTTGATAATCTTCTCTATATTGCTAAAAGTCCATCTAATACTATTGGGCTTGTTCTTTCAGACACAATATATGATGCATGGAATGGTAAATTAAGCGCTTTTAACAATACGCCTCAACAATGGATAAGAATATTATGGGTTATGTACAATAATTATATACATATTGTTACTCGATCAGACAGTGGTATTAAAACTGTTTATGACCTTAAAGGTAAGAGGGTCTCAACAGGGCCTCCTGCAAGTGGTACTGAACTTACTGCACTTTCAATACTTAAGGCTGCTGGTATAGATCCAACAACAGATTTAGCAGTATGGCAGAAATTGGGACCTGCAGAATCAGCTGGGGCATTGTTAGATGGCAAGCTTGACGCTTTCTTCTGGTCTGGGGGACTTCCAACTGGTTCTATATCTGAACTTTCAGTTAATTTAAAACAAAGGGGACTAAAAATTGCTTTTATAGCTGTGCCAACTGAGGTATTTAATAAACTTGATGCTCAGAGACCTGGAATATACGTCTTAGCAACCTTAAAGAAGGAGGTTTATGATGCTGTTGAAGATGTTCAAACAATGGCTGTGCCAAACTTAATAGTTGCTCATAAGGATATGGCCGATGATACTGCTTATTTATTAGTGAAAACAGTATTTCAACATTTAGATGAATTACAGGCTGTTCATCAAGCAGCCAAAGACACAACACTAGAATCTGCACCATTATACAAAGGAGCACCGTATCATCCAGGTGCAATACGTTTCTATAAAGAGGCAAAAGTGTGGCCAAGTGGCTAAGATCCCTATACATTATACTATTTGCTTTAATAATTTTTTTATTCATAATGACTAGGCTAAGTTATCATAAATATAGTTATATACAGATTAAAAGCAATGGTGATAATATTATGAACATTCCTATTAAAGTTGGAGAAAATATTACACTATCGTTTGTGCATTCAATACATGGAGGACAAGTTTTTGTGAAATATAGAATTACAGATAGCGGTTTTATACCTTTAGAAATTGCAAGTAAAGATGAGGCTAGCATATCATATTATACTGATAATTATACCTTTAATGGAACGATGTTCATAGCAGAGCTTAAGGGAGAAACATTGAATAAGATCCTTATTAACGGTGGATGGAAGCTCATTGTGAATAACCAAACATATGTGTTATTAAACAATGGAATTGTAGAACTAAGTGTGGTGAATTAAGGTGAACACCGAAAAAATTGGATTAGCGATAGGTTTTATTTTTGCTGTATACAGTATTTTTATAGTATTTTATTCGTATTTTATACCATACCTAACATGGATGCCTTTGTGGATTAGATACATATTTGATCAAGAACATTTAATAAGAGCAATACATTTGTCGTTCTCCATAACAATTTTAACACTATTTGCTTTTAGACAACCTATAAGCATAAAGGGCGAAATAATCCTCACAATACTATCATTTCCTATAATGCTAGCTATAATGATGTACGAACTTAACATAAACCTAATATTATCACTATTAACATTTTTAACATGGATTTTCACATTTCCGATAAACCTCCTGCAGCGAATAGTAAATACAAAAATAATAGGATTAGTTAGAGGCATTATTCTGCTTACGTCAGTGCCAGCAACGTTATATCTCATTATAAATTATGAGGCAATACTTTACAGGGTCGTTAGTCCGACAGCAACTGATATGTTAATCGGCTGGATATTACTGTTAACACTGTCTTATGCAACGGATATAAAAATAGGTTGGATATTATCAGCATTAATATTAATATTCTTCGATTATACAGTTTATGGGAATTACATACCACCCCCACTTGGACATCCCCCAATAGATATAACATTAGCATTGGGCAAATCATGGATGGAGACTGAAGCAGGAATTTATGGGCTTCCTTTAGGAGTTTCTGCTAAGTACATCATTTACTTTACAATATTAGGTGGCGTATTAGAGGCCGTAGGGATAACAAAATTAATATCAAACATAGCACTCTCACTCGTTGGTAAAAAACCTCAAGGCATAGGTAGAGCTACAACAATATTTTCTGCATTAATGGGAACGGTGTCAGGCTCAGGCGTTGCAGTAACCACAACAGTAGGAACAACAATGCTACCAGCATTCAAAAAGGCAGGCTATGATGACGTTTTCTCTGCCGGTTTCACGGCAGGAACAGGAACTGCCGCATTAATCACTCCACCAGTTCTTGGTGCAGCCGCCTTCATAATGATGGAAGTCATTGGAATAGATTATAAGACACTTATAATAATGACAATACTTCCCGCGGTTCTCTATTACATTTCATTACAGACCTATCTTGAACTTTATACTCGAAAACTAAAAATCGTTAAAGAACTTAATATAAAAGGTTCGAAGGTTCAAGTAAAATTTCTCTATCTACTAATACCTATAGCACTTTTGATCGCTATGGTAGCATACGGTTACACAATAGCAACGTCTGTAATTTCAGCAACATTTCTATCAGTAGCTTTAGGAATCATAAGTAAAGAAACCCGACCAACCTTAGTTAATCTTTTAAAAGGATTCGCCAAAGGAGCAATAGACGTTATACCAGTAGCTTTAGCCACAGGCTCAGCAGGCATAGTGCTTCATGCGTTACTAATCACAGGGCTCGGTTTAAAAATGGAAGAAGTGATTAGTTTTTTGAGTGGAGGCAACTTTTACATAACGCTCATACTATTAGCTGGTTTTACACTCTTATTAGGTATGGGCGTGCCACCTACAGCATCGTATGTAATAGCTTCCTCATTAGTAGCCCCATCAGCAATAAGTTTAGCAGTAAAAAGTGGGTTTCCAATGGGAATCGCTAAATACTCCGTCCACATGTTCACATTCTATTATGCAGTTTTAGCTGATGTGACACCACCAGTTGCATTATCTGCATATGCTGCGGCTGCATTAATAAGAAGAAATCCTATTGAAGTAGGAATTACCGCCGCTAAAATTGCACTACCAAAATATCTTTTAGGATTTTCGTTTGCTGCAGCCCCATTAGGAGCTGCTATACTTATAATACCATTTCTAAATGATCCACTGGACATAATTTTGCGAATCATATTTGTTATACTCTCAATAATATCTATAAATATAGCGACTGCAGGGTATTTAAATAAAAACATTGCATCATGGAAACGAATTCTATATTTGGTCTTAGGGGTTATGCTTATGTTACCATTCACAACATTAAACATTATAGGAATAATGGCATTAGCAGCATTAGTATTTACTGACGTTAAAAAAATACTTTAAAATATTTTTTGGATATAGCTTGTTTCTTATAAAGTGGATATCAGCTCAGAAATGATTATTCATATAAAATAATGAACCTTTATTACGAAACTGTTAGCCACAATATGTTACTAAAAATTTAAAGAGAAACATAGTTTTTATAAAGTTAGAGTTATTTATCTTAAATTGGTTTAAAGGCTTAGAATGTTTCTAGTTCTCTATTTTGCTATTCTAATTGCGGCTACAACGCTTGGTTGGTCAACTGGGTCTAATGATGTGGCAAATTCAACAAGTGTTATTGGTTCGGGTGTTCTCAGGTTTAGAACTGCTTTTATTCTTTTTTCTGTCTCTCAATTAATAGGTGGCTTTGCTTTAGAGTTATATGGTTATGAAAACTTTAGGTAAAAATGTCGTTCTTGAAATAGATGTAATTGGAGCAATTGCTGCATCATCAACAGCTTTCATATGAATTACAGTAGCTATAGTAGTCAGCCACCTATATCCACTATGCACAGTGTTATAGGAGTTATCATAGGTGTTGGATTGGCCTATATGTTGTTTACTACGGATTCTGAACTAAGTATGGGTATGTGTAGAATACATACTTAGTCCTTTCCTCTCTGTGCTAAACGTTTCATGGAGGGAGGTCCTTCAGGGAGAACCCTAAGAAATACTAAACAAACTATTATGGTGTTTTAAAACGGGCTGTGAAAAGCCAGGACTAAATATATAATCTATCCAAGGTTCTCTTGATAGTGCTCAGGAAAAAGAAGTCTTAAGGCTGAAGAATAGAAAACTTCTCTATTTTAGTTGTAGGAGATGTCATAGTGTTTGAGTGAACTACCACCAGCTTTCGCAGGTGGCTTCCTGCTTCCACGGACAGACTCGATCTCCACTCACCCACAGCGGAGGTCTCGGCAGGTGAGACCGTTTCGGGAATCCCGTGTGGAAGGTGGGTTACGGAGGTCTTGCCCTCAGCAGGCTTCTCTTTCGGCCTGTCCCATGCCTACTAGGTCTGCCAACCAAGCAGACAATGATAAATACAACGAGAAAAAATATAAGCTTATCGGCCTTCATCCCCACCCCTACGGATGGAGACTCCCCGCCGTCAAAGTTAAACCTGTCATGATAATTAATTATTAGAGAAAGAAATATATTACACGCAGTTTTATTACAAATAAAAAGGTGGTGCATCGTGGTAAAATACAAACAAACTGAAGAGATCGTTAAGTTGATGAGGAATGTTGAGCGAGTTCGTAATATAGGCACGTTAGCTCATGTGGATCACGGTAAAACTACATTATCTGACTCGCTGCTATTGGCAGCTGGTATTATTTCTCCAAAAGTTGCTGGAGTAGCTTTAGCGATGGATTATGTAGAGATAGAGCAATTGCGTCAAATGACCGTCAAAGCAGCCAACATTTCTCTTTACCATGAATTTGAAAATGGTCAATATGTTATTAATTTGATTGATACGCCTGGGCACGTTGATTTTACAGGTCATGTAACTCGTAGTCTTCGTGCTATGGATGGTGCTATTGTTGTAGTTGATAGTGTTGAAGGCGTTATGACGCAAACTGAGACTGTTGTTCGTCAGGGTTTAGAGGAGCGAGTGCGTCCCTTGCTGTTTATTAATAAGATTGATCGCTTAATTAAAGAATTACGTTTATCTCCTCATGAAATTCAGAACAGAATCGTTGAAATTGTGAAAGATTTTAATGCTTTAATAGAATTATACGGCGAGGGCGAGTTCAAGAAATTATGGAAGGTTGACATCTCTAAAGGTCAAGTTGCTTTTGGAAGTGCTTTAGGTAAATGGGGTTTAACAGTTCCTATGGCTCAGCTTAAGGGTTTGAAATTTAGCGATGTGCTAGAAGCTTATAACAGAAGTAAAGAGGGCGTTGAAGAGCTAGCTAAGATTGCTCCCTTGTATGAAGCTATTCTTGATATGGTTATTAAGCATGTTCCACCACCTAACGTTGCCCAGCGCTACAGGGTTCCTAAGATTTGGAAAGGTGATGTGAGTTCTGCGATTGGTAAAGCTCTATTAGAATGTGACCCTGATGGCCCTCTTGTCGTCGGCATAACAAAAGTTGTTGATGATCCTCATGCTGGTTTAGTTGCTACTGGTAGGGTATTTAGTGGTACTGTAAGAGAGGGCGTTGATGTTTATCTGATGCGTGGTAGAATTATCGAGCGTGTGCAACAAGTTGGTATGTACATGGGTCCTTATAGAGAAGTCGTCGAGAATGTGAGTGCTGGTAATATTGCTGCTATGCTAGGTTTAAGTTATGCTAGGAGTGGTGAGACTATTGTTGATGTCCCCTTGAAAGACTCCATGGTACCCTTCGAAAGCTTAAGTTATATTAGTGAACCTGTTGTTACTATTGCTATTGAACCTAAGAGGAGCGGTGATTTACCTAAGTTAGTCGATGCTTTAAAGAAGATGGCTGTTGAAGATCCTACTTTGCATGTAAAGATTAATGAAGAAACTGGTGAGTATCTGATCAGTGGTATGGGTTCTTTGCATTTAGAGATTGCATTGTGGGATTTGAAACAGAGAACTGGTAACCTAGAATTTGTTACTTCGGCACCTCTTATTATTTATAGAGAAGGCATTCGCAATCGTGGTGAGACATTCGAGGCTAAGAGTCCCAATAGGCATAATAGAATTGTCGCTGAAGTTGAACCTCTGAATGAAGCAACGTTAAGACTATTGGCTGAAGGTCGAGTGACCGAAGACATGGATTGGAGGACTAGAGCTAAAATCTTAAGAGATGAGGCTGACTGGGATGCTGATGAAGCTAGGAATATTTGGGCTATTGATGAACACCTGAACATCTTTGTTGATGCTACTAAAGGTGTTCAGTATTTAAATGAAGTTGCAGATACCCTCATCAATGGTTTTAGGTGGACTGTAAGTGCTGGACCTTTAGCTCATGAGCCTATGAGAGGCGTTAAGGTACGTTTATTAGATGCCACCATTCATGAAGATCCTGCTCACAGAGGCCCTGCTCAGTTAATGCCTGCACTAAAGAATGCCACAATAGCTAGCATTCTAACTGCCAAACCTGTGTTATTGGAACCTATTTACAAGATTGAAGTGAAAGTTGCACAAGACTATTTAAGTGGTGTGATTAAGATCATCACCTCTAAAAGAGGTAAGATTAACACTATGGAACAACAAGGTTTAATTGCAATTATAAAAGGTGAGATTCCTGTTGCTGAAAGCGAAGGTTTAGCTGATGAAATGAGGAGCGCTACTGCTGGTAAAGCTTTTTGGGCTACTGAGTTCAGTAAATGGTTCCCCGTTCCTGAGAATTTAGTTATGGACATTATAATGAAAATCAGAGAAAGAAAAGGATTACCAAAGAGTTTACCGAAGATTGAAGACTACCTTAAGTGACAGAAACCATCTAGATTAAACCTTTAACTCCCTCAGTTAAAGCTGAAATTTTCCTGTTTCTGAGGTTATTATTGATTACTCATTACAACTGAAAACCTCACAGTATGAAGGAGATTACTCTTAAAGAACAAATTTCTTTTTGACACTCTCCACAACTAAGGTCGAGAGATTCTAGGCTTGTTGGACTTTCGATAGCCTTCATCTCACTGAGTTCGGGCTGTGTCAAAGTAGCCCCTGAATGGAGCGTATAGCCTCATTCTCACTTGTCTAAACCTTCTCCCAAACTTCAGCTTGGAGCCTTATTCGGACTCTTGGACATCCGCTATATGTGAGCGACTTGTTCAAACATTGATACAATCATCAAATGTTTAAGTTTATCAACAATTCATCCCAGAACTAAGGTTCTATTTTCGGTCAAATTATTTATAAGCTTAAGTTTGAGTTAATATTTTGAATTAGTGATTCCTATGCGTAAGCCAAACGTTTTTGTAAGTAGAGAACTGTTTGATGATGTGATTAAGAAGATTGAAGAATATTATGATGTTGAGGTTTGGGATCACTATCAAGCACCATCCTATAGTACTCTTTTAAGTAAGGCTAAAAATATTGATGCATTAGTAACATTATTGAGTGATAAGGTTGATTGCAACTTGCTTCAAAGTGCAAAACAGTTAAGAATTATTGCGCAGTATGCTGTAGGTTTTGATAACATTGATGTCGAGTGCGCAACAAAGCTTGGCATTTATGTTACCAATACACCAGGTGTTCTTACAGAATCTACTGCAGAACTTACATGGGCGTTAATACTAGCTGTTACCAGAAGGATTGTGGAGGCGGATAATTTTGTCAGGTGGGGTGAGTGGGAACGTTTAAAAACTGGTTGGCATCCAAAAATGATGCTCGGCATTGAACTTAGAGGTAAAGTTTTAGGGATAATCGGTTTAGGAAGAATCGGTGGAAGAGTTGCTGAGATTGGCAAAGCGTTTGGCATGAAAGTTATATATTACGATATTGTGAAGAACGAGGAACTTGAAAGAAAGCTTGGTTTAGAATACAAGAATTTAGAGGAACTATTAAAGATCTCCGACGTGATCTCTATTCATATTCCGTTAAGTAAGGAAACTTATCATTTGATTAACGAAAATAAGTTAAGATTAATGAAGAAGTCAGCTTTTCTTATCAATACTTCTAGAGGTAGCGTTGTGGATAGTGAGTCTCTAGTAAAAGCTCTAAAGGAAGGTTGGATCGCTGGTGCTGGTTTAGATGTATTTGAGAATGAGCCCTTGCCTTCTAATAATTTACTTACTGCTTTTAAGAATGTTGTATTAGTTCCTCATATTGGTAGCGCCACTTATGAGGCTAGGCATGCTATGGCTGAGCTCGTTGCGGAGAACTTAATAACATTCTATGAAAAGAAAGTACCACCAACTCTCGTAAATAAGGATGTTGTAAACATACGAAAACCAGGATTTGAATAATTCTAGCACCTTGCTCTTTATTATAACCTGTTTACAAAACCAAAACATTTATAAAAATCTACCCAGAAACAGTAGAATAGTTCATTGTCATGGTTTTCATTCAATATTTTCCATTCTTAATGTTTCAAAGTAAATTTCAGGATTTATCCAAATGCGTTGCAATCGTTTTGATATTATTTTAAGTTTCTTTTTCACGCTACCTGTGAGCGGGTGGTTCATTTCATCTACGTCACCAAGTTTTATTGAATTGTATAGTGTTTCGGCTTCTGTATTGTTTTCTAGTTCTCGATAGTAGATTTCACGTTTACCTGATTCATCCATCACCTCGACTACTACGAAAAATCTGGGCATTGATCTCACCAACTATAGGAAAGTTATGGAAGCTTAAAAAAATAATGCCCTACAGTATTGTTGTAGGAGATGCAGAATAGTGTATATTATTCTTTTTGATTGTTTTTACATTGTTTTGAAGTTTTAGTATATATTTATTTTGAGACCAGCGCCATTCGTTATTCTGTATATCGTATGCATGGTATGGTAACGGTTCTATTTGCGCAGTTTTAAGGTCTATCATGAGAAATCTGTAATATGTTATTATTTTGTCTTGTGTGAGTTTGTCTAAAAATTGTAGAAAGTTTGATTGTTCTGTATACGGTAAATATATGTGAGCTATAAGTGTGTTTTCGCCAAATATTCTGGTAGCGCTGTAAAGAAAACACGTATCCTTTAATGTATTGACGAATTTATTCATCCATTCTGTGTTGCTAAAATTAATAAAGAGCATCATAAAATTACTGATAGTTTTATCACCAATTGTGTATGGATATGGCAAAAGGATAATTCTAGTTGTTTTTATGATGTTGTTTTTTTGTATATGATTAAAATAATGATAGTATATGCTTTGCAGTGATACGCCATTAAGCATCATTTTTATACTACTTAAATGTGTAAAACTATTAACTTCACGTGCGAGTAAAATCTTTAGATCAATATAGTCAAGTTTAACTTTAATCGGATCGCGAATATTTAAAAACTCTTGCGTTTCAGATAGATATAAGTTATTTAGTAATTCCTCCCAATTGAAAATCCATGTTTTTTGTTTAAAGTCAAAATTTTTAAAATTCAGTGGTGGAATATAATTGTCGGTTGTCGCGTATGCTTCATAGTCATTTATTAATTTTAAGTCTACTGCAGTATTAAGAAATTCTATGAAATCTTTATCATTGTTAATTGGCACAACATATTTGGCATACACGCATGGTTTATCGCAGTAACTATTTGCGGAATATATTAGATAGTCCCTGTTTGCTGAGAGAATTTTCTCAACATCTTCTTTTTTAGTGTAATAAAATATTACAGAATATTGTGTAAGTCCCAGCATTGTAAAATTTATCAGATCACGCACATGAATTACATTCTTTCTCTGCAATCGTTTTATTATGCCATAAACTGTAGTAATAGGCATGTTAACATTTTTAGCGATCTCAGAAATGTTAGTTGTGCCATATGATGAAATGTATTCAAGTATTTTTGCTGTTCTTCTATCGATTTTTTGCATGGTTAACCCATATATGTTCGTTATGAAATCCTTATATGCTTCGGTCACATTCATAGCAACTTTATTATAAGAAACTGAGTATAAAAACTTTTCTAATAAGTTAAAAAAATTACAATTATTATGAAAATTATTTTGCATTTTTTATTTATATTATATCTTATGATCAATTAATTTGTTAAATATTTTTAATTTTTACATAATATGATGTTCACTCTTTATATATACCTTTGGATAAATTTAAAAACTGCAAAAATCATTTATAATCATATGATCTAAATGTCAATATTTTTCCTTAGTAATTTTATTTTTAACTATTTTTATTCTAGAATATGGATATTCTTCAATAAATTTTCCATTAATATTGATGTTTTGTCGATAATGTTTTAATACTAGTTTATTGAAGTATAAAGGGTGATGCACCATGGGGTTGAAACCTGAGCTGAGGATACATAGGAGTGTATTAGAATTTGAGAAATTAGTTAGTGATAAATCCTTTCCTGAAAATGTAACCAAAATACTTTCTACATCATATCTAGCAGTTAGAGAACCCCGTCAGAAAACGATTGTAAGAGTCCAGGCCGGTATTCTCAAAGCTATAAGAGAGTATCTTGATGACAATGGTTTTATGGAACTTCTTCCACCAATAATAGGGCCTGTAACTGATCCTGGTATCAGAGGTGCAAAGCAAGTTACTATTGATTACTATGGTCGTGAATACAAGGTTATGAGTAGTGCAATCCTTTACAAGCAGATGATGGTTACTGTTCATGGTAAAATATATTTTGTATCACCCAACGTTAGACTTGAACCTCCTGAAACCATTTATACTGGAAGACATTTAACAGAATTTTTCCAGGTTGATATAGAATGGGCTCGAGCAAGCTATCACGATGTGATGTCACTTGCTGAAGGCCTTTTCTTATATGTAGTAAAGCGTATAAAAGAAGATTATCGAAGAGAGCTTGAAGAGCTAGGACGTGAGTTAGATGACTATAAAAAACCATTCAAAAGATATACACATAAAGAAGCTGTGGATTTATTAAGGAGTCTTGGTTATAATGCAAGTTATGCTGCTGAAATTCCATGGGAGGGTGAAAAGATACTTTCCGGAATACATAAGGAACCCTTCTTCATATACGACTATCCCAAAGGATCAAGAGGGTTCTACGATATGGAAGATGCTGAGAGGGTTGGCATTTTAAGGGATTTTGATATGCTGTATCCAGAAGGTTTTGGGGAAGCTATATCAGGTGCTGAACGTGAGTACATAGTTGACAAGGTATTAGCCAGAATGAAGGAGAGCGGTGAAAATCCAGCAAAGTATGAATGGTATCTCGAAATGCTTAAGGAAGGCATAGAACCATCAGCAGGATTTGGTATCGGTGTAGAAAGATTTACAAGATTCATCTGTGGTTTAGGAGCTATATGGGAAGCTAGACCCTATCCTAAGGTCGCTGGTGTATACTCACCATAAATAATTAACAATTCTTTCTTTAAAGGCTAGCTGATTTTTTGTATCCTCCTATCATAACCTCTCATGATTACTACATTCTCACTAATACTCATAACAATACCTGATCTCAATGCACTTATCGATATCTCATACTTAGTTTATTAGCTATATTGGTTGGCTCAATAGAAGCAACCGTTAATGATAGCTTGAATTTAACAGTCTATCATGATTCCTGTGTTAACATTGGTATATATTGATTCTCTTATAAAGTTCTTTCATCTTTTTAATTCAAGTGAAGTCGGAGAATTCTTGATCGAATCATATTTTTGTTCCTCGTTGTCAAGTTCGGGCTGTGTCAAAGCAGCCCCTGAATGGAGCGTATAGCCTCATCCTTACCCACTCTTTCGGCGAGAAGGCTTCCGACTTCAGTCGTGGAGATGAATCGCCGTTAAGTTTATATTCCTCCAAGCCCATCATCTCCTTGAGCAGGTCGCTCGCATGTGGATGGGATGTCCGAAAGCTGGAATAAGGCTCCCATCCAAGACGGGTGGGGATGGTTCCAGCAAGCGGGCTATGGGCTATATGCTCATGGCAGGGGCTGGTTTGACACAGCCCAGAACTCGGTAGAATGAGTGGAGGCCCCACGACAAACCGAGAATCTCCCGGCTTCAGCCGTGGAGAGTGTCAATTGTCCGAACCTCCTCACCAACTTCAGCTCAGAGCCTTAAGACCTATAAACCTATCGACCATTTGGCAGCACGATATGGTGCAAAAGGTGTTGAAAATTTTGTGAGCGCTACGAAAACAGAAATTCAGATGCTAACGCTGGCTCTTTGCAAATATAAAATACAAGACTTAGGTAGTGAAGATCTTGGAACTCTTGATAAAGAATTAGCAGAAATGTTTAATATTGAATTACGTATATTTAATATTAAAACAAACGATCAAAACATATAGGGAGTTAACGTACAACCAATGAGAGTCTTAGAAGCGAGAGTCTCTCCGCTAAAGCATGGAGAGTACCAATCTTTAATAAATTCTCTTTTAAACTACTTATTTGTTTATGGTTATGAGAATGCAATTTGAGTGTATTATAAGTATTTATCTAAGTTATTTTATCAAAAATATGTATGATGGGAAGAGTGAAAAAAGAGGTTTCAGATAAGCCAAGATTATACAAGTTTCTGATCCAGAGTGGGAAAGGAGGTCGAAGTTTTGATACCAGCAAATGACATTTCACAATTGTCAACCGGTGTGTTAGTAGATAGGTGGGGACGACCTGTTACTGGTGTGCGTATATCTTTGACTTCGAGTGAACGATGCAATTACAGATGTATTTTTTGTCATAATGAAGGAATTTATGATGATCCTAAAGATTTAGTAACACCTGAGGAGATTGAAAGAATAGTAAGAATCCTGTATAAATTTGGTGTAATGACTGTGAAGCTTACTGGTGGTGAACCGATGTTACGTAAAGATATTATTGAAATTGTAAGACGGATTAAAAGCGTTGGTGTTAAAGAGATTTCTATGACCACGAATGGAACTAGGTTTGCACTTCTTGCTAAGGAGTTAAAAAATGCAGGTCTTGATCGTGTAAACATTAGCGTACATAGTTTGCGACGCGATACGTATAGGTTTATCACTGGTGTTGATAAGCTTGATGAAATGATGAGTGCTATTGATGCCGCATTAGAAAATCAGATTATACCTTTAAAACTTAATGCAGTGATTATGCGGGACATGAATGATAGTGAAATACCTGATCTCATAGATTTTACTGCAAAATTAAATAGGAGAGGTGAGACTGTTCTTCAACTTATTGAACTTGTTGCTGAAGGATCTGCGGCTAGTTCACAATTCTTTAAAAAATATTATTACAGTTTATCAGAAGTTGAGAAAATAATTGCTAGACAGGCTATAAAAGTAGAGAAAAGGCAGTTGCATAATAGGATGAGATACTATTTGCCTAATGGAGCTATCTTAGAGTTTGTGAAGCCAATGCACAATAGTGAATTTTGTATGGGTAACAATAGAATAAGAATTACGTACGATGGTAAATTCAAACCATGTTTATTACGACAAGATAATCATGTAGATTTCATTACCGCTATGAGAAATGGTGCAACTGATGAAGAACTTGAAGAAATATTCAAAAAAGCTGTAAGAATGCGTGAACCTTTCTTCAAACCAGGCATAGGACCAACCACAACACCACCATCAAGAATCTTTTATACATGCACAGAGTAATCCTATACTTTACGTAGCTCTTGGGGTTCATCAGCCTTCCCCCTGTCAGGGTGAACACTCTCTCATCCCTTTATCAGCTCTTTAAAGAGGTTTGGAGGTGGAGGACTTTTCTTCATCCCCTAAGCTCTTCAAAGAACTGATGAGGAGCTCGATGAGCTCGTGAAAGCTCTTAGACCGATGAATCCCTAGAGTTATGTAGGTCTATTTGAGACCACAATTAGAACCCCATAACAGAAGCATCCTTGATGTTTATGAGGTATTTTATTTTTTCTAGCGCCTCTTCTATTGTTAATGGTAAGTATTTAGTAAGATTTGAATCTTCGCATCCATATATCTTGTAAATAAGGTAAAAAAGGCGAGCTATTATTGGAGGCTCTAAGTTTGCTTTTTCCATTATTTCAAAGTTCGCAAAGACTTCTCTAACTGATCCCTCTGCAATAATTTCTCCCTTATTTAAAATGTAAACTCGATCAACAATCATCGGAATCATGTCAATATCATGTGTCGTAACAATTAATGTTATTTTTTGTTCATGATACAATTTATTGATAAATTTTATCATTTCCACTTTACTTTTTGGATCCAGATTAACAGTTGGTTCATCTAATATTAAAATTTCCGGGTTCATTGCCAAGATTGTTGCGATTGCAACTTTTTTCTTTTCTCCTATGCTCAAATGATGTGGAGGCCTATCCTCATAACCTTCTAATCCTACAATTTTTATTGCTTCCCTTGCTCTCTGTAATGCTTCATCTTTAGGTAAACCCATGTTTAATGGACCGAAAGCAACATCATCCAATACCGTCGGAGAGAATAACTGATCATCAGGATCTTGAAAAACGAGTCCAACTTTCATTCTTATTCTATGTAGATTGTTTTTATCCATAGACATGCCGAATACATGAATTTGTCCTTCGGTTGGTTTAAACAAACCATTAGTAAGCATTAGTAACGTGGATTTTCCAGCTCCATTGGCGCCAAGTATTCCAACCCTCTCTCCTTTGAATATTCTCAGATTTACATTTTTTAGCGCAACATGACCGTCTGGATAAACATATTTTATGTTCTTCATTTCTATAACAATTTCATTCACCATAAATACCACCTAAACCAGAGGTCTGTTAATAAGATTGTGAGGAACGTTAATGAAGAAATTATTAAGAATGCCCAATCTTTGTAGTTTATTTTTGCGTTATCGGTTAATTTAATTTCACCTGTATATCCTCTAGCTATCATTGCCAAGTAAACTTTTTCATTTTTTTCGTACGCTCTTATGAATAAAGTACTAATTATTTGTGCTATTGTTTTCATAATCTGTAATCTGCTCTCCTTATTAACTGTTCTCGCCTCTTTTGCCAAGATCATTCGGTACGTTTCGTTGATAAAGAAAAAGATGAACCTGTAGGTAATAATTATTATAGAAGTAAAAATTATTGGAACTTTTATATTCTTCATTAAGTAAACAAGCTTAGAAAATTTCGTAGTGAAAATTAAAAGGGATAACGAAGCTACACTAATCCACACTCTAACTATGAATTGTATTGCTTTATATAATCCTTCCCATGTAATCGAAACAAAAAATTTATCATAACTTATTATAATCAATTTCGAACCTGATGTTATGAAAGGTAATGGTAAAACTATTATTATGGAGAATAAAGGTATAAAAGCTGTTCTTAAAAAGAATAGTTTCAATGGAATTTTTGATGTAATAGTGAGTATTGTAATAATCACGAAAATAATACCTAATAAAATTATGGAGTTTACGCTAATTGCTGTTAATATGCATAATGCGAGACTATAAAGTTTTATTCGAGGATCAATGTTTTGAAGGACTCCATTGATGTTTGTAAATTTCTCTGAGAGCACGCTATATTCAAGTGTATTCAATATATCTCGTAACATGTAATCAACCTCTAATCACTTTCGTCCTTCAAAAATTTTACCTACAATTAAGGTTATTACAAAAATCAATATAGTGAATATCGCACCTAGAAAAACATCTACTATTAGATTTCCCTCAAGTCCTGGTACCTCATAATTAGGGAACGGAGGCGTCCATATATTGGATTCGGAAGCGTTAAAACGCTCTGCAATCACATCTAAAGTTTCATTAGAGTAAGAGAAATAAAAAGTTCCAACAATAACAAAAACTAAAGAAACAATCAAACCTATCACAACTAATTTGTTAATTTTTAATCCCCCCTTATGAACATTATAGGATCAGGCATCCATGAAGGCGCAATTTTTGGTAATTGTAATAAGTCTTGCCTTGAGTTCCAGAGAATTGAGATGATCATTGTTGTAATAATACCTTCCCCAATTCCTATAAATAAATGGTGCAATCCCATCGCAGCAACAGCTATTTGTATATTGTATGGAAATATTGTAGATAATCCCAGTTCAAGTCCAGCAAAAATTGCAGCCAGATCATCACCTATCAGTGCTCCTATGAAAACTCCAACTAACATTCCTTTCTTACTTCTTAATATTTTTGTAACCAAGAGCAATATTAAATATGGAATGAAAACGTCGATGATTCCCATATTCCAAACATTTGCACCAAAAGTTGTAATGCCGCCGTCACCGAAAAGCAATGCTTGAATTAAGAGAATAATGGTCATTGATATTAATCCAGTATAGGGTCCTAAGGTAATAGCTAAAATAGGTCCTCCAATCAAATGTGCAGTTGTGCCGCCGACTATAGGATAATTCATCAGCTGAGCAGCAAAAAACATAGCCGTTAAAGTAGCCATCAAAGGAACTTGCCTTTCATCTAAACCTTGTCTTAACTTTCGAAAAGCAAAAATCCAAAAAATAAGAGTACCAAAATACATCAAGGCACAAATACGCAAATCCAAAAATCCATCAGGAATATGCAAGTTTGTTCACCTCGTAATACTAATTATTAAATTAGTATTACCAGTATTTATATTTTTCTATGAATTATTTATATTTTTCTATGAATATTTAGAAAATAGGTGATGAAGATTAAAACTAGAAGGGGCGTTACAAGATTTAGTGTTTCTGTACCTCCTGAATTGCTTACAAAGTTTGATGAGATAATTAAACGAATGGACTATGATAGATCTAAAGCTATTCAACTCACAATGCGCAATTTTTTGACTGAATATAAATGGGAATATGAAGAGACAGGCATTATTGCAGGAACAATAACACTTATTTATGATCATGAAGTAAAAGGGTTGGAGGAAAATTTAACGGATGTGCAGCATCTTCAGCGTGACGTCATTATTTCGAATATGCATATTCATATTGATGACAGAAACTGTCTCTTAGTAATAGCAGTGAAGGGAGAAATAAAAGCCATCAAAAATTTAGCAAAGGAATTAATGCGCATGAGGGGTGTTAAACAGCTCAAATTAACCACTATCGCAATTGGAATATAGTGTTAAATTTTAACTTAGAAGGTCTTCTTTAAATAGAAGTAAATCATAAGTAAGGATGAGGGATCTTCGATCATGGATTTTTCACTTCTTCCTAAGCAAATAGAGGCCGTGTTTAGAGAAAATTCTTTGCTGGCAAAATCAATTCTTTCGCAAATATATCAAATCACCCCTCTTGCTATGCAAAAATTGAAGAGAGAAAGAATAAAAATTATGAATTTTTGTGGTTCTCATGAATGGACTACTACGCATTATGGTTTAAGATACATGATACCAAAAGAAATAGAACTGATCCCTGGACCTGGATGTCCAGTATGTGTAACACCCTCTAGTGATATAGAGAATATAATAAAATTAGCAATGGAAGGTTTTAGAATATATACGTTTGGTGATGTTTTTAAGCTACCAACAGTGAAACATTATAAGAAAGATGAGGTAGGAAGTCTTGCAGTGGCAAAGTCTATGAATGCTGATGTTCAAATAGTTTATAGTTTTATTGATGCTGTTGACGATGCGAAGCATAATAAGAAACCTTCCATATTTATGGGGATTGGTTTCGAAACAACAGCACCGAGTTATGCCATCCTTTTTGAAAGGAATAAAGTACCAGAGAACCTTCTCTTCTATTCATCATTAAGGCTTACAGCACCTGCAGCTGAATACGCCATCAAATTACACAAAGATAAGGGGAGTATTCCTATCTCAGGAGTTATAGCCCCAGGACACGTATCTACTATAATTGGTGCTATGAGTTGGGACTTTTTACCTAAAGAATATAAAATTCCTGCAGTCGTTACAGGTTTCGAACCTATGGATGTCATTGCCAGTATTCTCAAAATACTACAAATGATTTATACTGAAAATATATCTTATACAGAGCTTGAATACAAAAGAGTTGCTACTCGTGAGGGAAACAAATATGCACAGAATGCAATAAATAAAGTTTTTGTGGTTACAGATGCGATATGGAGAGGAATAGGCTTAATACCTAAAAGTGGGCTTGCTCTACAAGAAAAATATTCAAAATACGATGCTAAAGAACAACTCGGCATAAAAGATGTGCCATGGGATTATGATTTGCCCCCAAATTGCAAATGCGCAGAGGTAACACTTGGAATGGCGTATCCTACAGACTGCCCAATGTTTATGAAAGCATGCACTCCTGCAAAACCTTGGGGACCATGTATGGTATCTATGGAAGGAGCATGTTCTGTATGGGCACGATTTGGATCTGTTCAAAAGGTATTAAATATTATGGACGAGGTAAGATAAGATGTGTTGGGGAGTCCCTGCTAGAGTCATATCAATAGATTCTGATGTAACAGCAACGGTTGATTTTCTAAGCGGCACTCTTAAAAAGGTTGTAATAGGAGTAGATGATTTAAAGGTTGGTGATTTTGTCATTGTTCACGCTGGTGTTATAATATCTAAAATAACAAAAGAGGACGTCATAGAAAATATAAACTTTATTGCAGAACAAATAAGGGAGACAGCATTAATGACTGGAGAAGATGCAGATAAAGCAGTCAAAGAATTTCTTAATATGGCAATGAAAATTTTGGGTGAATAGAATATGGACACAATACTTATTTCTCATGGTAATGGAGGAAGAGAAACACAACTTTTGCTTCAGCAAATAATTTTTTTAAAAGTACCTGAGAAATTAAAACAAACAATCGGAGGAATAGGAATAAATTATCCTGATGATGGAGCTGTAATAAATTTAGAAAAAAACAAATTAGTCATCACAACAGACTCATACACAGTCAATCCTATATTCTTTCCTGGAGGAGATATCGGAACATTGGCAATTTCAGGCACAATTAACGATTTGGTTATGATGGGCGCATCACCAATTGCCATGCTAGATTCGATAGTAGTTAGTGAAGGTTTCTCCATAAATGATCTAGAGAAAATCCTCGAATCCATGTTAAACATTCTAAAGGAATACAACATACCATTAATAGGTGGAGATTTTAAAGTAATGCCCTCAGATTCGATGAAAGGAATAATAATAAACACAGTAGGCATTGGTACCACCGAAAATCCAATAATAGATGCAATAGTGCCTGGAGACAAAATAATAGTTACTGGCCCAATAGGGACGCACGGAGCAATCATAGCTGCAATGCAATATGGAATCCAAACTTCCCTAAAAAGTGACGTAAAACCCTTATTACCATTGCTCAAGATTTTTAATAAATACAAAGGCAAAATACATGCTGCAAGAGACCCCACAAGAGGAGGGCTCGCATCAACATTAAACGAATGGGCACAATTAACTAAAAAAATGATAATAATAGAAGAAAATAAAATACCAATACTTCAGGAAGTCAAATCCATTACTGAAATAACCGGACTTGATCCATTTGTTCTAGCAAATGAAGGAATTGCAGTTCTTTCCGTAAGCCCGGATATAGAAAAAGATATAATAAAAGACCTCGAATCGTTAAATTTCCAACCCGCAATTATAGGATACGTAACAGAACCAAAAAATTGGGAAAACAGAGGAATCGTAATCACAAAAACAGCTATAGGTGGAGCCAAAATTCTTGAAATGCCCACAGGAGACATTGTACCCAGAATATGCTAAACATAATTAAACAATCGCGTGTGACCTAGTTAATCTCACGCTAATGCACTATGAAACCTTAAGGATTAAAGAACTATTAACTTTTTGCTTTTTCTATTATCTCCCTTGCAATTTCATCTCTAGTCTTGCCTTCAGTACTAATACCAAGACTCTTTGCAACCTCTATGAGCTTGTCATCACTTGATACTGTTTGTGAGCTTTCAGTGGATGATGATTGTGTTATTTTGCTTATCTCTTCTTCTAATCCGCGTGATGCTTTTTCATACTCCCGTTTTGCGCGACCTAACGCACGAGCCAGCTCTGGTATTTTACTTGGGCCCCATATTATTAATGCTAAAATAATAATACCTATCATAAGTGTTTCAATAGGATCTAATGCCATTACTTTTCACCTAAATAATATAATTCAGTGTATCTTATAAGTTTTTTAAGGTAATATACATAACAAAAAACATCATTTTTCAATGTAATTATTTCACAATTGTTCGTCGATTTCTTTGATGAGTTCTCTTAACGCTTCTCCTCCATATGCAATGATTTTAATTTTCTTTAACGATTTTAATTTTCCTTGAAAGACCATATTTTTTATTGCCCTGCTCATGGCAACTCCAGCTTCGCCTTAAAAAACAGTTTCAAAATAGATGGAGTTAAATAGACATAAGCCATAATATCTTCTTGATGGAGAAGCTTTACACTCTCAAAGAGGCAGCGTTTAGCTGCCTTTGTCAGTATTTTCAGAGCAGATAGGTTTAAATATGGTTTGCTCATACGTTTTAGTGTCCCCTCTGCTCTGGAAGCATGACTTCCTA
>JAVZOV010000005.1 GCA_038881895.1 Thermoprotei archaeon
GTCAGTATTTTCAGAGCAGATAGGTTTAAATATGGTTTGCTCATACGTTTTAGTGTCCCCTCTGCTCTGGAAGCATGACTTCCTATGGGGATGGGTGGGCTGGGGGTTGACCTTCAGATGTGGGGAATTGGGTTCACCCCGAAAGCCCTCGATGAGCTAATCGAGAGGGAAGGGTTGAGTAGAGGTGATAAAACACTATGAATCTCTACTTAACTCAGAACCCTTCAGCCTCTCTCTCTTCAACAGTCTCTCTAAAAGTGACGTGAAGATAGTATTCATTATTGAGCCTTACGAGCCTTGAGCCTTTAACCTGCCAACTCCTAAACTTCTCAAAGTGATTATGAACCTTGAAAGGTATTATGATATGACCTTTATGCGTAGCGAGCTTCAGTCTTCCAAAACTGAACCAAAAGAGATGCGCATCGTCTAAGAGGATTACTTTTAAGTCCTCTATTGCTGGTTGTTTGGCATTTTCCCTCTTCCTTGAAAGCCTTCTATAAGATTTGAAAATTCCCAGAGCTTGCGTTATAGCCGTGTAGATGTAATGAGATGGATAGTTAGGATATTCTGCCCTCAGCTCCTTATAAATTGCTTCATGAAGCTTCTTACGTGAGGTTACGTTTAAATGCATAGCCCTATCCAAACATGCTTTAACCATCTCTGAGTAGGTCTTGAACAGACCCTCAAGAATGGTCGCTTGCTCTTCTTCGGGTTCAAGCTTAAACCTGCAGGTCTCATTCAACAATAAGCTGTTTGACACCTTCAACTACCTTCTCATACCTGTGACTTCTCAAACCATAGAGCTTTCCTGCAAAGCTTGAGACTAATGCAATCAAGTCCTCCACAAGCTCCTGATAAGCATCTTTAGGTTCTTCACCGTTGATAACTTCGATCCTAACACCATGAGAGGAGAAGTATCTTTCCAGATATTTAAAGCCAAACCTTGTGATCCTATCCTTAAACCCAACGATAACTGCACCAATTTCCTTCCTTTCAACAATATCGAAAAGCTTATTCAGAGACTTTCTATTCTCGTTAAGACCGCTAGCAACATCCTCAAGAACTGCTACTACTTCATAACCTTTAGAATTAGCATAGTCCAGTAAGCTTTGTTTTTGCCTTTCTAAATCTCCCTTCTGATCATGGGAAGAGACTCTAACATATATTACGACTTTACGACTTACATCGACTTCTTTTACCCCAAGAATTCGTTTTATTTCGCTTTCAGGTACTCTCCTCCTACCCCCAGGCGTCCTCACACACCTAATTAATCCTTGCTTATCCCAAATCTGAAGTCGTCTAACGCTAACACCAAGAATTCTACTGGCTTCCTTCATCGTATAATGCTTCTCCACACTCATCAAAATAAATATCCATGAACGTCTATAAAAATATATCTATTTGGGAACTGCTGTCTAACCCTCCCGACTTTAGTCGTGGAGAACATGAGTTTAAAAGTCTAACGACATATTAGCTAGAAGTTTACCATTTTCATCGACTTCACTGAGTCTTACCCTTGTGGCTCGTAGTGGTCTTCCATCTTCTGCTTTAACAATTTCAACTATTATGATATTAAGAGGTTTTAGTCCACGTTGAATTCGTATTGCATTAATTTCTATTGCGCGAGGAAGTGTTTCTTCACTAACAACAATCGTGTCGATGTCTGGGTCGCTTATTGTTGGTCCATAGGGATCATTAAGAGGTTCTATGATAATATTTACTTTATTATTGGTTTTCTTTTTTATGTATTTCATAACTTTTTTTGATCGCATTTCATAAGGTTTTATCAACATACTGAGAGCTTTTGACGAAAGCAATTTATCAGAAACAACACCTATGACTATTGATTTGCATCCGCTTTCTAATGCTTTATCTATCAAAGTACGATGGCCAATGTGAAGGTGATCAAATGTTCCTCCTAATGCAACCTTCTTGCACAAATAGGTTCACCGAAAATTATACTCTTCTTCCGCGTCTACCACCAGGCTTTCTAGTTGTATCGTGTGGTAATGGTGTGACGTCTTCTATCCTACCAATTATTAAACCTGCTCTAGCTAATGCTCTTATGGCAGCGCTCGCACCAATACCTGGCGTTTTTTGTCCGTGTCCGCCTGGTGCTCTTACTTTAATATGTACAGCATTTATACCTTGTTTCATTACTTCTTCTGCTACTTTGCTTGCTGCCATCATTGCTGCATAAGGTGTTTTTTTCTCTCTATCAACTTTTGCCACAGAACCACTGCTTGACCAAGCAAATGTATGAGCGCCAGATAAATCTGTTATGTAAATGAGTGCATTGTTTCTTGATGCGTATATGTGTGCAATGCCCCACTTTAAATTACTCTTAGATTGTGTAGTGCTCTCACTCATTTATATCACCTTGAATTATTTGAAGTTTCAACTTTAATGAGCGGAATATCGCATGTGATTAAAGCTTCCTCATCTCTTCTTACTAGATATCCTGGTCTGCTGACTATTTTTCCTCCTATTCTCACATGCTTATGGACTATAAATTGTCTTGCCTGATATACTGTTCTTGCAAGACCTAATTTATAAACGACCGTTTGTAGTCTTCGGTTTAGCATGTCCTCAATGGTGAGGCCTAGTATATCATCTATTGTAGCATTCTGCAAAACTAGCCCTAACCTATAGAGTCTATTAACAAGGATCTTAAGTTTTACATTTCTTTCGTCTTCTTTTAAAGCTAGCAATTTTCGTGCCTGCATTCTTATGTTACGTAATAATGTTCGTGCTCTCCACAGTTCTCGCTTATTTCGTAAACCATATTTGCCTACTAATTCTAGTTCACTCTTAAGAGTTTCAGTTCTCCATGGATGTCTTGGACTTTTCCACTTCTTTTTTATTCTACGAGGATCACCCACGATATTCACCCTACTCTTTAGGCTTTTTAGTTACACCCACAATTGCGCCTGTGCGTCCGGTAGTCCTAGTACGTTGCCCACGAACTTTAAGACCGTATGCATGTCTAATTCCTCTCCATGTCTTTAACTCCTTCTCCTTGCCTATATCTTCCTTTACCTTAAGGACGAGGTCTGAGCCTATTAGATGATAGTGTTTTCCAGTTTCTGGATCGCGAGGTCTATTTGTAAACCACCATGGCACTCCTCCACTCGTAAGATTTAATACTAAATTCTCAAGTGTTTTTAAATCTTTAGGACTTAAAGAACCTAGTGGTGCTTCTGGATTAACATTTGCTATTCTGCATATTGCGTATGCCGTGTTTATTCCTATACCCTTAATTTTATGTAAGGCAAAGAAAGTTTTATGTAGTCCATTCAAATCCTTATTCGCCAGCCGAACTATGGGAATTATTGCCTGCGATTCACTCAACTTAACCGCCAAAAACAATAATAAGCTTTTGTTTAAATACTTTTCTAAGGTATTGCGTCATCGCACAATGATCTCATGCACCCATACACTGCTAATAATTCCAGAAAGCCTTTCCTCTGCCACTCCCAGAGAGTCTTAACTGAGATGTTGAATATCTTTGCGACATCCTTTGGTCTAAGCAGTTCTTCGTAATCTCCAGACATCATTAAGAATAAAGTAATCAACCTCCATTTAAACCTATCTATTCCGAAACTGCTGACAACGGCGAAGCTTATCATTCTCTTTAACGCTTTTTGACGTCATCCTTGACTGAAAAATGAGACCGTATTTTTCTGTTTTGAGAGCAAAACTTTATATTTTGATTTTTATATTTGTCTTGGGTGGTTTACATGACAGAGAGTAATGATGATAGTCTAGAGATTATAAAGAGTAAAATGCTTTCACGTATGCTTAAGGAGAGTATGAAGAAAGATTCTACTGTGGTTGAAGAGAAAAAAGCTGTTGTAAAGCCTATAAAACTTGATGTAAATAATTTCGATGAAGTGATCCGCAATAATAGAGTAGTTTTTGTAGATTTTTGGGCGGCGTGGTGTGGTCCGTGTATATTAATGGCACCTACTGTTGAGGAGCTTGCCAGAAAGTATGCTGGTAAGGTTGTAGTAGGGAAGCTGAACGTTGATGAGAACAGGGCCATTGCCTACAGGTATAATATAATGGGCATACCAACTTTTATGATATTCTACAATGGTGAGCCTGTTGAACGTATTGTGGGCGCTACTAGTATACTAGAATTTGAAAGGGCTCTGGTTCCCTATTTAAATGATTAAGAATTTAAAAGCAGATAACTTTAATGTTTTTAGGGCAAGAAAGGAACTGTTTATCTGTATTTATAATGTCCTTCGAATATGTCATGTTTTTTAGTAATTTCTTCTGTTGATTCTTCTATGAGTAGTTCTTCGAAGATTTTTTCTTTTCCGATTAGTTTTTCATACTCTATGCCGCTCCATTTTTTGTCTATTATATGTCGTAATGCTATTCTGAGTGTTGGTATTGGTATTCTATCTATTGCTGGTTCGAAGAATCCCAAGGCGACCATTTTTATTGCATTGTTTCTGTCAAAGCCTCTTGACATCAAATAAAATAGCTGTTCTTCATCTACTTGTGTAATGTATGCTGAGTGCGTTGCTTTCACTTCATTATTTTCTATTTCAAGGGCTGGTATTGTATTTGCTCGGGCATCATTCATTATCATTGCATGTTCTGCTAGGTATGCGCTTGAATTTTTTGCATTTCTTTCTATTTTTATAACACCTTTACTTATTGATCTGGATTGGTCTTTAACGACACTTTTGATTATTGCGTGAGCTATTGTTACCGGTGATCTATGATTTAGATTTGCGGTTATGTCAAATCGTTGGTTTCCTGTGCTTAGTGATACTTCTATGTCTTCAATGTTTGCCCCTTGGCCATTAAGGTCTGCATCAAATCGTGATCTTGTTAGTGACCCGCCAAAATGTCCTGAAACCCAGTTTAGTGCGCTTTGTTCTCCTATTGATGCTTTTCTGTTTAAAAAGGATAGACTGTTTTTATTCTGATTTTCGATTGATATGTACGTGAGTTCAGAGCCTCTATCAATGTATACTTCAGTTATATTACTGTGAATGAATTGTTGTGTGGAAGATGTATGTAACGGATATATTTCTTCTATGAATGTTGCTTTGCTGTTTTCACTTACTACTATGATGGTTTGTGTGAATACTCCTGTTGTTCCTGTAAGATAATTTATGTTTCTTAATGGTGTTAGTATCTCGATTCCTGGCGGTATGTAAATAAAGAGTAAGTTGTTAAATAGTGCATGGTTTAATGCTGAGTATTTATCCTCCTCTGGTTTTAGAATTCTGTTTTTCAAATATTTTTTTGCTAGTTCATAATGTTTGTTGAGTAATGTATTTAGATCAGCAAAAAAGACGCCTATATCCTTAAGTTCTTTCGCTAACTTTATCTCAACTGTTTCTGAATCTATATTAACTATTAGGTTTTGTATATTTCCAATTGGATCGTTAATAATTTTCTGAACTGATGAATCATTGAAAAGTATTGCATTATCTACCTCTATCTCATTTACTAGTGTTTGTTTTTTATAAAGAGGTGACATTTCAATGGGAAGTTTCTTGTAAATTTCAAGAGCATTAAGTCTCATGTTAAGTAGCCACTCTGGTTCTTCTGTTCTTCTTGAGTAATCCGTGATCAAATCTGTGCTTAATCTATTATGTATGATAGTCATTACTACAGTCTCCATATATTAAAATTAGGAAATAAACCTATCCTACTGATCCTTGCATTTCTAATTTTATTAATCTGTTGAGTTCTAATGCGTATTCCATCGGTAATTCTTTTATGAATGGTTCAAGAAATCCCATGACTATCATGTTTAGTGCATCAACTTCAGGTATTCCTCTGCTCATAAGGTAGAATAGTTGGTCTTCACTAATTTTGCCTACTGTAGCTTCATGAGTGGTGACTGCAGTATCATCTTGTATCTCCTCATACGGATAAGTATCTGTTCTAGATATTTCATCAAGCAATAATGCATCACATCTTACACTTGACTTTACATACTTAGCGCCCTTTGCGACATAAATTAGTCCACGATAACTGGTTCTTCCACCGTCTTTGCTTATGGATTTCGATGTTATTCTTGATGTAGTGTATGGTGCTAAGTGGTAAATCTTAGATCCGGTATCTTGATGCTGCCCTCTTTTGGCATATGCAACTGATATTACTTCTCCTTTGGCATTCTTTCCAAGCAAATATATGGATGGATATTTCATAGTAACTTTGCTCCCTATATTACCATCTACCCACTCCACGGTTGCATCTTCATATGCAAAGGCACGTTTAGTAACTAAGTTATAAACATTAGTAGACCAGTTCTGTATTGTTGTATATCTAACTTTCGCACCTTTTTTAGCTATTATTTCTACTACAGCGGCATGCAATGAATCAGTGCTATAAATAGGCGCAGTACAGCCTTCTATATAATGAACTTTACTATAAGGTTCCGCTATTATAAGTGTCCGTTCGAATTGTCCTACATTGGCTGCATTTATTCTAAAATATGCTTGCAGTGGTATGTCAACTTCTACACCCTCAGGAACGTAAATGAAGCTTCCTCCACTCCATACAGCACTGTTTAATGCAGCAAATTTATTATCGTTAGGTGGAACAACAGTTCCAAAATATTTTTTAACGATATCCGGATATTCTTTAACAGCAGTATCCATATCAGTGAATATGACACCTTTTGCCTCCAAATCTTTTCTAATATTGTGATACACAACCTCAGATTCATATTGCGCTCCAACACCAGCTAAGAATTTTCTCTCTGCTTCAGGTATTCCTAATCGTTCAAATGTTTTCTTTATGTATTCAGGCACTTCGTCCCAGCTTCTACCCTTTTTTTCAGTAGGCTTGATATAGTAAATTATGTCATCAAAGTTTATTTCGCTTAGATCTGGACCCCATTGGGGCATTGGTTTTGTGACAAAAACTTCAAACGCTTTAAGCCTAAATTCAGTCATCCATGTTGGTTCATTTTTTAATCTTGAAATTTCCTCTACTATTTCTCTACTCAAACCTTTCTTAGTTTTGTACACATATAATTCTGGGTCTTTAAAATCATACTTACTATAATCAAATTCTAATTCCTTCTTTATGTTGCTCACTTTCTATCTCCAATATAACATATGTTATCATTTATATATAGTTTGCGTACTTAAAATATTTTTACGGAAACAGTTTATTAACGTTTGTATGTCACCTCTAATTCTTTAATGTTTGCACGGGCATTAGCAATTCTCGCTAGCACAAAAAGCAAGCTTGAGAGTCTATTAAGATAAACTATTAGATAATTATTGATAGGTTCAGTGCTTGCGAGTTGAACAACTTTTCTTTCAGCTCTTCTACATATTGTTCTAGCTACATGTAAGAGTGCTGCTAGCTGAGTCCCGCTTGGAAGTATAAACCTTGTTATTGGTTTTATTTCACTGGCGTATTGCTCAATGAGCTTCTCAAGATCTTCGACGTGTTTTTTATCTATTCGTGGTATGTTAAATGATGGTGATATATCGTTCGGTGCTGAGATGTCTGCTCCCACTATGAAAAGATCTTGTTGCAAGTTTTCCAGTATCCTCGACAAGTCTTCATACGTACAAATACTTCTGGCTAAACCTATGAAAGAGTTTAATTCATCAACTGTGCCTGTTGCCTCTATTCTTAGATCATATTTCGGGACACGCCGACCACCTAGAAGACTTGTTTCTCCTTTGTCACCAGTTCTCGTGAAATATGGTGTTTTTAAAGACATGATTATCAAGTAGTTCTAATTTTAGGTTAAATAAATCTTTGTTTATCATGCCTATTTTCTTCATGTGAAACTTTTTAGCTTGAGTTTTAATGTGAACTACCACCAGCTTTCGCAGGTGGCTTCCTGCTTCCACGGACAGACTCGATCTCCACACCCACAGCGGAGGTCTCGGCAGGTGAGACCGTTTCGGGAATCCCGTGTGGAAGGTGGGTTACGGAGGTCTTGCCCTCAGCAGGCTTCTCTTTCGGCCTGTCCCATGCCTACTAGGTCTGCCAACCAAGCAGACAATGATAAACACAACGAGAAAAAATATAAGCTTATCGGCCTTCATCCCCACCCCTACGGATGGAGACTCCCCGCCGACTGTGTTAAAAAGTGCCGGGTTTTAATCTTCTTATTTCGATTCCTAATTCGTTGAGTACTATATAACCGAAGTAAACATACTTTATCCTATTGAAATCTGATTCGCTAATTTGTCCTTTTATAGTTATAATGTTTTTATGTAGATCTAATTTCTCAAGTATGCCTATGTTTAGGAAGTGTTTTTTGGCATCATACAACCCAAGCAATAATCCCTTGATTAATTGCGTGGAAATAATCTTTACATCCACAAAATTTGCACCTCTTAATGTTTTTTCGATGCGATCTTGCTGATTTGGAGAGAGAATCTTATCGATCACAATTATAGCTGTGGTGTCATCCGAGCCAACATATTCTGGTTCAATGTTTAATATATTTCTTACAATTTCTTTTAAGAAGAAGTTTTCAGGCATTTGCTTAATAATTGTGTTCAATAGAATGATATTATCAAGGTTTAACGTTATGCTCTTAGCATTAGATAAGTATTTTGCCATTTTGAACAATCTAAAGTCTCCACGTTCTTCGCGATTTCTTCTTAAAATGTGTTTAGGAGATTGTAATCGTATCACTTTTATTAAATCCTCATGAGGTTTAACTAAATGTTCAGATTCTTTTTCACGTTGTAAAACTATTATAACGTTAGGATCTATTGCTTCGACCATATGATATCGTAATGCCATTGCTATGCCACCCTCTGTTAATCCGGATGTGTTGATGATTATGGCGTTAGCTCCAAGCATTTGTGCTTTTCTAACCATTTTTTGCGAACCAACAACTATCGGTAATAAGTGTCCAACTGGTGATTTATCACCAACAAAATAGGCATCTACAAGTTTTGTATCCAAAAATGATGGTATTTGTTTCTCAAGCAATGTTAAGCTTATAGTTCCGGGAGGGCCTATATCAGATTGTCCAACATCAGTATCAATAACAGCTACCCTAAATCCATTAGCCACTAGCTTATTTGCTAAATATAATGTAAAACCACTCTTGCCAGTGTCCACAGCACCAATAATCATTACATTCGGATTAGAAATTTTTAAAACTTCATGAACAGCATTAACCCAATCATCCGGTATTAATTGCTCCTCTACTAATTCATAGGAACCACTCTCTCCTAATATAAATATAATCTCAGATTCTGTAAGACCCTTCATAGGAACCTGTCGTCCACCCACTATTGTGAATGAACCACCAGCTTCGATGGACGCGCCAAACACTTCTACACTTCCTCTTTTTACATCTACTCTTGCAGGACCTCTAATTAGTAGCCAAGATTCTGGAGTTATTTTTTCAGATTTTGTAACCGACACGCTCGATCCCTTCTGTGAAATATTGTGTTTTCTACTAATTTAATTAAATCATGCTTAGGTTTTTAAACCTTCGGTAGAAATATTTAATGGATTAGACATGAAGATTCTCTTTAACGAAATATATGTAAGATCACATGAACTGTTTGAACTCATTGATATAACGAGTGAAATTGAAAAAATTGTTAGCAAAAGTGGTGTAAGAAATGGTTTTTGTATTATCTTTGTTCCTCATGCAACAGCATCATTAATAGTAAACGAGCATGAACCAGGTTTACTTAACGATATAATTAATAAGTTAAAAGAACTATACCCTCCAAATGAAAAATATCAACACAATAGGATAGATGATAACGCTCATGCACACATAGCATCTTCAATCATCGGTTCAGAAAGAATTTTTCCAATAAAAGATGGACAAATAATAAGAGGAACGTGGCAGAATATTTTACTAGTAGAGCTTGATGGACCACGATCCCAGCGCAAAATTATAGTAGAAATCGTAGGTGAGTAATCCAGAACATGGTAGAAAAATAACAAAAATATGCCATTATTCTCAACCTAACGAATGCTCTCAATGCAAATTTGAATTTTCCAAATATTCTATTAATTCCCTGATCTTGATGTACCTAGGATTTGTGTTTGGTATGTTATAAATCCAAGCTGACGCTACATTGTAAACTTCCTTTAACACTGTACTGATGTTCTTTTTCACGTTACTTAATACTTGAGGTGGTATATCATCATAATTCACGAGCCTTGTTGGAATGTATAAAAAGGGTAATCCTTCCTCTGATGATGGTGAGAACCTGACAACAACACCATCGCTAGTTAAAAAATATGAACGATTTCCGAATGAAGCCAATCCTATCATAGCATCAGGATGCGGTGGGATGAACCCCTGTAATGTTCTAAGAAAAATTCTAACTTTCTCTAAATCTTCATTATTCTTCATATCTTGTATCACTTTACGCAATTCATCTAACTCTTCCATACCTATGCTTAGTTTTATAGGTCTAATTATTTTTATCTAAATGTGACAAGAATTAACATGATATCTAATCATTGTCTTTTAGCATCTTTAACTGCCTTTAATAATATATCGTTTGCAATATTTAATAACTCTGTATCTCGTGTTGAATGTCTGACAGTATCAACACACATTTTAATGCGTTCAAGTAGTTTATCTATTTCACTAGATAACCCCATTGTTAAGTATGGTTTTATCCTAGTATAGTGAACAAGCGCCTCTATAATTGCCGGATGCGCCCTATTAAAAGTCCTAGGCATGCTTCTAAGTATTTTAAAATTAACAGGAACAAAGTAAAAAATTGCTCTATCTCCCTTATCAATAACATCGGCCACTTTCGCTTCTACTACAGCATCCGCAATTTTTAAGGCTGGCACATGAATAATATCGCTTGATAATAGTTCATCAGCCCCTATTCTTTCATTCATCACAAACTTATAAAAAACACGAGCATCAGAGGTCACATTAATAGTACATTCACCACAACCCATTAAACCCAAATATGTGACCGAATCCTTGAAAATAATAGCCATAATGTTATCATTAATTAACTTAACACCTATAGGTGCTGCGTTAACCTCTCCATCCCTAGTAACAACTAGAATTATTTCAGAATACGTATTTTCCGAAAACCCTAATTCACGAAGCATGCCACCCTCTAAAATATATCAATTTAAATTTAATATAAGTTTAATAATACAAGCAGCAAATTGACCAATAGCTTAGAATTCTGTTAAAATATAGACTCCAAAGAGCTCTCATTCTTGGGAGAGTAAAGGAAAACTATTTAGACAACCTTTTTCTTAGTTTTTATAGACGCGGCCGTCGTCTAGCCTGGACTAGGACATCAGCCTGCCACGCTGGCAACCCGGGTTCAAATCCCGGCGGCCGCACTCATCAGAAACTGCGTTTCTGATACCTTCCTTGCTTATTTCGTCTGAAGCGGGTTGATTCTGTGCTATTTTTGGAATGAATTGGTTAATGTTTCTATTCCTATTTTCAGAACGTTTTCGCAGTATTGTGAAACGTTTAAACCTAACCGCTGTGCTTGTTTTAAAGTTGTAAACGTAGTTTTAAGGGAAAGACTAATTCGACTTGGCAAAATTCCAGAATCCGCAAGTCAATCCCATTTATCGGTGAATAAACCATTCGTGGAAGAATAAGAAAGCAGCAGAAACTAAACCACCCATCAAACCTAAACGGAAATCAGACTATTCTAAAATGAGCTTGCAGGAGCTTGAGGAATTACGTTCTCATTTATTGGATATAGGCGATTCAACCGAGGTGCAGTTTGTAGCTGCGGAAATTAAGAAACTTTTAGCTCAGAAAGGTGTTCAGGCATGAGTGATGGGGATTTGACGGTTTTTCTTGAGGATTTCTGCGATTTCTTAGATAGTTTAGAGGCGAGCATTGTTAAAATGAAACAGCAAATTGTCAAACTTGCAGGAATAAAGGAAAAACAAAAGTGGAATTGGAATCCAGGCAAAATAAAATGGGTGAAAGCTGAAGGTTTCAAGGGAGGCTATGAACGTAGGAAGATGTAGATAATCCAGAGTTAACATATATTATGATGATGAAAGGGTGGTAGCTTATTGAGTTTAGATGTCGGATGCGGAAAACGAAAATTAGGGGAATAAACGTGGATGTAAACAAGGAGCATCATCCAGACATTGCATGTGACGTTCACTATTTACCTTTTCAAGAGATTGAGCCTTTTGAATTTTATTGAGTTGGAAAATTATTTGAGTGAAAAACTAGGAGTTAAAAGTTGATTTGGTTGAGAAAAGCACTTAAAGCCGAGAATTAGGAAGCACATCTTAGAGGAAGTTGTAAATATATGAAAAGAGAGTTTTTAGATTATCTAGAGGACATAATCAGAGTTATGGAAAATGTAATGGACTTTGTAGAGGGGATGGATTATGAGGATTTTATAAAGGATAAGAGGACAATCTATGCAGTAATAAAACAGTTTCAAAGCTGATAAGTTTAAAAATGGCTCATGTTAATGCCTTTTCTTCATTAGGTTCAGTGTAACCCTAATTAATCATCGCCACAATTAATAATAAAAACTGACTAAAAAGTTTTATTAATTAAACTTCGGAGACAACTATATTTCTGAGGATGCCTATCTTTTCGACTTCGGCTTCTACGATATCATTGTGCTTCAGAAACTTGTTTTTACTCATTCCAACGCCCGATGGAGTACCAGTTGAAATATAGTCTCCTGGTTTAAGGGTTATACCCTGTGATGCCCAATGAATGAGTTCCTCAACATTGAATATTAAGTTTCGGGTATTACCGTCTTGTTCGATGTTTCCGTTAACTTTCAGTGTAAGTCTTAAATTGTTAGGATCTAGTATTTCATCTTTCGTAACTATGTATGGTCCTACAGGGGTTGTTAAATCCATCGATTTTCCCCAGATCCAATAAAATCCTAGAGATTCTGCAGGTGGAAATTGCCAATCTCTCATCGAGATATCGTTAACTACAGTATAACCGAAAACGTGGTTTAATGCATCTTTTCTATTGATATATTTTCCAGGTTTACCGATTATGATACCGAGCTCAACTTCCCAATCAACTTTTTCTGAAATTTTTGGTTTAATTATAGGATTTTCATGTCCTATTAATGTGTTAGCAAATTTAGGAAAGAAATAGGGTTTAGGAGGAGGACTTGCGCCACTCTCTTTACCGTGCTCTCTGTAATTTATAGCGACACAGAATATTTTCTCTGGATTTGGAACAGGAGGATGCCATTTTATCTCTTTTGGGTCTATGAAAGGACTCGTATCATTGAGTTCAAGGCTTTTGCTAAGTAATTCTTTAGCAATGTCAAGGGATAATTCTTCAAAAGCAATAAACTTGCGCATGGAATAGAGGAAGTCTGGAGCTTCAATAGAACTGTGTATTCTTTTATATGCGTTAGGTAAATCTAATACTCCACTGTTCGTTAAAATTCCTACCCGATATTCATCTTTTATCGAAAAAGTAAGTAGTTTCAATACGTTCACCTCAATTTAGTCTTACTTATAGAGTATAAATTATTTTGCACCAAATTTATTTAGATTAAGAGGTGTCTCTATGGGAGTTTGTGCGTCAGATTTTAAAGTGTACTATTTACAATAAAATCTTTGTTTCTTTAGGGAAAGGAGAAGGATCTTGACACTCTCCACGGCTGAAGCCGGGAGATTCTCGGTTTGTCGTGGGGCTTCCACTCATTCTACCGAGTTCTGGGCTGTGTCAAGGCAGCCCCTGCCATGAGCATATAGCCCATGGCCCGCTTGCTGGAACCTTCCCCACACCGTCTTGGATGGGAGCCTTATTCCAGCCTTTGGACATCCCATCCACATGCGAGCGACCCGCTCAAGGAGCTGATGGAATTGGAGGAATATAAAGTTAACGGCGATTCATCTCCACGACTGAGGTCGGAAGCCTTCTCGCCGAAAGAGTGGGTAAAGCCCCATTTTTAGAGAAGAGCCAAAGTACCTAATATAGCAGGTCTCAATCTGATTTAAGCAAAGATTTATATTACACTACATATTTGATATCTTACCTGTAAAAGGAGGAAAAAACTATGAGTAGCGGAGAGGGGGTTCCCACACTACCTGAAGAAAAACAAGCACAAGCTGTAAAGAAGGTTCCAAGAAAGCCTGCAGGACCAATTAGTGAAAACACAGTTCTAATTGGTTCTAAACCAGTAATGGGATATGTGGTAGCAGCATTAATACAGTTTAATAGAGGCGGAGAAAAGGTTGTATTAAAAGCGAGAGGACGAGCAATTTCTAGAGCAGTAGATGTAGCTGAGATATTAAAGAACAAATTCCTACCAGGACAAGTAAAAGTAGGCAATATATCTATTAATACAGAGAAAGTCGGTGAAGGCGATCAATCAAGAGACGTTTCAACAATAGAGATTGTACTTGAAAGAGCTAAGTAAACAATGAATAATTACTAAAAAATCCATTTTATTTCTTTTTGATCATAAAACGTTTCCATAAGCTAAACTAGCAAGCTAAACGTTTATTAATTTAACATTATTTAATAATAGCAAACAATGGCAATATACGTATCAAACCTCATGAAATTTAGTAAAATGGTTCAAGAGACAGCATTGTTAGTAATATTAGTTTTAATATCGCTAAGATTCTACATAGAGTTCCAACCATTAAATATATCTGGTATAAAGTTTAGTGGAGTATCTCCTTTCATATTCCTTTTATTCCTGATTAGTTCGTACGTTAGAAGAAAAGCAGTATTCTTGGGTTGGTTATTAGGAGGTTTGTTTTTTTCACTGTTACTTAACATATCTGATGTAATTCTTATATTTTTCACCTCGGTGTTCTTAGGTATTTTCGGGTATTTTTATTCATGCGTTTCAAAATATAAGATAAAAACATTCACAGATGTGATAAGAAATATAATAGGCACATTAATCACACTTTGGATAACATCTGGAACTGTAGCAACACTTTATGAGGTTAAAAATTTAATGACATTTGACCAGGCGTATAACATATTCTTCACCACTGGAATAATTATAATACTCATAATAAACATATCAACAGTATACTTTTATGGTGATAAGATCTACTCTATATTTAATAAAATCTAAGCTGTTAAGAACTATTTTCATAATAAATTTATGTAGCAGTTAAGATATACAATTTTAGGATCAACTTGATACCGTTAAAAGAGAAAGAAGTATTAAGAAAAATGTTGTATGAAGCGAAAAGTAACATCAAAATAACTGCTATAATACCTAGTAACCATCAAATGTTTGATCTTTTTATGAATTTTATTTCAGAGTTAAAAGAGATAAGGGAGAATTTTGTAGATATGATTATTATAGATGATCCTAAAACAATGTTGCAGTACCTAGATGTTTCTATGTTTCCGGTCTTTATTATAAGTGGGAGGGATGTTAAGATTAAGTTTTATGATTTGCCAGTAGGATTAGAAATGGTAATGTTCATTGATGCTTTGAGCGCGGTTATTAATGAACCTGATAATAAACCAATAAGAAATCTAAAAAGTGTTACAATAAAAATCTTGGTGTCTCCTACATGTTCACTTTGTGTTCCAGTCATGAGAACTGTCATAAAGTTTGCAATGCTAAGCAAAAATTGTACAATTGAAGTATTAGATGTATTAGAAAATGCGAAACTCTTAGAACGCTATGGAGTATTAACGGTTCCTGTTATAATGGTGAATGATGACATTCTTTACACGAATCTTGATGAGGAAAAGATTGCATCATTTCTGGTAAAGCATTTGACTCATTCATTATCCTGAAGAATGAGGTCTTTAATTGTGATTAGAATCATGTATTTTTGATTGAAGATAAACAAATATTTATATGCAATAATTACACATTTTGTGTGAGACCCTGGTGATGATAGAATATGAAGCAAGTGGAATATGATGTAGTAGTTATTGGTGGTGGTCCTGGGGGACTTTTAGCTGCAAGAACAGCGGCGGAAAAAGGTGTTAGAACTCTTCTTATAGAAAAGGAGAGTCATTTTGGTAGGAAACCATGTTCAGGAGCCATTTCTTCACGAGGTATGCAACTTTCTGGATTAATACCATCTCCAAAATTTGTAGATGCTGTTGTTAAGGGTTTCATTGTGCATGCTCCTGATGAAACAAAAAATGTAAAAACTCTTAATTCAGAAATTAATGAAGGGCCTGGGTATGTTACAAATAAGGCATTGTTTTTAAAACACTTGGCAATATTAACTGCAAAGGCAGGGTCGGATATATGGCTTAATACTCTAGTGGAAAGCCTCATAGTGGAAAATAATAACTTTGTGAGGGGGGTTGTAGCAAGACAGGGTACTGAAAGGATAGAAGTAAGAGCAAAGATTGTGATAGATTCCAGTGGTTATGCATCAAAACTCTCAACTGATATTCTTCCAAGAGGAACACGTTATGAAATAATACCAGCAGTACAGTACATTATGACAAACGTTGAGAATGTTGATGACGATCTACTATATTTCTATGTAGGTAATGATGTAGCTCCAGGAGGTTATGCTTGGATATTTCCAACCGGCGAAGGAACTTATGAAGTGGGTTTAGGTGCAATGAGACCAGGTACAAAAGCTATACTGGATGCATGGATCAAAAGACATCCAGATAAATTTAGCAAATCAAAGATAATTAAATATGAATCTGCAGCAATACCAATAGGTGGTTTGGTTCCAAAATTAGCAGGGAATGGGATCATGCTAGTTGGAGATGCAGCAGGACAAGTCATACCGCTTACAGGTGGAGGAAATCATTCATCAATGGCAGGTGGAAAAATGGCAGGTGAAATAGCAGCCAAAGCTGTTGAACTCAATGATACTAGTGTAAATACATTGTCGGAATATGAAAGGCTTTATATAAAAGAAAGCGAGTGGGGGTCACGAATAGAAAAAAGTTATAAAGTAATGAAGGTGTTAGTATCATTAAGTGATGACGATCTTAATAAATTAGCAGAAATGATAGACGGCAGAGATGTTGTAGATTTAGCAAATGGGCAAAATATAGGACGGGTAGCAAGAAAACTACTCAAACATCCAATATTGGCATCCAAACTAGCATTAAAAATACTTGAATGAAAACCCTATAATCAGTTTATAAAATAAGTTTTTCTCACTTTTGTTAACTGTGCTATTTGTACTATTAAGTTACATGAAATTTTGAGAAACTATGTTAAGTGAAAACTAGGTTATGAGTTAAAGTGATTAGAGTGTTGTGTTAGATAGGAATGTTGAAATATAAGTTAAACAATAAAGTATTGGGATAAAGTATGGATGTTAAAATAAAGGCGATACTTATCGGTAAAAACCTTTTTAGGAAGGATAAGGATACATGGATTGTAAAGCTAGATTTTGTGGAGGAAACTCCTGAGCCTCCAATAATACAACAGACAGGGGACATAGCAAGGGAGATAGCCCCTATTATACAACAGACGCTTCAAATGTTTACACCTGGGTTAGCGCAACAAACTATGCCAAGGTTAACTCTCTGGCTTACTGATGATGAGTGGGAAACATTAGAGAAAAAACCGGACATAGGAGATGAAGTTACAATTACGATAACAGATAAGAAAGAAATTAAGATTGGATGAAAGCAGGTTCCAGTTAAACCTTTTTTTTATTAAGGAGTTTTCAGTGTATTAGTACAGTGCTTCAAAACTATGGTAATGATCTTGTGTTTTTCCATGTGTAATGAAGTCTTTGTATTACTGTGATCTGTGAGAGTATTATGATTACTATGAGTGCTACTTCTAGTGCCTTGTTATATAATGGAAGTATGAGTGTTGCTACTATTATTGTGAGTAGTCTCTCTTGTCTTTCGAAGAGTCCTACTGCACAATTTTTAAGTCCTCCGCTTGATTCCGCTCTGGCCCTTGTATAACTTACCATGATTGAGCTAAAGAGGGTTATCATTGCGTACACCCATTCTGTATAACCTCCTAATGCTATTCCAATTATTATAAAGAATTCTACGTACCTATCTAGTACTGCATCTAGTACTGCGCCGAATCTTGTCACTTTTTCTGCTGCTCTTGCTACCGCTCCATCTAGCGCATCCATTATTCCTGAAATTATGATTGTTGCCAGTGCGAATAGTGGTTGTTGTGTTGCATAAAAATATGCTGTTAGTATTCCTAGTATGAATCCTATGAGTGTGATGTGATTTGGTTTGAGTCCTATTTTTGCTATTTTTAATCCTATTGGATTGAGTATTTTGTTTATGGTTTGTCTTAGTTTACTTACTACCACTTGTCTCACCTTTTAAGATTTTAAGGCGTTCTTCCATGAATTGTATTCCGTTTTTGAAGAGTTGTTGTCCTTTTTCTGTTAGCTGATAGTATTTTATTCCTGGTAATCCTGCACCACTGAGTGGTTTTATAATTTCTTCACTCTCCATTTTTTGTAATACCATATATATTGTAACTGTCGCTGCGTTTAGTCTGTATTTTTCTTTTAGTTCCTTTACTATTTCGTAACCATATTTTGGTTTTTCAAGGAGAGAATGACAAACATAAAGCCATATATTGCCTTTTGTGAGTGTTTTGACAAGTCTTTGATATGCCACTTTGTGGCACCATCATGGGTTTTCAATTGCCTCACTAATTAGCTTTAGTACTTTATCAGTTCCTATTGCCAGCATGAATGATGCTATTCTTGGTCCATTTGGTTTTCCTAAAAGAATCATGTATAAGGTTTTGTATGCATCTTGTGGTTTTATGTTTGCTTGTTTTATGAGCGAATATATCTCGGCTTCAAGTTTTTGCGAATTAGGTTCTGTCCATGCTTTTAATAGCGTGTATAATTGCTTAAGAAGTTCTTTCTGGTTTTGATCTATTCTTATTTTTATTTCTTGTGGTACTGAGTTTTGTAGTGTAATTCTATAGTTTTCTGGTGCATATTTTCGCGCCCAATATCCTGCTTTTGGTAAGAGTCTTTCAATTATTTTTAGTTCTTCTATCATTGGTGTATTTTTTATATGTCCTGTTCTTTGGAGACGTTTTATTGCTTCATTAAGTCTTTCTGGTCCTTCTGGTATTATTTGATCTATTATTGCTAGTACCAAATATGGGACTTGTAACCCAATTTTTTCTGGTGGTTTTCCATCGTTGGCCAATTCGTATGCTCTTCTAATGTCTATTATGGTATCTTTTTCTGCTGGCTCCTCTGTTCCGAAATATATTCTTTCTGCTCTGTCATATTCGTCGTGAAGGAGTGGTGGTGTTTTCAATGGATCGAAGTCTAAGTGTGAGAGTGGTTTCATGACGAAGTACCAATATTTTAGTACTTCTGGTCTTCCTACCCTGAGCCATTCGTCTATATCAAACGAAACACCCTCTGAGCTACCCATCTCTTCTCTTTTTCCGTTTTTTATTAAACTTACCCATTCATACGGGAATCCTTCTGGTGGACTCACCCCGAAAATTTCTCTTATTAGCTCATTGCAGCTTTCCCTGCTTCCTCCTGCAGCAGCATGATCTTTTCCATAGAGCTCTATATCAACTTTATATGTGTACCAGAGTGATGCCCACTCTGCTCTCCATTCTAATTTTGCGTTTTCCAATGTTGTTATTCCCTTATGTCCACATCTCGGACACGTGTATTCTATAATGCCTTTTTCTGGATAATATTTCGTTACTTTTGTATCTAGTATGTTGTAACATTTTTCACAGAGTGCTTTTATTGGGAACCATGTCGCCTCTAATTTGCCTCCTTTGTATTTATTGAGTACGTTTCTTGCTTTTTCCCTTTGTTCTATGATGCGTTTTACTGCCTCTTGCATTCTTGGATTTTTATACGATTCATGTGTGTATACAGGCTTTGCTGTTATTCCGTATGCTTCATATGATTCCAAATATGGTTCCATGAAATGGTCTACCCAGTTCGCATGACACCCCCATGGATCTGGAACGTTGAGTATTCGCACTCCTTTCCATTGTTCAATGAATTGCCTGGTGACTAATGGTTCCTTTGCTTTGAGAGGGTCTTGGGTATATATTACTATAATATGTTCTACATTAAACCCTTTTTTTACTAACTCTCTGTAAATAGCTGAGGGATATATCACCTCTCCTCGTATTTTTCCTATGTGTATTGGTCCCGCTGGAGCCATCCCGCCACTTATCACTAGATTACGTTTCCCTGCGAGGACTATTTTATCAACGAACCTGTCAAGCCAATGTTTGGGTTGAGCCTCTTGGCTCATAACCCACTTCATCTCTCAACTATCTTTCTCTCTTCTCTCGCTCTGATAGTTCTTACACCATGATAAACTGCGCATGATACACAATAATATTTTGTGACAGGCACTTTCATTATCATCGCACCCGATTTTTCAAGCTCTGACGCTAGTTGCGGATCGACTGGCATGTAATATCTTGTGACCTTTATAGCTTTATCTCTAGGTATTTGTCTTCCACAACCATCACAGTATACTATGTCGCTTCTTCCCTTATCACCTTTTGATCGCCCACGGCTCTTTCTTTTCTTAGTCAAAGAGATACACCCACAGAGATTTTAATACAGTTCATATAAATAAATCTATAGTGTTCGCACAATCAAATCTCCAGCATTTTTTCCTTTCCAGTAAAGTAAAAGTGGCCAAGCCTCACACTTCAGAAAGAAAACGTCGTTGTTGTAGTTTCAAAATAGATTATGTTTATAGGTTGATAACGTATATTTGTATAATGTTTGAAACATGCTCCTCTCTGCTCAGGAAGCATGGCTTCCTATGAGGCAGGTTGATGAAGTGTGAGAAATGTAGTTTTAAAACACAAGCAGTAGGTATTAACTCATAGAAAAATAAAAATATTAGTTATAACTTAAAAATTAACGTGAGTATCATGATAAAATCAATACTCTATGGCACGTTGTATAGATTAGCTGTGCAGGGTGCATTAGATAATGAGATTGAGATCTCAACATCTATTATGGCCAAGTCATCTGGTTATTCCCAACAAACTATTTCACGCCATTTGATACTACTTGAGAAAATGGGGTTAATCGAAAGGCGTCTTACAAATAAAGGTGAAGCTATAAGAATTACTTCCAAGGGAAGACAGGAGTTGATGGAGGTTTATGTAACTTTAAAAGAGATTTTTGAGAAAGTTTCTGAAAAACGTTTCATAATTACTGGAACTGTTTTTACAGGCCTTGGTGAGGGCGCCTATTATATTTCTAGAGCAAGATATGCAAAGCAGATTGAGAGTAAACTGGGTTTTAGACCTTATCCTGGCACGTTAAATATTAAATTAATATCACCGCCCTCAAGGGCTTTTCTCAATAATTATGAGCATGTTTTTATTCGAGGTTTTAAGAGTAGGGAGAGAACTTTTGGTCCTGCAAAATGTTATCCAGTTACCATTAATGACAGTGTTGATGGTGCAATAATAATTCCTATCAGGACTCATTATGATTATAGTGTTGTTGAGGTGATAAGCTCTGTTAATTTGCGTAAGATACTTAGCTTACATGATGGTTCTTTAGTTATGCTTAAGCTAAAGAATCCCATAAGTATTTCTAGTGAATAGTTATAGCACGAACATTGAAACTCTCCGATATAGTGATCACCTCTAAACTTCATCTTTTTAATGTATAAATTTTTACATGAATGTTTAATAAGAAAGTTCTAAAGTTTTAGTTCTGATGTGAATTGTTGATATGCTTATGTATGTTTTTATGATTTTTGGGCAGGTCACCCTCAAGTGAGCTTTAATAGGTTCTCTCTAGCACAACCGCTGTCCAACCCAAACCCTGTAAAGTCCTTAAGGACTGAAGGGAATTCCATGTCTAAGGACATAGAGAGTGTCAATTTGTTTAGAGTTTTACAAGATACAGAGAAAGTCTCATTCTCCAGCGTAGGAAGTGAGGTTGGATTATGCAATTGATATCTTATAGAATTTTAAGTTAGTTTTTTAGAAAGATAAGGTCCATCATCTATGTATCCCATTCTTCTATAGTATGGTTTTACTCCTATTCCGCTTATTACTAAGATTTTTCTAGCGTCTAATTCTTCTCTAGCTATTTTTTCTGCTTCTGATAATAATTGTGAACCGTAACCTCTGTGTTGCCATGAAATGTTTAAGCGTTCGCCTATGGGTGCTTCTATGCCGTACACATGTAATTCTCGAATTACTGCAGTTTCAGTCTCTGTTATTTCTTTTCTCCATGCTTTATTGGATGGTTTTCGGAGTCTGAGAAATCCTATGAGTGTGTCTGTTGTTGGATCTTCGAATGAAATGAAGTATTCTATACCTTCTGACGCATAGTATTTTCTAGTTATTAGTTTTATGTTGAATTCATCTGGAGTAATTCCTTGTTTTAATTGTTTTAATCCTACCTCTCTGCATCTTATACAGCGGCATTTCTTACCCATGTGTTTAAGTTCTTCCTCTGCAAGTTCTCTTAGGTTGCTCCTTTTTATACCATCTGTTATTATAGTTGCTGGAACGTCTCTCTGTATTCTCATTACACGTATCCATTCTGGTGTTATTGAAAGTATTTTTGCAATTAGTTTCACTGTTGTATCTAGATCATATGGCGTGTACTCACCTTTTTTCCACCATTCATAAAGTTCTGATCCTTCGATTACTAATGTTGGATATATTTTTATCATGTCCGGCTTGAACTGCGGATCTTCAAATATTCTTTTAAATGCTTCAAAGTCACGTTCTGGATTATTTCCAGGTAATGCTAGCATCATATGGTATCCTACTTTTAAACCTGCATCTTTAAGTCTTCTTGTCGCCTCTATGCTTTCTCCTACTGTATGTCCTCTTTTTATTAGTTTGAGTACATCATTATATATGGTTTGAACACCTATTTCCACTCTAGTTGCACCATAGTTTAACATTCTATCTATGTGATGTTCTTTAGCATAATCTGGCCGCGTTTCTATAACTATTCCTATACATCTCACCTGCGCACTCTCGTTTTCTTTCATTACGTTTTTCAGCATCACGTTCTTATCTGGTTGGTAGTCAGGGTAGTCGTTCATCGATTGTATGGCCTGTGCTATGAACCATTCTTGATAGTTGAGACTTAATGATGTGAATGTTCCTCCCATTACTATTAGCTCAATTTTTGTTGGTTTATGTCCTAACTCTGTATACTGGTTTAACCTATTGTTAACTTGTTTATATGGGTGAAAGTTATTTTGTATTGCCCTCATTAGTGCTGGTTCATCACCTAAATAACTTTTTGGTGTTCCATATTCAGGTCCTCCAAAGCAATAAACGCATTGTCCTGGACATGGAAGTGGTGCAGTCATTATTGCCACAACGTGTATTCCTGAAGCAGCTCTTATTAGGCGGGCTATCTCTCTCTTATTATTGCTTATGTCATTTATTGCTTTTCTTGTTATCGCTTTAACCTCCATTATATCTCTGACAATAGGATATTTCTATCTAAGTTTTAAAGATATTGGAATACTTTACAGATTATAGATCACTAGCTTTATCTCTACTCTGAAAGAAATTCTTGGGTTGGTGAGCAGTTTTTGAATAGATAGATTTTTACAGACGTTTTGAGTTGATTTTTTTACGCCGATATGGGTCCTGCTTCCAACGCGAATAGGACGACAGGCAGGCGAGGGGACTTCCAATGTGCCGTCCTTTACCGTTGGCGGCGAAAGCCCTCGAAAGCGTTTGCCGATAGAGGGAAGGGACGAAAATCCATGAATCCCACAACGTTTTCAAAAGTTCATCAGTTCCCCCATCTATTAAATCTTTCATTTTGGGACTGCAATTGTTAGAGACTTTTAAATCTTTATCCTCCACTCTAAATGATAAAACTCTTATATCGCGAATTTGTTTAATGTTTTTTTTTTGCTATGGCAAGTAAGTTCTGCGGAAATATTGATGGTGTGATGTCTAATCTGAAGATTTTTGGTTTAATTCCTGCAAGCATAAAATCTGTGTACAATTCTTTTTTCGTATATAGGTGATAGTAACGGAGCAATGTTGATCCTCTGTGTTTCCATGTGACGTATACATCCTTTATTTTTAATTTTTTTGTGAATACGAGTGTTTTTATGATATTTTTTATATGACGTAGTTGTAGGAGATTCCATACAGTTATTATTAATAAACCGTTCCTATCTAATTTTTCATACATTTCTTTTAATGCTTTTATTCTGTTGATTTTTTCTGGTATGTGATGTAGTGTGGCTATGCATATTATTAAATTGATCACGTTTTTTCTTAGCGGAATGTGTGTTAAGGATGCTTGTATAATATCAATATTATGGAATACTTTGTTTTTTATTGCTTTTGATCTGGTTATTTTTAGCATTTCTTCTGAAATGTCCAATGCTATGGTGTAATGTCCTTTGCTTGCGTATGGTATTGTGTGTCTTCCATTTCCGCATCCTAGATCGGCAACGATTAGTTGATGTTTCTTCTGTGAGTATTCTATTATATATTTCCATGGTCTTGTTCTTGTTATGTCAAAATCTCTTGCTATGCTATTGTAAAGTTTCATTATATCTTTCATAATCTGTTCTGACATTATTTTGTATATCGCTTTATCCTATAAATTTTTGTTGAATCGCTTTTTTTAAAAATACTACAATAATATTTAATTTAATTGTGTTAAATTATTGAGCTTAGTGAAACTTTAAGTTTTTATTAAGGCAGTAAAATATTAGAAGTATGAGCAGTGAGGATTCAATATTAATTGAGACTCATTCTGAAATCTTTGTGGAAAAACAAGTTAGGTTAATTAAAGAAGTTGTGGGTTCACGTAGAGTTGTTGCTGCTGTCTCTGGTGGTATTGATAGTGCTGTTGCCGCATACTTAAGTTGGTTGTCAGTCCCTGATAATCTAGATGTAATCTTTCTTGATACAGGTTTTATGAGGGAAGATGAGAGTAATGAGGTTAGATCATTGTTTGAATCTATAGGTATTGATATAGATATTGTTGATGCTAGAGAGCGTTTTTATGAGAAAACGTTTGGTTTATCTGACGCTGAGAGAAAACGCATAACATATAGGGAAGTTTTTTATAATGTCTTAGCAGATGAGGTTAAAAAGCGAAAAGCAACATTCTTGGTGCAGGGTACTATAGCGCCAGATTGGATTGAGACATTGGGGGGAATAAAAACTCAGCATAATGTGCTTTACCAGATTGGTTTAAAACCTGAAGAACGTTATGGTTATACAATATTAGAACCTCTTGCAAATCTGTATAAATCGCAAGTCCGCTTTTTGGCAAAATATTTAGGACTGCCTGAAAAGCTTGTGAAAAGACAACCATTCCCAGGTCCCGGTTTACTTATAAGGTGTGTTGGGGAATGTAATTATGAGAAGCTTGATGTAACACGAAGAGCTACTAAGATTGTTGAAGACTATCTTAAGGAATATAATTATTCGCAATTCTTTGCTGCAACTTTCTCAAAAGCTATGGAAGCTAATGAAAATATCATTAATCATTATATTAATAATATTACGAATTTTAATAATAGGTTTAGCAACGTTAAAGTTTTTAAATTTAAAGAAAAATCTACTGGTGTAAAAGGAGATTCTAGAGTTTATGGTGAGGTATATGCTATATCACATGACAATATTAATCTAATCATTGAAAATAAAATATCACTGGTGTCTGAACTTATGTCAGTTATACCCTCTGCTTCAAGATTACTTACGAAAATTGGGGAGGGTTCTGAGGATGGTAAGTATTCAGTGGTTATAAGGGCTGTGATTACTGAAGATTTCATGACAGCAGAGGTTCCAGCAATCTCACTAGATGTACTAAAAAATGTAAGTACTAAAATCATTAAAAGTAATGAGAACGTTGCAGATGTTTACTATGATTTAACCTCAAAACCTCCAGCAACAATTGAGTATGAATGAGTGATTTTTCATGATCATAGAAAAACAATTCCATGGTGATCAATATGAAAGTAGCAATTGTTGGTATGAGTGGGCAATATAATCATCTTATATTACGACGGGTGTTAGAGCTAGGTGCAACCGCTAAATTTTTTACAAATAAAGATGTACAAAACGATTGGTCCCAATTAAATACTTTTGATGGTATTATAATTGGTGGAGGTCCAATGAGTGTACCTTATTACGATCAGGATATTCTTAAGAAGTTCTCAAGATTTCTAGACATCTACAATAAACCTATTTTAGGTATATGCTTAGGACATCAAATGATAGCTACAGCACTCGGTGGAGAAGTAAGAAGTGCTCGATATCCTGAATTTGGTCTCACTGAAATTAATGTAATACATCAGAATGAGCTTTTTAAAGATGTTCCGTCTAAGTTCATCGCATGGGAGAGTCATAATGATGAAGTAGTAAAAATTCCTGAAAATGCTGAAATAATAGCATCATCAGAGAAATGCAAAGTTGAAGCGATGGCGGTCAAAGGAAAAAAGATATATGGTGTCCAGTTTCACCCTGAGGTAGAACATACAAGATATGGTAAAACTATTATAAAGAATTTTCTTGATATCATTCCAAATTATTAACTGTTTTTTCCACCTTAGGTGAGTCTTTCTGTTATAATTATTATTTTATAATATATTTTTGATACAATATATCCCGAAACTGCTGATTATAGCGTATCTTCTTCGTTAGAGTCATGTTAAAACATTAGCAGGTATCATAAGGTATAGTTTTAAGGATTTTGATAAAGGAGAATACTTAATAGTGTTATCTTGATGCTAATGCTATTCTTTCTATTTCCTCTTTTTTCTTTATTGCATAGCTTTTTGTGTCATTTTGTGCCGCTGCTATTATTTCATCGGCAAGGCTTTCATCTATGGGTTTTGGACCATTGAATGATGATAATCGTGCGCCCTCTACCATGTGTCTTAGTGCTAAGTCTATTCTGCGTTGTGGCGCTACATCAACTGATTGGTGATAGACAATTCCACCGTAAGCTATTCTCGTGGTTTCTTCTCTTATTGAGGCATTTTCTATTGCTTTTACTAGGACTTGTATTGGATTTCGCCCTGTACGTAGATGTATTATCTCAAAAGCATTCATAACTATTTTTGTTGCGAGGTATTTCTTACCTGCGTTTCTGCCAGGTCTCATTAGCATGTTTATTAATCTTTCGTATATGGGAACTTTGGATTTGGCGAATCGAGTCCTCGCATACCTACCTGCAGAGTGTGGCATGTAAACTGGTTTAAGTGAGATGTAATTTTTTAATCCAAGATCAACAACTGTAACATCTTCAACACTCCATTTCCCGAACACAAGTATTTTTGGTTTAGCTGTTATTTCACTTGGTTTTTCTTGTTTTTGATCGGGTTTTTCAGTTGTTTCTTCGTGCGTTTTAGTTTCTTCTTTTGCATTTTCTTTGTTCGTTTCTGTACTTTTTTCATTAATATTTTCTGTCATTGTTCTACCTCCTTGGTTTTTGTGCTTTTCCAGCTAGTATTGCTGAAAGTGATACTCCGTTAACTTTTATTACTTTCCATCTCACACCTGGAAGATCACCGTACGCTCTTCCTTGAGAACCACCTAAACCTTCAACTATTACCTCATCGTGTTCAGAGATTACATTTAACGATCCATCTTTAGGGCAGAACGCTGTAATTTCTTTTCCGTTTTTTATTAGCTGGATTCTTACACACTTTCTTACTGCTGAGTTTGGTTGCCTAGATTCTACTCCAACCTTTTCTATAACAATGCCTCGCGCTTGTGGTGCTCCTTCCAATGGGTCAAATTTCTTTTTAAGTTTTAGCATACGTCTTTTATAATCAGGTTTACTCCATCTGAGTTTTTGCCTTTTCTTTATTAGTTTTCTAGCGGCGAACAATCCTTTTGGCGATTTTGATCCTGGCACGCTAAACACCAGTCGCAAATTACTAGTTAAAATGCGTCTATATATTTTTCTCCATTCCTTTTCATCATCTTTTAAGTTTTTAGCAGGCTAGGAAAGAAATATTTTTTGTTTTTCATATTTTTCCTTTTGTCCCATTCCGCAAGTATTCGCACGGCTTCATTCGCAACTTTTATTGCGTCTTCTTCGCCAGCATTAGCAATGAATTCATTTTTTACACGTTGCGCATAAACTGCACATACGGATCCTGCCCTAACGTTATAGATATTTGCCAATGTGAAGAGCGTGGCGGTTTCCATTTCAAAGTTCAGTACGTTCATGGATTGAAGATCATTTATAATGTTTTTGCTCCAGCTTGGTAAATAACCCTTATATCCTGGTCTTCCCTGACCTACATAGAAACTATCTGTAGATGCCGTTAATCCTACATGATATTTTACTCCTAGGAATTCTGCGGCTTCTATTAATGCTAAGACTACCTCATAGCTGGCAACTGCTGGATATTCTGGTGGCGCATAGTGTTTACTTGTTCCATCAAACCGTAGCGCGGCTGTTGAGATTATTAAATCTCCAATATTAATATTACCTTGTAAAGCTCCTGCACTTCCAACTCTTATGAATGTTGTGGCCCCTGTCTCCAATAATTCTTCAATGGCAATAGCACTAGCTGGTCCGCCTATTCCTGTTGATGTAGCTGATATATCGATGCCTTTATACTTGCCTGTGTACGTGACGTATTCTCTATGCTCAGCTATTAATCGTGATTCATCCCAATATTTTATAATCTTTTTTACACGGCCTGGATCTCCAGGTAAAAGAACAAACTGCGCAATTTCACCTTTCCTAACTCCTATATGATATTGTCTTCCTTCTATCACATCTACAGGTTTTTCTGCAGATGACATTCTTTTCATGGTTACCAATTTCATAAATTCTTCTCTTCACTTATAAAGTAATTGCAATGAACGATATTGCATAGTAAGCGTTTCCTTTTTAATCATGGAGAAATTTATATTATAGTAAGGGTTTTTGTAAGTTGAATTGCTATGAAGCTATACGAGTATGAAGCTAAGAAGATTTTTGCAGACTATGGTATTCCTATTTCACCTTATGAGATTGCTACTGATCCTGAGAGTGCAAGGAAATCTGCTGAGAAGTTGGGTTTTCCTGTTGTAATAAAAGCACAGGTTTTAGTTGCGGGTAGAGGTAAAGCTGGTGGTGTAAAGTTTGCCAGAGATCCTGATGAGGCTTATAATATAGCCTTACAGATGCTGGGTTCTAATATTAAGGGTGAAATTGTTAAAAAAGTTATGGTAACTAATGCGGTAAACATATCGAAGGAAATTTATGTGAGCATAATTGTTGATAGGTTTGTAAGAAAACCTGTTATTTTGGTCTCTAGCGAGGGAGGAGTTGATATTGAAGAGCTAGCTGTGAAGGCTCCTGAAAAAATTATTAGGACGCATGTTGATCCTTTAATAGGGTTGCGTGATTATCAATTAAGATATGTAACAAATCATGTGGGTCTTTTCGGTCAAAATGCTTCTCAGTTTATGTTTATATTAAGGGCATTGTACATGATTTTTGAGAATCTTGATTGTGATCTTGCTGAAATAAATCCTTTAGTGATAGATTCTAATGGTAATTTAATCGCAGTGGATGCAAAAATAATAATCGATGATAATGCATTATTTAGAAGGAAGGAGTTTGCTAATAGAGAATCCGTTGAATATTCAACGTTTGAGATTGAAGCTCGTCAGGCTGGTTTTAACTATGTTGAATTAGATGGTAATATAGGGATCATATGTAATGGGGCTGGATTAACGATGGCAACTATGGATACTGTTTATCTAAAAGGTGGTAGACCTGCTAACTTTCTTGATGTTGGTGGAGGTGCTACTTCAGAGATTGCTGAGAAGGCTACCTCACTGTTACTTAGACATCCAAATGTAAAGGTCATATTTTTCAATATTCTCGGTGGTATCACTAGATGTGATGAGGTAGCTAAAGGTCTTATCAACGCACTTAATAAATATGGTAGTAATAAGAAGATTGTAGTGAGAATGATGGGGACTAATGAGGAGGAAGGTAGAAGGTTGCTTAAGGAGGCTGGAATTGACTGGTATGATTCTATGGAAGAAGCAGCCGCGAGAACTGCAGAGCTTGCAAAAACTTTGGAGGCATGAAAGATGGCGATTATTGTAAACGAAAATACGAAAGTTCTTGTTCAAGGAATAACGGGAAGAGAGGGCACATTTCACACAAAATCTATGCTAGATTATGGTACAAAAGTGTTAGCAGGTGTCACACCAGGTAAGGGTGGACAGAATGTTCATGGTGTACCTGTGTATGACAGTGTTTCTGATGCATTGAAACATCATCCAGAAATTAATACATCCATAGTATTTGTTCCTGCGCCATTTGCTACTGACGCTGTTTATGAGGCAATAGATAATGGAATAGAGACCATAGTAGTAATAACTGAGAGGATACCTGTTCACGATACATTAAAGTTTATAAACTATGCAAGATTAAAGAACATCACTATAATAGGTCCCAATTGTCCTGGTATTATTTCACCAGGAAGAAGTAAAGTTGGTATAATGCCTGGTCATATATTTAAGAAGGGTACTGTAGGAATGGTTTCTAGAAGTGGCACATTAACGTATGAAATCGCACACGCAATATCAAGATCGGGCCTTGGGCAAACTACCGCTATAGGTATAGGCGGTGATCCGATTACTGGTCTTACATTTATTGAGGTATTAGAGATGTTCAGAAAAGATGAGGAGACTAAAGCCGTGACAATAATTGGAGAGATTGGTGGTGACGCTGAAGAACGTGCTGCTGAGTACATAAGATCAACTAATTATGAAAAACCTGTCGTGGCATATGTTGCTGGTAGAACTGCTCCTCCAGAAAAAAGGATGGGTCATGCAGGCGCAATAATATCAATGGGTACAGGTAGTGCAAAAAGTAAGATAGAAGCATTTGAAAAAAATGGTATTCCTGTAGCCTCATATCCAGGAGAAGTTGCAGATTTGTTACTCAAATTGCTGAAGCGATGAAATATTTAAAATTTATATAACTTGTTTTTATTAATTTATTTAGGTATTTGCTATACCGGTGGTTGAAGAGTTGACATTTGCTGTTATCGGTGTGGATATTTGTGGAGGGACGTCTCCGAGCGCTAAAGGTGGTGCGAGGTATACTGCGGTTTATTTAGTTGATAATGAAATTAAAGAGACCTATGAGGAAATTACATTATCATCTCTTTTAAGAATTATATGGAAATATCAACCATCAATTGTTGCGATTGACAATGTTTTCGAGCTTACGCACAGCAGTAAGGCTCTGATACGGTTACTTTCTGCCTTTCCACCTGGAACAAAGCTTGTACAAATTACTGGTGCTCCTAATCAGGAATATGAACCACTAGTAAAAATTGCTGAGAAACATGGTATAAAATTTATGTCCAAACCAACTTCTTTACAGACTGCATCTATCGTCGCCATTTTAGCATCTAAAGGTGTTGGATGGATTGTTAAGGGACTGGAGGATGAATGTATGATAGCTGTTTCGAAAAAATTGACTCCTCAGGCTGGCGGTATGAGTATGCAGAGATATGAGAGACTTGTTAGATCATCCATACTTAGACTTACTAGAGAGATTAAGGAGATATTAAGAGAGCATGGATTTGATTATGATTTAATCTACCGAAAGGGAGAGGGAGGAATCAGCGGTAGTGTATTTATAGTGTATGCACCTAGGGAAAAACTTTCCGGTATTGTTAAATCTTATGAAGGGCATTCTGTCAGAGTAACTATTAAACCAGTAATAAAAAGAGAGCTAGATTTTGAACCTCTTTCTGTCCATAGCACGACTGTTTTTTCTTCTAAGAAAGGATTGATAGTCGGTTATGATCCCGGTATAACTGCAGGGCTTTCTGTGATTACTCTAGATGGTAATTTATTGCTCCTTAAGAGTGGCAAGTACTTAACCCGTGGTGAAATAGCAAGGGAAGTATTGAAGCTAGGAGTTCCTGTTATTGTTGCATCTGATAGGAAACCGGCGACTGAGATGGTGAAGAAACTTGCTTCTATGTTTGGAGCAGTACTTTATGAGCCCGAGAGAGATTTGAGAGTTGATGAGAAAAAAGAGATTGTAAATAAATTTTTGAATTCTCAAGAAATCACGGGTAAGTTTGATACACATATGAGAGATGCCCTTGTTGCTAGTGTAAAAGCTTACATGCATCACAAACCAAAGTTGCAACAACTTGAAGAAGAAGCACGATTAAAAGGATTTAAAGGTTCTTTAGATAAGGCTAAGGTGATGGTTATACAAGGTATAAAAATAAGTGATGCATTACAACGTCTTGAGAAAGAATCTTCCCTAGAAGAACAAACTCAAGTTACAGAAGTTTCACAGAAAGATAGGGATCTCGTCGCATTAAGAGAAAAGGTTAAGGAATTAATAGAGCAGCAGTCTAAATTCAGTTCAATGATCGCAGAGCTTCAGATGTTATTAGAGGAAAAAGATAGGGAGCTCAAGGAGTTAAGAAATAGATTACAGGAAGAGCGATTGAAAATAGATCTAGTAATACGTAAGGATAGAAAAGTTGAAATGTTAAATGAACATGTAAGGATGCTTGAATCAACAATTAAAAAATTAGAGACTGATTTATCTGAACTTAAAGAAATTATATCTAATTATGAAAACATAGCTAGTAGGATAGAACGTGGAGAGCTTATTGTTGTAAAGAAGATAGAGAACGCCACGTCTTCTTCAGTAAGAAAGTCTATTGAACAGAAGAAATTAAAGTGCGGTGAAGTTATATATTTAGAAAATCCTATGATATTTGATGAAGAGGGATTAAATGAGATAATAAAGTTAGAACCGAAGATGATTATTCTTACAGTTAAACCTGCTGATTGGTTACTGAATTTCTTTAGATCTCAGGCATTACCTGTTTATCTTATAAACGAAAATAAAACTAATGACATACAATTGGTTAATATTGGACCTACAATATTCATTGAGAAAGAAAAGATTTTTAAGATCGCTGAGGATGAAAAGGAGAAATTAAAGCACGAAAGGTTACAACAAATGAGAGAAAATTTAGAGAAACTCATTGAAGAATATCGGAAACGTGCTAATTAAGGATTCTGAATTAAGTATGGGTATGTGTAGAATACTTAGTCCTTTCATCTCTGTGTTAAACGTTTATTTAAGAAATATATGTAACCAACCTATGAACATGTCCATTTTGAAAACACCGATAACAGTAAAAACAATAAATAGATTAGAAGAGAGGCATTGGTACTTTGTTTTCTAATATAATTTTTGTGATCTTAGTTATATTCGAAAGTTCAGCATCTGTTATGGCCTCTGCCTCATAACGTATTGTATTGAAATCATTTTTATTTTCTATATTTAATGATATGTTTGCGTGAAGTGGCTGGTCAATAGGTCTTCCAATTTGACTGAGCATGTATACAGTTACATTAGTGACACCTTTTACTTCCCTGTGTATTCTATCTGCTATTATGTAGGATAACACGTTGTAAATTTTTCCTACGTGGTTTACTGGGTTTTTACCGGCAACAGCTTCCATGGACATTGGTCTGAATGGTGTGATTAAACCATTTGCGCGGTTTCCTCTTCCAGTATTTCCATCATCACCTGCCTCAGCTGATGTTCCGGTGACTGTTAAATAATACGCTCCTAAATTGGGCCTATCTGCAGTGTTCACGTAGACTTCGACATCCATATCTGTTATGCGCGATGCAAGTTTTTTAATCCTTTCTACGACCTCAGATTTCACTGAAAGATAATGATCAGGATCAGGTATGTATCTACTAACCATGGCTATTGCCACGGACAATTTGACCCTATTACCTTCTCGTAAACCCATTACTTTAATATCCTCTCCTAGTTCCGGCAGTTCCTTTTTTACTTCAGGTGAATTTAAGTATTGTTCAGTTTCGAGAACAAGCTTCTCTGTTGGTGTTAGTGGTGCAAAGCCTACTCCTATGGAAGTATCATTGGATGATGGCACAATTTCTTTTGTTTCAAAAAGTGCTCTTAAATCACGTGAACCAGGCCTTATCATGTAATCGATTATTATATGCTTGTCAGGGTCAAGAAATCTAAAACTGCTTTTTATGTAATCTTTTATAGATTTCATTACTATTGGTCCTATTGGTACATGTTCATCAACACCTTCTTTAACTTGTACGGTTGTAGTTGCTCGTCCAGCTATTATAATATATATTGGTTCTAGGACATCACCACCACCAAACTTTGGATTAGAGCTACCACCCACTACAAGGCCTTTATCTAAATTATGATGTAATATTAATCCAAATTTCTCAAGATAATACTTTGACAATGCCTTACTTACTGCTTCTGCAGATCCGTCTGCAATATAATCGGGATGCCCTTTTCCTTTTCGTTCAACCATTTCTATGAATCTTTTACTAACAGGCTCACTCTCGTCCAACGTTACTAATATATTCCTTTTCATTTCCAAACACTTCCTAATTATGTTTATTGATATTCCTTAATATTTAAGCATTATTTTGTTTTGCACATTAGTAATGATGAAGTTTAATGAGAGGTATGTAAGATAAGCCTATTTAGTTTGTGAAAATTTAAAAATTAAATTCTATTGATAACTATGATTTAACTTTGACGGCGGGGAGTCTCCATCCGTAGGGGTGGGGATGAAGGCCGATAAGCTTATATTTTTTCTCGTTGTATTTATCATTGTCTGCTTGGTTGGCAGACCTAGTAGGCATGGAACAGGCCGAAAGAGACGCCTGCTGAGGGCAAGACCTCCGTAACCCACCTTCCGCACGGGATTCCCGAAACGGTCTCACCTGCCGAGACCTCCGCTGTGGGTGTGGAGATCGAGTCTGTCCGTGGAAGCAGGAAGCCACCTGCGAAAGCTGGTGGTAGTTCACTCCACAACCTCCATGAAGAGCCCCTATTGAGTGCGGGGACTGCTTTAGAACTTCTCGCTGAGGTAAAACCCGATGATTGAAACTAGGACTGATTTTGGTTGTGAAGAGTGTGATAATGTTAATAGAAAAATTAATATTGGGATAAAGATTTATTGATTTAATGTTGATGAGGTGAAATTAGAAAAACTTATATTAGTTGAAAAATCGTTATCTAATGGTGCAAAAATATATGTATGTTAATGTGCAGAGTTGGGATCATTTTGATGCCCTTCTTAAATCTAAGAATGTAAAAGAAATCTACTATACATTTGATAAAAAGACGAGGCAAATTCATCTTAAATTTACAGATGGAAATGTTATTTATGAACACGTTACACCTAGAGATCGTTTCCCATTTGATTGCGATATTTATATAGAACCGGAAGAGGATATAACTAAATTAACAAAGCCTGAGGAAGTGTATAATGTTATCTTAGGTAGAGAGATTGTTTATCTTATAGGTAGCCAAAAGATTAGAGGCTTCAATATGTGGGTCATTTATAGTAACTTTGTCATGGTGGCTCGTGAATTATTAGAAAACGTGCTAAAAAGTTATACTTTGGTAGAAGGAGATTTATGTTATTAAATTCTTTTTTAGACAAGGTCATTCATCTTTTAAAGCAGTATAATTTCAATTATAACATTTCACATTCTCTTAGATGCTTTACTTTCTGATTAGCACGAAATGAGAAGTAGAAGCGGACTCCTCCTGTAGTACCATGATACTCATATAATGTGTTTAAAAGTAAGAATTAATGTTGTTAGACTTTTACTGAACGTTTTTCGAAAGGAAACTAAAAGCAGCTAAGACATTCCAAGACTTTTTGTGGAACTAATTGCAGGAGAAAACGATGATTCTTTAGAGACAAAATTCGATTAAGCATGAAGTGTTGTGAAAGTGCAAGATTGTTTTTGTTGTAGTAAGTGATAGATCATGTGAGAACTGAGGAAGATTATTTTTATTTTCAGGAGAGAGAATTGTTGAGAGCAATTCGTTTAAGGTTTTTATGTTCACACAGCTTGAGACCCTCCATATTAGTGTTGATTCTGAGTTAGATTATATTAATATATCTTTTACTTGAACATAAAGTATATTATTTCCTCTGATGAAAACTTTACCGTATTTTACAATTGTTTCTCCATTGTCGTTTTGTTCTTCTGCATTTATAAGGATGATGTTCATGTTTGTGTCGCACGCTGCTAAGCTACCATAAAGTAATGTGTTGTCTTTTAAGCGCACATTTACATGTTTGTTTATTACTTTATATATTAATCCTAGTGGTGTCATTGTTTGTATGTTACTATTTTCTATGCGGCTAACCTTCATGGTTTTTCTAAACCTCATTCTCATGAATACCACAAAGATTATTTAAACTTAATGCTCCTATCTACATGTTCCTTAAATTAAATTTGTTTTAATCAAGTGCTGAGGTAATGAAGTATTAAAGTTTGTTGTATGTTTTATGTATTTTCAATAAAGATTTGTTGTAATATTTGGAGAGTAGAGAATATAACTAAGATTTTGTTTATCTATAATAGAGGAGGTATGGCAAAGGCTAAAGAAGATGCTGAGGTAAAAAAGGCTCCTATGTTATTAAGGGATATTGAAGGTATTGGGCCGGCGACTGAGAGTAAATTAAAGGAGGCTGGATATTTTACTATTGAATCTATAGCTGCAGCATCGGCAAAAGAAATCGCAGACTTGACTGGATTAAGTCTTGATAAAGCTATGGAAATCACTAAAGCGGCGCGACAGGCTCTTGGCATCAGTTTTATAACTGCTGATGAGTTCTACCAAAAAAGGCAAACTGTTGGTTATATATCTACTGGTAGCAAAACTCTTGACAATTTGCTTGGTGGAGGTATAGAAACAAAAGCTGTAACAGAACTTATCGGTGAGTTCGGTTCTGGTAAGACGCAATTATGCCATCAACTTTCTGTTAATGTGCAACTTCCAAGGGAGAAAGGTGGTTTAAATGGTAAAGCTGCTTACATAGATGCTGAGGGAACTTTTAGACCCGAGAGAATTATTCAAATGGCTCAGGCAAAGGGTTTGGATCCTAAGACTACTCTTAATAATATAATTTATGCTCGTGCATATAATAGTGATCATCAAGTTCTTCTTGTGAGAGAACTAAGAGAGAGGATACCTGAAGAAAACATTAAACTTGTTGTAATAGATAGTTTAGTTAGTCATTTTAGGAGTGAATATCCTGGTAGAGAAAATTTGGTTATGCGTCAGCAGAAGCTAAACAGACATGTTCACGATTTGTTGACTTTGGCCGAGATTTATGATGTTGCGGTTATTGTGACTAATCAAATAGTTTCTTCACCTGATGTGTTCTTTGGCAATCCAAATAAGCCAGCTGGTGGTAACATCGTTGCTCATGGATGTACTTACAGAATTATTATAAGAAAGAGTAAAGAGAACAAAAGAATAGCACGAATACTTGATTCACCGATGCATCCTGAGATTGAAACAGTCTTCGCTATATCAGAAGAAGGAATAACTGACACCGAAGAAAAATAAAACAATCAGTCACATCAGTCATTTTGTAGAATGCTTTCTTAAATATTTATATGTTATAATTTCATAAACAATTACTATTATGATAATGATGAGTATTAATATGAGATTCAACGATGTTAATATTGTGCCTTGTGGACCGAAAGATCCAATTATTGGTATAGGACCTATTAGTACAACGAATGATCCACTTGTATTTCCTCCTGACGGAATGCTGAGTACTCCTCCAATAAATACTATAATAAATCCTATAACAATTAATAATATACCTGCTATCATGATTTTTGTTTGATTGTTCACCATCGTAATCCCCATAGTAATATTATTGCTAGTATCATTATCACAATAGTTAAACTCAGTATTATGATTAACGATTGTTTATCAGTGCCAAATACTATAGGTATAGGACCTATTAATACAACTCCACCTCCACGTACCTCGCTTTTGGGTTTTTGTTCCCCTTGTTTTATTTTACTAAGGCTTGTCATCATTAATGCTATCATTAACACGATGAATCCTAGTATGATTATACCAAATCCAAGTAAGATCAGTGATGAATATGTCGTATCCATTTTCTTTCATATTTTACCTAATCTCTTCGTATATTTATCGTTTATCTCAATAAATTCTTGGTAATCTCCTATGTCGTCAAACGTTGCATTAGAGGTGAACACGTATATTGGCTCATTGTTATAGAACATTTGTAAAATTAATTCATTCATTGGTTTTATGTTTCCGTTTAGGTAATTGAATATTTTTGGCTCCATTATATATACGCCAATGTTCACTAATTGCTTTATAATTGGTTTTTCCTCCCAGCCTTGAAATCTGTTTTCTTTGTCAAATTTTATTACTCCATACTTTATTTTTACATCAATTGGTACCACTGCTATTGTTACGATGGCATTATTTCTCTTATGAAAATCTATCATCGATGTAAGATCTAAATCTGTCACAGAATCTCCATAAGTTACTATAAATGTATCATTGATTAAGTTTTTTATAGTGTAAAGTTGTCCACCTGTACCAAGTGGTGGTCCATGTACATAGTTAATTTTTACATCGAGCCACTTACCATCTCCTAGATAATTTTCTATCATCTTACTCAGATAGGATGTTGTTATTATAATATCGCGTACATTATATTTTTTGAACCAATTGATGATGTGTTCAATAACTGTTTTATCACCTAATGGTAAAAGTGCTTTAGGTATTACGTAGGTTAAGGGTCTTAGCCTTGTTCCTAAACCAGCAGCAAGTATAACACCACGCAAACTGCACACCATAATTCTTTAGAACGTTATCCTTTATATTTGTTGACGCTTATCTATTATTAGGGTATTTATGAGTATGCTAACTATCTCAAATGTTAAGGTTGAGGGTATGAATGATTTACTTACTAGAGGGCAGATTAGCTTCATATCTACTGGTTCTAAAAATCTCGACACACTATTAGGTGGTGGTATTCCTACACATTTAATAACCGAATTTCATGGTGAATTTGGAACCGGCAAAACACAAATTGCTCATCAGCTTTCCGTGAGCGCACAGCTACCCAAGAAAAAAGGAGGCTTGAACTCTCCAGTCATTTATATAGATACTGAAGGCACTTTTAGACCTGAAAAGCTTATTAAAATTGCTAAATACCTAAGATTAAACCCTAATGAGGTACTTAAAAATGTGCACGTGGCAAGTGTAAGAAGTCTTGAGCAGCAGAACGTCATTTTTCAATTATTACCATCAGTAATTAGAGAAAAGAATGCGAAAATTGTAATTGTAGATACTTTAGTAAGTAATATTAGAACAAGTGTTGATGAAAAAGTAGGTAATCAATTATTGTTATTGAAATATTTAGGAATGCAATTGAGAATACTTAAAGAAGTCGCGTATATATTAGGAGCTGCAGTTGTTGTTTTTAATCCAATATCTATGATACCTGAGGGAAAGATTATCATGGTACCGGGCGGTTCTATGCTCAGCGAAAACATGGACATACGAGTATTACTAAAAAAAGTTGAGGGTATAGAAAACAATATTAGGGTTGCTGAATTGATTCAAACGCCCTTAACTAAAGAAGGATCAGTGAGATTTATGATAACTGAAGAGGGAATTAAAGATGTATAAAGGAATTAACACACTAGAACAATATTTAATAGAGCCATATATTGAAACAATATCTAACATAGTGCGTTATCTTTATTATGATAATGTCAATGAAGCATTATCCCAGTTTAATAGTATTAAGTTCGATCAGAAAAATGCATGGCAAAGAGGAATGTACACGGCTCTTAAAGGATTAATAGAAAGTTTTAGGAGAAATAATAATTCAAAAGAATCCCTCATAGAAAAAACATTCAAAAAAATGAAATCAACAGAGATAGAAACCCTTATTACTACTTTCATTAAACGTCTTAACATGCCTTTCACAGACGATTTTGATAGAGGCTATATAATTACAATGATATACATTCTCAACAACATTATTAAAATAAAAGAACAGACAGCTTAACATTAATTAGTCAACATACTCTCTTCTGAGAATTTTTTATTTTTCAGTTAATACTCTATAGAGTGCCAAATACCATCACCAACATAGCGACGGAGAAAAATGTTAAATCAATCATGGAAAATCTCGTTTATATTAGAAATAGAATAAGATACCGTAGAAGCATGTTTCTCTATGATCACATAGCTCAGAACTCATCAAGGTGGAAGAAAGATTATTATTTAATATTAAGTGTTTCCGGGTTTATTAATGTTATAGTTAATGACCAAATTATCAGGAAAAGTAACACATAAGAGAATATTCCTATTGTTAACATCTGTGTATTTTCTTCTGGTGATCTTTTATATCGTTTGATTGCTACATATTGTGATACTGCATATGCAAGTATACCAATTGCAAAGCCAATGCTTTGTGATAGATACGGTGGAAGTACTCCCGCTAATATTCCTGCAATTATTGCTATGACCATTCTCATAAAATATATCTGTCTTCTTATTGGTTCTTCAAGAGTTTTTCGTTTAGCTTCCATTGGAATTGTCTTATCTTCTTGTTTTTCTTGTTTTGGTTTTTTACTCTGAGACATGATAACCAAGTATCTAATTATTATACACACTAATAATTTTTCCCTTTCTAGAGTGTAGTGATAGACAGAATCCCTAAAACACGGATTGATCAGCAATTTCTGAGTAAGATAGATTTTTACAACCTGAAAGCCTCTCTCTTTAGGGCGGGGAGGAGGTCAGTAGGTGAACAGAGCGAGTAGTTTGAACTGATCATGAACTGTTCTTTCTAGTGACGAAAACGCTCAAAAACCGAGTAAGAAAGGTAATGAAAATTCATGAATTTCGCAATAGGCTCTTTTAGCTTTAATTTTGGAGAGAGTAAGTTTTGCCAGTAAGTGTGTAGTATCTTCGAAGTTTTCCTCCAATTTCAACTTTTCTACTTATTATATAACCCATTTCTTCTAGTTCAGTTAGATGTTGATATACTGCAGGTAGAGTAAGTTTATAGCCTTTATCTAATAGTTCGCGCCATATTTCATATCCGTACATCTCTTTGTGTTTAAGAAGATTTAGTATCATATTTTTTACAGAGCCTAGGCCACTTTGTTTAATTGAACGTATTCGTATTAATCTTTTTATTTTTGGGCTTTCAATTAATCGCTCAACAAACTTAACATCTTTGAGACCACTGCCAGTGACTATATAAACTGCACGTTCATCTTTGTCTATAATTTTCTCATCGTATAATTTTTTTAGACCTGCTAAAGCACATGCTGCAGCTGGTTCTGCGTATATTCCTTCGCTTCTAGCTAATAATTTAATTGCATCGATTATCTCATGCTCATTCACAATTAAAAATGTGCCACCAGATTTTCTTACTGCCTCAATAGCTAATTTTAGATATGCAGGTTTTTTTACACACAGATCAGGTATAGCCGATTTTTTTGGGGTATCATGGATCTCATTCAAATATTTTCTTGAATAGATGTTTGCTATTTCAGAACAACCTTCAACCTGAACACCAAATAATCTCACAGAACCTCTCTTAACAAGTCCTAAAGATCTTAATTCATTAAAACCCTTCCAAATCATAGATAAGTGCATGCCACTGGCGGTTGATAATACAATAACATCAGGTTCACTCCATCCAAGATCTTCAGCAATTTCATATGCAGTAGTCTTTAAACCATCCGCAAAAATAGGATCAGATGATGTTACATGATATGCATTATAAATTACTGGGATGACCATTTCTCTCTCTTTGGTTGTTGAAGGAATTAGCTTGGCTCCATACACTATCATTTGATATAACTTACCGAGATCTGTAAAGCCGGAAAAATAAGCATTTAATTCTATACCAGCTTTTGAAGCGTAAGCAGATAAAGATGCTCCCAAATTACCTACACCGTTTAATATCATTTTCTTAACCTTAATATTACCGTGCTTAACAAAAGTAATTAACACAGAGCTACCCCTATCTAGAAATGAACCGGTTGGATTCTTTGATTCGTCTTTAATATACAGGTGTTTTGAATTAAATAACCTACCCAAATTCTCGGCTTTCCTAAGGCCAGTATTACCTTCACCAAGAGTGATAGGAGGAATGTCATTATTTATTGGAAATAATGACCTATAACGCCACATGCCAAGATCCTTGCTAGGGAAACTAGTGATACTGGTATAGTCATATTCATAAATGACAATACCACCACACTTGGGACACCTAGATAAGACTGGTATTTCAGAAAAAACGCTTCCGCACTCTGTGCATTTGAGTATGAACCTGTTCATGATAATCAACTCACTATTGCAAAATCATCATCTGCGGACGCATCAGCTAACCCTCTTCTCAACATCTAATTCAGACAATAAAAATATTCCACCTTTACTAATAAATTTTTATGTCAGTTTAACAAGAAACTCTAAGCTTTAACTAAAGAGCGCTATAAACTAAAACCTTATTTCAGAATATTAGTTTATCAGTTTTGATTTAATAAGTGTGGTGTTCTTAATCTTAAGGGACGATAGTTTTAAAGGTTAGGTAATTATTATAAACTATGTAATGTTTAGTAAGATACTTATAGCCAATAGAGGGGAGATAGCTGTAAGAATAATACGGGCTGCAAGAGAACTCTCTATAAAGACAGTCGCAATATATTCTCATGTTGATAAAAATGCACTTCACGTAAAATTAGCAGATGAAGCTCATGAAATAGGTGAACCTGAACCGTTAAAAAGTTATCTTAACATGGAGCGAATAATAGATGTCGCATTAAAATCTGGTGTTGAAGCTATACATCCTGGTTATGGTTTCTTATCACAAAATCCAGTATTTGCGGAAAAGGTTGAAAAATCTGGGTTCGTATTCATAGGCCCGAGCTCTGATGCTTTGAAAAAAATGGGAGCTAAGTTAGAGGCTCGTGAGCTTGTTTCAAAATTAAACATACCCATAATACCAGGAACATTAAAACCAGTGCCTGATTTAAAAAATGTAGAGGAGTTTGTGGAAAAATTTGGATTGCCAATTTTAATTAAACCCTCAGGAGGTGGAGGAGGAATTGGAATGAAAATTGTAAGAAAACTAGATGATGTAAAAACAGCATTTGAGATATCAAGATCAGAAGCATTGGCTGCGTTCGGCAATCCAGAAATTTACATAGAAAAATACATAGAAAAACCAAGGCATATAGAATTCCAAATTGTAGCTGATAATTATGGTAATATAATCCATCTCTACGAGAGAGAATGTTCAATACAAAGAAGATATCAAAAACTAGTTGAAGAAAGTCCTTCAGTTGCATTAAGCGATGAGCTACGTAAAGAAATGGGAGAAAGTGCAGTAAATATCGCTAAAGCAGCCGGTTATGTTAACGCCGGAACTGTTGAATTTCTTTTCAAGGATAATAATTATTATTTCTTAGAAATGAATACAAGACTACAGGTTGAGCACGGTGTCACAGAATTAGTTACTGGAATAGATATAGTGAAACTCCAAATTAAGATCGCTGCAGACGAGAAACTAAACCTTGCACAAGAAGATATAAAACAACGTGGATGGGCAATGGAAATACGCGTTAATGCAGAAGATCCATTAAACAATTTCGCTCCAAACCCAGGAAAAATTATAAAATATCATGAGCCTGGAGGACCAGGGGTACGTGTTGACAGCGGTGTCTATGAAGGTTATGAGATACCAAGCTATTACGATTCTTTAATAAGCAAATTAATGGTGTGGGGTTCAACAAGATCGGAAGCTATCCATAGAATGCAACGAGCCATATCTGAATACAGTATCCAAGGAATAGAAACAACACTCCCACTACATTCAAGAATATTCCATGATCCCGATTTTATAAAAGGAACAATACACACGCAGTATCTAAACGAGAAACTTGATTACTTTCTAGAAGAAATAAAAACTGAGAGAGCCTTAAAAGCAGCCATAGCTACTCTTTCATATGTTAACATACCCAAAGAAATAGTAAATCAAAAAACATTAAAGTATGTAACCCAAAAAACTAGTAGCATATCCCTATGGAAGTACTATGGTCGTGAAAAATTGCTTAAATCAAGACACTAAATAATCAAAATCTCTCCTAAGAATGTTGGAAGCAGTGGTCAGCATTTTCAAAATAGACATGTTTATAGGTTAATTACATATATTTGTATAATGTTTGAAGCCCAGGATTATTGATTCATCCCAAAACTAATAAGGTTCTAAGTTACGTGGTCTTTGATGGATGCACATAGCTTTTCCCTCTCGATTTTTCGTCGAGGGCTTTCGGGTGAACTCATGAATCCCCACATCTGAATGTTTTACACTTCATCAGCCTGCCCCTCATAGGAAGCCATGCTTCTGGAGCAGAGGGGACAGGTTCTAGAGGAGTCCTTTGGATTTACATCCAAACCAAACCATTTCAGCTTTTACTGATATAATTACCCAATAAAAGGTGAGTGTACTCGAGCATGAATTGGAATGTTCTGGCGTTCCATTTGGAGGGTTTTCTGTTGTTTTTTCTTGAGCTGTTCAGAATCCTATTCTTGATGTTCTTCAGGTTTTCGAGTATTGCTCCGCTCTGTTTTTCTTTTAACTCCTTAGCTATCGTACTCGTTAACTTGTGCATGATATCCCTAATCCTATTCCTCATCACGCTCAGAACACTTCTTGGCTTGAATTTAGATAACTTTTGTATTCTTTGTCTCTTGATTTCGTGAACCCTATGCGCGTGGTAGAGTTCTCTCAAATCGTAACGCTTTATTTTCCCATCTATGAGAGCTGTTGTGTTCGTCAGGTTTACGTCGAAAGATGTCCATTTCTTCGCTTTAGGCTTTTTTTATCAAGTTCTTTGTAAAAGTTTATTACTTAATTTTTTTTCTAGAAAAATGAACATGACTTTAGATCAAAAAGAGTACAGGATTACGCTCGGTTGGGGAGATCAACACAGTGTAAGTATAATAAAAAATGGTGATACATTACAAATTGTGGTTGACGGAGAAAAGATTTTCAAAATAGATGAAATAAAAATCAAAAACTCAGAGATTTTAATGAAAATTAATAATGTTCCTTATGTAGTTAGATTTGAGAATTTGCCTAATGTTATGTATGTAAATGGTGAGTTACTCCTTATAAAATCAGTTGAAGAAAGAAAACCAGATAGTTTAGTTACAAAAACTTCCGTTTCATCAATAACAACTCATGAGAAAGATTTAATAACGTCGCCGATGCCAGGACGTATAATAAAAATATTAGCGAAACCAGGCGTTCAAGTTAAGAAAGGGCAGTCCCTTTTAGTTATAGAGTCGATGAAGATGGAAAACATTATATCATCTGACAGAGATGGTATAATAAAGGAGATTCTAGTATCATTAGGTAGTGTAGTGAACAGGGGTTCTCCATTGATAAGGTTTAGTTCATGAGGGTATTATTCCGTGTTTTTTAGGTAGTCTGTCTTCACGTTTTGTGTCTAATATTTCAAGAGCCTTAGCTATCATGGGGCGTGTCATTTTAGGTTCAATCACATCGTCAACGAATCCCATTTCAGCTGCTTTATAAGGATTTGCAAAAAGTTTTCTATATTCTTCGATCTTCTCTTCTATAAATTTCTCTGAATTCTTAGCAGATTGTATTTCTTTCCTGTAAAGTATTTTTATTGCGGCTTCAGGTCCAAGCACGGCAATTTCAGCAGAAGGCCATGCATAAACCATGTCTGCGCCCATACTTTTTGCGCACATTGCTAAGTATGAACCACCATAAGCTTTACGTAAAATTATAGTAATTTTTGGAACTGTCGCCTCAGCATAAGCATAAAGCATTTTAGAACCATGTCTAATAATGCCACCATGTTCTTGTGCAGTACCGGGCATATAACCAGGCACATCAACAAAGGTAATTATTGGTATATTGAAAGCATCGAGGAATCTGATAAATCGTGAAGCTTTATCAGATGCGTCAATATCTAGTACGCCAGCCATAAAAAGAGGCTGGTTTGCAACAATACCAACACTACGACCCCCTACCCTTGCAAAACCAACAACTATATTAGGAGCCCATTTCTCATGAACTTCAAAAAATTCGCCATTGTCAACTACGCGCTTAATAACTTCTTTAACGTCAAAAGGTTTCATGGGATCAGAGGGAACAATACTCTCAAGCTCAGTATCAATTCTATCAATAGGATCATCGCTCTCAATTCTAGGTGGATCATCCATATTATTAGATGGAATATAACTTAAAAGTCTCTTAACTAGATTAAGGGCTTTTTCATCGTTCTCAGCAACGAAATGTGCTATACCACTTTTCTCAGCATGAACGTCAGCACCACCAAGACTCTCAAAAGTAACGTCTTCTCCAGTAGCTGTTTTCACTACATCAGGCCCAGTTATAAACATGTGAGATGTTTTACGAACCATAATAACAAAATCCATCAGGGCTGGAGAATAAACAGCACCACCAGCACAAGGACCCATGATCACAGCAATCTGAGGGACAACGCCGGAAAGCCATGTATTTCTTTTAAAAATTTCACCATAAGCCTCAAGACTAACAACACCTTCCTGAATCCTTGCACCACCAGAATCGTTAAGACCAATAATAGGAATACCTAATTTGGCAGCTAAGTCCATCAACTTTATTATCTTCTTAGAATACATTTCACCCAGAGATCCACCAAAAACTGTAAAATCCTGTGAAAATATTGCAGCTAACCTTCCATCAATTTTTCCAAGACCTGTTACAACACCATCACCTAGATAACGTTTTTGAGGCATATCAAAATACGTTGACCTATGGATAACAAACATATCAGTTTCTATGAAAGTCCCTGGATCAACCAATAAATCAATGCGTTCCCTAGCAGTAAGCTTACCAGCTTCATGTTGCCTTTTAATACGTTCAATACCACCACCAAGCTTAGCCTGCTCCCTCATTCTCCTTAACTCCTCAATAAGCTCACCCATACTAGGCTTACGAGATTCCATCTCTAACACCAAATAACTAATTTACACATAAGATTTAACTTTATATATGAGCGCTCAGAAAACTTAGAGCTTTAGCTCTAGGATAAATACTGAAAACAAGTCCAATCACGCAGGAAATTCGCTTTCCAGATACCCCCATACCCTCAAAATCTTTACAGACTTGCTATTTATAGAGAACATCAGTGATCGTCGCCGCTCTTTTTCTCATCATTCAGCTCGTAGTCGTACCGCCTGGCTATGTTGATGAATGCTTTGTACGGTAGCCTGTACACGTATCTGGGTTCTGAGTTGAGTAGGAATACATAGCGAATTGTTGTTTTCATTCCTACTTAACTCTTCCCCCTCAATTAGCTCATTGGGGGCTCTTTTGGGAAACCCCATTCACTAGACCTCTTCCTAGGATTCCTTAAGTCGCCTCTTTGAGAGTGTAAAGCCTCTTCATCAAGAAGATATTATGGCTTATGTCTATTTAAGTCTATCTATTTTGAAACTGTTTTTTAAGGCTAAGAGGCAGCGTTTAGCTGCCTTTGTCAGTATTTTCAGAGCAGATAGGTTTAAATATGGTTTGCTCATACGTTTTAGTGTCCCCTCTACTCTGGAAGCATGACTTCCTATGAGGATGGGTGGGCTGGGGTTGACCTTCAGATGTGGGGATGTCGGGTTCACCCCGAAAGCCCTCGATGAGCTAATCGAGAGGGAAGAGTTGAGTAGAGGTGATAAAACACTATGAATCTCTACTTAACTCAGAACCCAACACACCAGAAGAAAGCCCTCAGCATGAGAGGGGTTAAATCACCGGCAAATCCCGCGAACCTGGTCTGTAAATAGCAAAAATTGAAAAAGCTATAAATCTTAATCCATAATGTTTTGATTAGAGAGCAATTTACTATTTTGAAATTGAAAATCTGAGGATCAAATTATTCATTAAAGAACTTATAATCATCAATTAAAATGATCCTGTTTTTTAGTGCTCCTTTCCATCCTGTCTTGTTTATTATTTGTTTAAATTCTTCTGGAGTGTAAGGTTTTGGTTCGAAACCTGGTTTTTCTTCGTTTTTAAAGAGTTCATATCTATCTAAAAATCTTACATTGTTGAATGCTTCGCTTACTATTAGTATGTCAACATCGCTCCATAAATTGAAATCTCCTCTAACATAACTTCCATAAAGTACTATAGTAACTTTTCCTAATTTTTTCTTAACTTTTTTAGCAAAAGCTCTAACGCTCTTGATTACGTTATTTCTTTGCCTTTTCCTTTCTTTTAAGATTTTCTCCAATACTCTTCACCCAATCTAATATCTTTTCAGCGCATTCAATAGCCTTTCTTTTATCTTCTTCAGTGTAATAAACATAGGGTGTGGAGCCTGGTAGAGCGTCTGGATATCTAGTTGTAATATAAAGCCTTCCTAAATACATCGCGGACTCTAGAATATCTTTTTCTACGTTTATTTCTGTTTTTTTGATTAAGACCAGCATATCATGCCCAAAATAATCTTTTCCAAGAAGTATTAGAAGACCTTTTATTGCCAGTTGTGCTGATTGTTCGGCCTTAAAACATGACCAGTTGTTATCTATTTCTCTCTTTGCACTCTCCAATGTTTTTTCGGCAGATTCTAACCATCTTAAATATTCTTCCCAATCTAACATATTTTAATTATTCCGTAGAGATTTTTAAAGTTATTATGATTTAACACTCTCCTCCGCTAAAGTCAAGATGTTCTTGCTTCTAAGATTCTCGTTAGTCTATCCCCTTACCTTCTCCTTTTAAGCGTCTATGAACTTCTTCTGACATTCACTATACTTTAGCCTTTTATAAGTGAACTCGGTTTGACGGAAATTCTAATACTATCACTATAGAACTTGTATAATTGTGGATTAAGCTGTATGAAGAACTTTCTGACAATAGGTTTTTCACTTTCGCTGTGTCTCTTCCTCCAATTCTTCAAGGATCGCTAAGGTTATCTTACATGCTGAGTGGCAGAAAATCGACCCTTGTTAATGGCTTCCTAGAGACGCTCTCCGAAGAATTCCTATGTTTAATATGTCTGATGCTAATGTCAGTCGAAGATATTTTATTGTGTCTGCTAAAATATTGAACGAGACATCCCACCGTCCACAGTGATGATGGAGCCGTTTATGAAGGATGCAGCATCTGATGTTAAGAATAGTACAACGTCTGCTAATTCTCGTGGGGAACCAAAACGATTTAATGATGCTAAGGATGCTATCTCTTTTTTAATGCTTCTTTTAGATTTTTTCTCTTTTTGAGCAAGACGTTCTATGAGTCTTTTTGCTCCTTCTGTCATAAAAGAACCTGGTAGTATAGCATTAACAAGAATTCCTTTTGAGCCTAATTCTCTTGCTAATAATTTTGCTAACGGGAGTATCGATATACGAGTAACATCTGCAAGAGCTAGTACAGGCATGGGCTCTTTTATACTAACAGATCCAAGGAAAATAATCCTACCATAACCTTGTTTAATCATGTAAGGAGCAATCTCTAACGTTAACCATACAGGACTTAATGTGTAAAGCTTCACGGCATACTCCCAGTCTAATGGAGATGTCTCAAAAAACGTTGCAGGTTCATTATCAGGATTTCCGGAATTGTACACAAAAATGTCGATGCCACCTAAAAGTTCTACAGTTTTCGAAACTAATCTTTTTACATCATCATAAACAGTCAAATCACAGGGAATACCGTACGCATTTAGTGAACTCTTTCCCTTAGTTAAACGTTTTAACGCTCTAGACACATGTTCAGGATTTCTTGATGATATAACTATTTTAGCTCCCTCCTCAAAAAATCTTTTAGCAATAGCATAACCAATACCACTCGTAGATGCCGTAATTAATACCTTTTTATCCTTAAACATTAATCTCATAATATTTCCTTATAATGTAACTCATCTAAGGCTTAAGTATTTTATCATAAAATGAGCACCAAGAATCTAGAACTTTGTGGGATGAGTCAGTGAAATTTAAAATAAGATTTTGTTAAGAATATCTCCTTATAGGAAAACATGTACAAACATAGTCCATGGAGTAACAATCCCTATAGTATGAAAATGTTGTGAACCTCTTAACAATGAATAAGCTTAAGTATTGGGGGTGATACTTAGTATTAGGGGTGATACTTATCCTCTTTGATTTAAGGGTTCTGAACTAAGTATGGATATGTATGGAATCCATACTTAGTCCTTGAGCCTCAACGCTCTCGTCCTCCTCTGGGTTCATTGGAGGGCTCATCGAGCTCTGCTCCCTTCGGGGTGAACCCATGAATCCCCACATCCTAAGGAACGTTTTCCAAACGTTTATTGATGCATTCTTCTGCCTATCGATTATAAAACCGCATTTTGGGCACTCGAAGACTGCTCCCCTTAGGTCTTTATTATAATACCCGCATCTGGAGCAGGTCTTAGATGTACCATAAGCCTTAACAAATACTGTTGTGTGTCCATTCCATGCAGACTTATATTCTACGTACTTTTGGAGCTTAATGTAGTCGTGTTTGCTATTCTGCCTATTCATGCTCCTACTCTTTGTCCTAGCTATTCTTTCCTTGAAATTTTTTAAATCCTCGAACACATTTGTCCTATCCGATAACTGTTTTGCAAGTTTATGTAATGCATCGTTAACCCTGTTTCTCTCTCTTGAACCGTACTTCTTCAGGAGCTTCTTCCTCGTTTTTCCGGGTAGCTTCTGGATAATCCTTCTCTTCAGCTCGTACGTTCTATGAATTGTGTAGATTTCCTTCAGGCTTATCGAGTAATGCTTTTCACCATTAAAACCGTCCAAAGTTAAGAGGTTTACGTCCCATGCTATTGGGTCTTTAATCTTTAGCTCCACCTCTTTTCTAACAGTAACTGTAAGCTTGTCCTGTTTAAGTATGAGTTCGCCAAATTCTAAGCCATTTATTTTATCCCAACACCACGTCTTTCTCAAATCTATAGTTATACTCTCTTCGTAAGGTCTTACTGAAATCCTGAGAATTCCATCCCTGTAACTGTAAAGAGTTTCCTTAACTCTAACGAACTTCCTCCTCAGTTCAGGCCTACTTCTTCCAGCCCGCCCACGAAGGTACCTCTTCCTCCACGATTCAAGCACGGAATAAGCCTGTTTTATCGCGGAGTCCACGTAATGCTTAGAGTAAGCCCACCCCTCAAGATACTTATCTCTAAGCTCTTTTCTAAAAGTCTTATCTTTCCTCAGAAATGGTATAAGCCTCTTCCCATTCCTATTCCATGCAATGTTCCTCCATAAGTCATCCAGGATAGCGTTTAAGATGCGCATGTAATCCTCTATGAGCTCGTTCACCTCAAGGTTATGCGGTATCGAGTACGCTTTAACCAACAAGCTTCCTGACACCTTCAACAACCTCCCTATACTTACGGCTCCTCATTCCATAGAGCCTTCCAGCGAAATGAGCAACTATGGTGATCAAGTCCTCCACAAGCTCTTCATGAGGTGCCTTCCCTTCATGGTTTATCACTTCTATTTCTGTTCCGAAAACTATGAACATTTTCTTTAAAGTTTCAAAACCAAATCTTGTGAGCCTGTCTTCGTAAGCGATTATCAGCTTGGATATTTTCCTTTCTGAAACCATATTTAAGAGTTTCAGGAAGTTTTTTCTGTTTTCGTTGAGTCCAGAACCAACATCCGTTAGGATTTGAATTTCACCGTAACCTTTCTCTTTAGCGTAGCTTGAAATGAGCTGTTTCTGTCTTTCAAGGTCATCCTTTTGTGTTGAAGATGAAACCCTTGCATACCCTACAATAATTCTTTCCTCTCTTAAACCAAGGATTCGTTTTATTTCGCTCTCGGGAATCCTCCTACGTCCTCCAAGTGTTCTAACGCACCTAATCTTGCCCTGCCTATCCCATTGCTGAATGGTCCAGGTGGTGACTCCAAGAAGCTTCTTCGCCTCCTTGATCGTATAGAGCTTTTCGGGCATCAATATTCTTCTATACCCACCAATATTTAAACATATCTATTTTGAAACTGCTGAAAGAAGCGTGCAAATTATGGGCATGCAAGTTGAGTTTGATTGGAGTGAGAAGGGGCTTCTTCTCTCTTCCCTACTCAATTCTATAAATGAGTGGATGGAAGAGGAAAACAGGTACCTAGTAATAGCTATTGATGAAGCTCAGTTGCTTAGAAACATGAAGGGAGGAAAGGGGAGAATAGATTTTAGAGAGGTCATAGCCTACAGTTATGATAACTTGACACGTGTAAAGTTTCTACTCACAGGATCTGAGATAGGATTGCTCACAGATTTTATTGGGACGGAGGATTATGAAAGTCCACTCTATGGAAGAGGCAGGGGAGAGTTAGTACTAGAGAGGTTTAATGAAAATAAATCTATTGCTTATTTGAATGCAGGTTTCAATGAGTATGGGATAAACGTCAATATTGACATGGTTGAGAAAATTGTGGATAAGCTAGATGGTATAGTTGGATGGCTTACCTTAATTGGTAATACTTCAGTTAGAATGAAAAAACTTGATAATGAAGTTATAGAATCTGTTATTGATATGGCTAAGGGTATGGTTAAAAATGAAATTCAAAAACTTTTACAAACATCAAGATACTACAGACTTATACTTAAATCCATTGCTAGAGGTAGTATTCACTGGAAAGATATTAAAATGGATGTTGAATCGTGGATAAATAGTCCAATTACAAACAGCCAAATATCTAGGGCATTAGAAACGCTGCTTAAACTTAGTATTATTGAAAAAAGGGCTGAAGGATACTTTATCGTTGACCCAATAGTTAGAGAATTCTCGAAGGAACTCTGACCACATGTTAAAAGAAATATATCCCTGAGTATATATGTTTGTGGTATAAATGAGACTAGTCGTAGCTGGATTTATAACAATTGATGAAATAATCCTGCAAGAGAAGAGATTTACATCATTAGGTGGTTCACCAAGTTATGCAGGTTTCGCAGCAACAATTTTTAATGCAAATGTGAAAGCAGTATCTCGCATAGGTTATGATTTTCCTAAAGAATATTTAAGTATATTTTTTGAAAAAAATATTAGCTTAGGAAAAAATTATAAATCTTACATAACACGAACAACGAGGTTTAGAATCAAAATCATTAACAATGAAAGAGAACTTAAGTTGCTATATAGATGTGATGAACCAGATGTAAATGAACTTTCAGTAGATGCTGATGCTCTAATACTTAATTCAGTTACTGGAGAGCTTAAGTTCAATAGTGTAAAGAATTTTATTACAAATTTTCCAGTAAAATACCTTGATCCCCAAGGATATCTCAGAACCTTTACTGGTGATGGAATAGTTGAACTAAAACGCCCAAATGATGTATCTTTCATTAAATATTTTGACATAATAAAAGTTGACATGGAGGAAGCGTCAGTATTAACGGATACAAAGAATCCAATAGAGGCTGCAAGTAAAATATCAACCTACGGAAACAACATAGTGCTTTTAACAATGGGAGAAAACGGTGTTATAATAATGAAAAAGAATGATGCATATTCCATACCTGTACCGAACATTAACATAACAGAAAGTACAGGTATGGGTGACATTTTAGGAGGTATAATGATAACAGAGTATGTCAAGAGTGGTGACGCACTGTGGGCGACAGCGCTAGGGGTGGCAGGCTCATCATTAGCAGGTTCCAGTAAACTAAATGGTATAAACAAGATCATAAACCTAAATCAAAATGATATAATAGATTTAGCACAGGATATATACGAAAAATATAAAAAACTATGATTTTTTCACTTTTCTTTTCTCTCTGACGAGTATAGGTCTTTCGATTCTTTTTGAATAAATATAAAACGAAACTGGGATAATAATCATCGGAACAAACCACATGATACCAAATTGTACTATATTAGGTAGGTCTCCTAATCGTTCAAGCAAATATGATGTGTAAGGAAGTGCAGGCTTGATAGAATATATTATATTTTCGCCATAGAACACTGGAACCATGTAAAACAGTTCTACAGGAACAAATAAAATAAGAAGACCCATGATCACATGTTTACGATCTAGTTTATTGGAAGCTCTTAACAATGTTACATAAACGTACCATGAAAATCCAAAGGTTATCAAAGAAGTTAAGGATCCAATCAATACTATAAGCGTAAAACTGTATCCATAATATTTAATCAAATATACAGGAGTAATAAGATACACTAAAGCTAAGTATGCTATTACTGTAGCGAATAAAAAACGCACGTTATCACGCTTTTTAGTACTCTGTACTCTCATCGATCCTCATATTTCTTAAACAAGCTAGGTTAAAATATTTTTGTATTCTATTTATGTAAGATGTGGCCCCAAACAATAGAAATCGCAAAAATAATCTTGACGCTCATAATCCTAATACTAACATCATATATGGATTTACGCACAAGAGAAGTTGATGACAAAATCTGGATTATATATGGTTCCATAGGAGGTTTTCTCACAGTCATAGAACTCATGTTAGGACAACTCTCAATACTACAAGTATTAATATCAATAGGTACTGGGATCATGTTAGGTTTGGCGCTATTTTATGCCTTAGGTTTTGGTGGTGCAGACGCTAAGCTAATCTGGACACTTGGAATAGTGCACGTCATCAATCCAATGCAATTACTAGGATACAAACAACCAGTATTCATAAACCCAATATTTATCGTAACAATATTGATCAACTCAGTTTTCATCTCAATAAGCGCTGTAGTTTATAACCTAGCAAAAAACATACGCTGGTATCTTTCAGGCAGAAAACTATTTGAGGGATACGAAAAAACAATCCTCGAAAAAATCCTTTTGCTACTGATAGCATATAAAACAAGCAAAGAACAACTCATAAAAGATAGGTTCGCTATAACAGTTGAAAATGAAACCGAGACAGGAAGAACAATTAAACTAATTGGTCATGGAAAAATAGACCCACGTGAAGTAGATTTTAATAAGATCGAGGAGAGAGTACCTCATATAAATAAGTATGAAACATTCTGGGTAGAAAAACCATTACCATTCCTTGTTTTTTTAACTGGAGGATTCATTACAGCATTAATTTTTGGTGACATATCAATTGCATTGGTAATGATTATGTTGAGAAGAACGATCTGACAATGATTCAAGCTTCCGCCAATAAAAGTCTGAATATTACAAAAACCAAAATATTTAAGCTAGTATTGCATGTTATGAATAGTGGTGTAATTATGTTCTTAGATCCGTTATTGAGAAATGGAAAGGGATTATTTCTTGCATACGACCATGGTTTTGAGCACGGTCCAGCTGATTTTAATGAACAAAACGTTGATCCGTCATTTATAATGGATATTGCCGTTAGAGGTGGTTACACTGGTGTGATTCTCCATTATGGGGTTGCATCAAAATATTATGATGGTAAGGTGCCATTGATATTAAAATTAAACGGTAAAACAAATCTTGTACAAGGTGATCCGATTTCTCTTCAAGTCTCTACTGTAGAAGAGGCTGTAAGTTTAGGTGCTAAAGCTGTTGGTTATACGATATATCCTGGGAGCATTCATGAACATATAATGTTTCAAGAATTTGCTAATATACGACGCGAAGCGCATGAAAGAGGATTCGGTGTTTTACTTTGGTCATATCCGAGAGGTCAAATGATAAAAAATGAGCTCACAAAAGAGATCGTTGCATATGCTGCTCGCTTAGCATTAGAATTGGGCGCAGATGGTACAAAAATTAAATATACTGGTGATACAGAATCATTTAAATGGGCAGTAAAATCTGCTGGTAAAGTAAAGGTCTTCATGTCTGGCGGGCCTAAAGCCTCCACAGAAATTGAGTTTCTGAAACAAGTTCAAGGAGTGATGGATGCAGGGGGTTCAGGTGTAGCTGTTGGACGCAACGTCTGGCAAAGTAGAGATCCATTAAAAATGTCAGAGGCTCTGAGAAAAATAGTACTTGACGGATATCGAGTAGAAGAAATAGCAAGGAGTTTTGCTGACAGAGATTAAGGACAGATAAACGCCACAGGCTCCAGTTTTCAGATTTTTAATATTTAACTCTCTTCTTCTAAGCCTAAGTCCTCTTCTGTTGCACTCTCCTCCTCTTTTTCTTCTTTAGCTAAATTTTCTGCGTATTCTATTGCTGTTTTCTCAACTTCTTCATCAACGTAATATGTTATTACTGCAAGTTTTTTATCAATATAACGATCATCCGTTAGTATACTTTCATATGAAGTTATGTAGGCTGGTATCGCGATTAAGCCTTCATTTCCCTCCTTAGTTAAGTTGAATTTAGAGTATATTTCGTATTTTTTCGGATTTAGCGGCAATTTGAATCTATGTATTATCTCATCTCTTACTATTGCGAAGTCAGAAATTTCTGGATTCCACTCATTTAATATTTGTGATACTATTTGCTTTAAATTTTTGTTAAGGTCATCACTCCTGCGCTCGGACTTAACTATTTTACCATCATTTACATAAATGATTAATGTATCCACTGTCAACTATCTCCTCTATTAACTGCCTCACTAATCATATTTATAGCTTTCTCTAAGTCTGGTTTACCGTTTTCATCAAGCGGTACCCTGTTAAAAACGTGTACCACTTCACCGTCATCAAACTCTATGAAAAGTTGAGGTATTTCTATACCACCGAATTCATCTTTACTTCCGTGAGCAACTAAATAATCCCAGTCTTCTTTCCTTTCCTCTATTGATAGATTAAGTTTTTCTGAGGCTTTTTTTGCTGCTTCTTTTACATAATTGCTTGATATTTCCCAATCTGCTATTACGATCACAATTTTTTTAGCTTTACTCATGTAGATATCACCTAACAAACTTGGTAATACAAACTTAAAATGTTAACGCTTGAATTCTACTTAGACACGTTAATATTTCGGTTAGAATTATTTAGAACTAGGTTTCAGCATGAGTGCGAAAAGATATCCACCTGAGGATGAGAGTGGGAATATAGAGTACAAACTTACACTTAGTGAAAATTATGAGGATAAACTTGAAAAATTATCAACACAGATCAAGTATAGAGTTAATGAGGGTGGTGGTGAAGCTCTATTTGTTCTCGGTGTGTCTGATGATGGTAAAGTCGTTGGTCTCTCGGAAGAAGAATACAGGAGATCTTTTGAACTCTTAAAGAAAGCTGCTGAGAAAGTTAATGTGAGAGTAGGAGAACTGAGAACTGAAAGAGTAAATCATGGAATTGTTGCACAAATACTGTTAAGAAGAACTAGGGAGGGGGATTATCCGATCTGTTTAACAATACCAGTCCTTGGAAATGCAGATAGTGGTAAATCAACAACAATAGGTGTTCTAGTTACTGGAGAACTTGATGATGGAAATGGAAAAGCTATGAGGATGGTTGCAAGATATCTTCATGAAATAAAAATGAGACGTACATCATCCATTGCTCACAGACTCTTAGGATTTGACGTTGATGGAAAGCCAGTGAATTATGAATTTGATTCACCACTTAATGAAGCAGAAGTATACTTGAAAAGTTTCAAGATAATAAGTTTTGTCGATCTAGCTGGTCATGAAAAGTATCTTAGAACAACGTTAAAAGGTGTAATGGGTCATGAGGCTGATTATTCAATGATGGTTATAGCTGCAAATTCAGGATTAGTAGGAACCACAAGAGAACATTTTGGATTAGCGGCAGCTCTTAAAATTCCTATATTTATGGTTGTAACAAAAATTGACATAGCACCAAGAGAAATACTTGAGGAGACTCTCGAAGGTATAAAAAGACTCGTAAAAATGCCAAGTGTTGATAAAATACCACTAATAATCAAAGGTATGGACGATGTAATCGTTGCTGCGGTGAACATGCCTAGTGGAAGAATAGTCCCCATATTTTTAATCTCTAATACGACAGGAGATGGACTTGCTTTATTAAGGAATTTTCTTAATTTATTACCCCCAAGAGTACGTTGGACTGAACAGCTTAATGAACCATTTAAGATGTATATTGATGAAAAATTCAACGTAACTGGAGTAGGTACTGTAGTAAGTGGGCTAATAATAGGAGGTAGTGTGAAAAATGGTGATGAATTACAGTTGGGTCCTATGAGCAATGGGAGTTACAAAATAGTAAAAGTTCGTTCCATACAGGTGAACAGAGTCCCAGTATCTAGCGCAATAGCTGGACAAGATGTAACGCTAGCTTTGAGTGGTGTAGAATATGATGAGATAGATAAAGGCATGGTACTCCTTAACACGAGCATGAAAATACGTCCCATTTGGAGTTTTGAAGCAAAAGCAACAATACTCCATCACCCTACAATGATACGCCCCGGCTACCAAGCAGTTTTACATTTACATTCAATAAGGCAATCGGTCATTTTTGAGTGGCTGAGCAAAAGTCCGCTTAGGACTGGTGACACTGCAACAGTAAGATTACGTTTCATGTATAGACCAGTTTATTTAGCCGTTAATGACAAATTTGTTTTTAGAGAAGGCAGAACGAGAGGTTTAGGATCTGTAACTAAAATACTTTAAAAGTTAAATTGCAGCTCAGTTAGACTTTTCTCATCACTTTTCAGAACCCGAGTTCTCAATCATTGCTGCACAAACAACCTAAGGTTGTTAGTTAAACAAAATATTTAAGTGTATCGAGTTATCTCACATACCTCTTAGGCCGAAAGATTTTAATTATCAACCTATAAAGCCTTCTAAGGAACCTTTACCTAGGAGCGTCTCAAAGTCTATTCCTAGTGCATCAAGCAGTTGTTCATATACTGTTTTCATATGATCAACGTATTTATCTACATCTATTTCATCGATTCGTGCTAATTGAACAGGCATTACGTTCGTATCGTTTCTATTCACTTTAACAAATGTAATTGTCATACCTTTTTTAACAGGCACTCCATATTTTTTAAGCATTAATGCAGCTTTAACATGTTGTGGAGTATTTTTATCATAATTTTCGGGGTCTTTTCCAAGTTGTGCCCTTATGGCAAGTTTATCGAGAGTTATTCGCCTACCTTTTAACATATGATACTGCTCACTTACGATTTTCCAAAGTTGTTCTTTTGCGTGCTCAAAATCGTCCGGCGTGTTAACCTTTGAGAGTATATCTATCACATTCTTAAAGGACTCTTTAAGAAAATCTGGTGTATCCCTCTTTTTACCCTTTAATCCTTTAACTTCAAAAGTCCCATCAGATAATATTCCAAAGTAATTCTTTTTCCTGTTAGAAAATGAAACGTACCTATAAACCTTATCTACATCAAGATCACTTTTTAATTCCTCCTCAGCCCATTTTATCAGAGTTTCCAACTGATTCTTAATTGGATTATAAATGAATAACGAATCGGTATCACCATATAGTATTTTTAATTTGAGTTCTTCAGCCCTTTTCATCGTACTCTCGATATATTCCCTACCAATAGCAGTTGTGCTTTCAGCCATAGGTGGACAATATAAGGCAAAAATCTCTGCACCAAATACACCGTATGAAGCATTAAGAATGACTTTCATGGCTGATTGGACAACATTAAATTGGAATCTGATCTCTTGAGATAAGTTCTTATCTTTTGATTTAGGCTTATACCAATTAACTCTTAGATCTCTTATTACACCTATAAGAATGCTAGTTAATCCTCTCTTTTTAGCACATACCCAATGCGGAGTATTAGGTATAGGACGCTTAATCTTACACTCATCATGATGACATCTGATAGTCTCATATGATAGATTCCAAACTTTTAATATTGAAGGATAAAGTGAGGCAAAATCAAGTACGACCACATTAAAATGAACACCAGGTACAGGTTCTATAACTTTAGCACCCATGTACTTTTTACCCTTGATCATAGCAGCTGTGGTAGCACCACCCTTAACATTTATTATCTCCTCTTTATTAGGTATAAGATAACCTCTCCTTCTATGCTCAAAATAGAACAGACTTTGAACCCACTTAGATACGCCCAGTCTAGTTACATCCTCGAGTGGTAATCGTGATATTCGTGCAAGTAGTAGCATAAGAACAATAACTAAACTATTATTAAACATAGTTAATTCCAGTGTGAGTTCAGCATCATGAAGACAGTATGCTGCTAACTCACTATAACTAAGCTCGTTAACAACTTTATCGATTTTAACTTTTCCCTTACCCAATAAAGCGTTAGAAATTGCCTCTAAATCCTCATCCTTATATTTATTACTAAAAGCATAAACTTTTATTGCCCTATTACTAAAGAACTTATAAAGATCTATGTGCACGCCTGGAACAACCATAGCAGCATCACGTGTAAGTATTATAGGAATTTTTTCTTTAGATATGCCAAGTTTTATAGCTCTATGCCAAAGATAATTAAGATCAAATGCATCACCATTAAAAGTTAAAACCATAGGATAATCAGCGATAACCTTGAAGACATCCATCAGAAGGTCACGTTCATTATCATAAAATTTAACCTCTGCCTCAAGTTTAACTTTTTTATCTTCATCTCGCACATCGTTACGTCTTAAGATATGAACAACCCTCAACCCATCACTACCTACAGCAGATACTGCTATCACAGATAATCTTGCCTCTTCAGCGTCTGGTAACGTGTTCTTCGTTTCCATTAAAACTTCTATGTCAAGAGCTACTCGTCTAATATCTATAATAGGATAGCTAAGTATTGAAGTCCATTCAATAAGAGCGTCTACATACTCAAAATCCTCCAATTCATTGGGAGATAACACTTTCCTAATAAGCTCATCTTCCATCTCTTTAGATAACATCACATTCATAGGAACTAAATTTCCATTAACTATGCGATACGCTAAACCAGGTATTAGCTGTCTATCATAAATATAACAATGATGATACCTAATTTTTGCCTCCCAATTTCTGGTGATAATCTCACGCAATGAATCCTTACTACCACCAACAGAAAGAGGATCCTTAGCAACAATCTTTGTCATTGTTACACTTTTATCCCTAAGTGCATCATAAAGCTTAACTCTTTCAAAATGATCAAACCCCTTATGACCGACAACTTTAACATTATTGCGCAAATCATCAGGAGAAATATCAGTATAAAAATAAGGCTTATGACCAGAATTATCATACCAATAGCAAATCTTCTTCGACTCAGGATCATAAAGTTTAACTAACGCACATCCCTTCTCACCATCATATATTACAGATAAAAGATAACAAGGTCCAGTATTTTGCGGCTGTGGAGCCTCATAGATCGTCCTACCCTTAACCAAAATTTCTTCTTCCTCACGTTCTCCTTCCTCTTCAGTGGACTCTTCTTTTTCTTCCATCATTTTATTCCAGTAAAGAAATACACAAAACCTTTAAAAGCTCTAACTTTTTCATATATTTCTTTCAATCATAATAAAATCAAGTAAATTCAATAAATATTTTCATAACAGATTATAATAAATATCTATTAACATGAAATTATACAAAAATATAATAAAAAATCAATTAAAACCAACTCATAATGTTATTCACGAAGAAACATGACATTATTATTCTTATTAATAAAAACTTTAAATAGAAGCACCTGAAAATGTGTGTCAACAGAGAAACTTTATAAGAAACAGCTTACTAATTTTTAATAGATAAAAATGGCTCTTGGACCTATGGAATGGATTGTAATTGGTATTATAGTAATAGCACTGATAATCTGGGGACCGAGTAAAATACCAGAACTAGCCCGCGCATTAGGACGTGCAAAAAAAGAATATGTGAAAGCAGCGGAGGAGGATAAATCCGAGACAGAAAAGATAGCTCAAAAACAAACAAGTGATGATAGGTTAATAGAGGTTGCAAAGAGTCTTGGAATTGATACAGAAGGTAAGACTACAGATCAAATTGCTAAAGAGATAATAGAGAAAACAAAAGGTAAAAAGAGTTAAACTCTACAGAGTGTAACGCTATGGTAAAGGATAAAGAGATGAGTTTACTAGAGCACTTAGAAGAACTTAGACAGAGGCTTAAAGTGATTATTACATCTCTCATAATCTCAACAGTTGTTTTTCTTGTATTTCCTGCGAATCCTTATGACCTATTAAATCCAGAGACTTGGGTGAGTGGATTATATAAGCCATTAATAGGCGAGATCTTAATTCAGATTAGGAATTATGTTGCGCCAGCTGATTTAAAAATCATAAGCTTGGGCGTAGGAGCACCGTTAGAGATATACCTCTTGGCATCATTACTATTCGGTTTTATTGTAACTTCTCCGATAATAGGTTATGAAATATATAAGTACATTGATCCAGCACTATATCCTCATGAAAGACAGGCAGTATATCCATTCGTAACAGCTTTTACAGTATTATTTATAGCGGGAGCACTATTTGGATTCTTTGTACTAGCTCCTTTTGTGATTTGGACTGTAATACCATTTTCACAATTTGTTGGATCTGAGCCGGTATTGTCAGTATCCGATTTTTATTCGGTTATATTTGTTACAATAGCATTTAGTGGAATAGGGTTCACATTCCCAGCGATATTTGTTCTTTTAGTGAGATTAGGGATAACAAATACGTCAATAATAACAAAAAATAGAAGATATTTTTATGCTGCGTTGTACATAATTACAGCAATAATTACTCCAGATGGTGGTCCATTAGCGGATTTAGCGTTATTTATTCCAATGGCAGTTATGATGGAAATCACTGTTCATATAGCTAAGAAGTATGAAAAACAACAAGCAGTGAGTATAGAAGAACCAATGAAAAGTGGAAAATCATGTAAGTTTTGTGGATACTTGCTAAAAAATAATGAAATATTTTGTCCTAAATGTGGTAGATCTCAAATTTAGCTTACTGGGCACGCTATCCATCCGCAATCTAAACATTTTATGCAATCATCCTCGTAAATGAGGCGTTTACTTCCGCATTCTGGACACATTTCGATCTTTTCTTTTTCTTTTGGTTTAGGTTCTAGTATGAATGCTGTATCAAGACCTTTTGTTTTTATAACATTCTTTTCAATTTCTGCTCTAACCGAACTCCTAGAGTTCAAAAGGTTTGTAATGTCTATTCCTAGAGATTGCATAAGTTTTAGTGTATTATTCTCTGTCAGTGTTACATATACGCCAGATTTCTGTGATGGTGTTATTAGTACTTGTGCACTTTTAGAGCCGTCCCTGTAGATTGTAATACTTTTTAGGCCAAGCTTATAACTGAATAAATATGCCTTTTCTACATCTTCTATTGTAACCCAGCTTGGCATGTTTATTGTCTTGCTTATGGATGCGCATATCCATATTTTTGCCTCAGCTTCAGCCCTTATATGATCCCACCAAGGTATGTCGTAAGCTACAAGGAATACTTTTCTTATGTCTTCAGGTATTTCATTAATACCTTGTGCTGATCCTCCATTATCGGAGATTTTCTTCAGTATTCTCTCATCGTATAACGCTCTCTCTTTTAATTGCCTTTCGAATTCTATATCTGTATAAAAGAATGCTCCAACTGTGACTCTTTTCTCATAGACTAAAGCAAATTGAGGTTCTATACCGGATGATACATCGAAAATCATGGATATAGAACCTGTGGGGGCAACTGTAGAGACCTCAGCATTTCTAATCCCATACTTGGCTATTTCTTTAGCTAGTTCGTCCCAGTCTAAGGTCCAATACTCTCTATGATAAAATCCATCGAAAGGCATTTCACCATCAACATAACTAGTTTGATTATAAATAGGAAACGGCCCCCTTTCTTTGGCATGCTCTATTGAGGCTTTCATAGCATAGTAAGTGAGGTTTTCAGTAATCCTTCTTATGAATGAAAAGCCTTCTTCACTATTATAAGGTATTTTTAGGGCGAATAATGCGTCTGCTAATCCCATGTAGCCTAAACCGATTTTTCTAGTAAGTTTTGTGGCATCATTTATTTTCTTACTGGGATATTTATTCACGTCTATAATATTATCTAAGAAGTGTGCAGCAACTTTTACTGCCTCTCTAAACTTTTCCCAATTAAAAACACCCTTATCATCCCTAAAATCAATAAAAGCGTATAAGTTTATAGAACCCAAATTACATGATTCATAAGGATATAATGGTTCTTCACCGCATGGATTAGTGCACCTTACATAACCCAATGCTTTTTTAAATACGTTTCTCTTATTTATGTTATCAAAGAATATTACACCTGGATCGCCAGTTTTCCATGCCATTTCTGCAATCATGTGGAATATCTTTTTAGGATCGACCTCTTTCCATACTTTTCCATCCCTTGGATTCCTAAGAGGATATGGTTTGCCAGATTCATAGTATTCCCAAAAATCTGGGGTTATCATTACAGAAATATTGTAGTTCACGAATGCTGTCTCACTTATTTTGGAGGTAATAAATTTCTCGATATCCGGATGCCATATTTCAAGAATTCCCATGTTCGCTCCACGGCGCTTTCCACCTTGCTTTATTACATCTGTTACTGTATCAATAATTCTCATGAAACTTACAGGACCTGATGCAACGCCTCTTGTTGAAAAAACTATATCACCTTCAGGCCTTAATTTAGAAAAATTAACACCAACACCACCACCTGATTTAAATATTATCGCTGCATCTTTTGCAGTATCCATTATCGATTCTATATCATCATTTATATCTAATACAAAACATGCAGAGAGTTGCCCAAGTCTAGCACCAGCGTTAAAGAGAGTTGGTGAGTTTGGCAAGAACTTCTTCTCAATCATGAGATTATAGTACTTAAGGTAGTTATCATAGTATTTATCAAATTCTCCTTTTAAAAGCATGTCCCAAAACTGAGACCATGAAACTTTCATTTTACCCTGTGTATTTAACTCATCATATAAGGATTTCATGCGTTCTAAATGATACTCATTCCATGTTATCATATATCCTGATGTGTTTTTCCCTAAACCAATCTTATGTTTCCACATCACAGGATTAAATTCTTCAAAAGCATGGATTGGCTGTTTACCATTTTTATCAAATATTTTCTCGTCATAAAGTATATCAGGTATCACTACCAAAGCAGCAACACGCTGAAACATTTGTTTAGGACCTTCAATCAATTTTCCATTCTCATCACGCAGTAAGTATCGTGATGCGAGAAGTCTTATTGCATTAAGGCTAAGACTCTTATCGACTTCATCTATATAATCTCTCTCGAGTAAAAGCATCTTCTCCTTCCTAATATTTTCTCTTTCCTTTCTATAGAGAATGTATGCCTTCGCAACCTCATAAAGACCATGCTTAACTAAAGCAAGTTCAACGATATCTTGAATTTCTTCAACATGTGGGTATACTCCACTCTCGCCAAAACGTTCATCAATCATGCGTAATACATATAAAACCACACTATGAAGTGTAGTCTCATCATACTTTCTAACACTAACCATTGCTTTCTTGATAGCATTCTCAATCCTAGATGGATCGAAATCAACAACTCTACCATCTCTCTTTACAACCTTTGTTACTCTCAGTTGCACTGCCATACAAACCCTCCAACTAGAACTAATACTCAGAGACTTATAAAAAGATATTTTACATACCTAATTTTCTAACATTTATGTTTTCACATGGAATATTTCAAAAAAATTCGTAAAAATGTTTAACTGAACCATTCAGAAGTAGGATCTACAAATAATAATATTTTCACTGTAAACAATTTTATATTGCGAGTATAAATTTTGATGTCTGTATATCGAAAATACAACACATTAGGGGTCTTTTTAGAGTTTAAAAAGACATACTTAAGATTTTTATGCTGATAAGAATTATCTTATGTGAACATGTCGATTCAAATATATAGATGCGCAAACTGTAATGGTCCTTTAGAGATCACACCTGAAACAATAGTTTCTGTTTGCGAATATTGCGGATATCCTAATTGGATTAATACTTCAGTAAAGACTGAAATAATGATCGTGCCATCAAAAAGTCGGGATGACATTATTAACGCTTTTCTAAACAGAGTAAACCGTGATTTCGATTTGAGTCATATTAAAAGTGAAATCTCAATCAAAGACGTACAAGGTTTCTATATACCTTATTGGATAGTTGAGATAGAAACGAAGGCACATTACGAGGGTTATAAAGTAGAAGTGAGAACAGGAGCGAGGGGTAGTATTGAAACAAGAAAGGTACATACTAGTGGAGAATTTTCTTTTACAAAAATTTATGGTCTACTAGCAAGAAGAGCGGTGGAAGATCTAGCAGTTGAAAATCTGGCACAACATTATATTAAGAGTGATGCTGTGAATGAGATGAAGTTAGATCAGGTCGATTGGTCCAAAATTAAACTGAAGGTACTAAGTGGAGAGTATGATGAAAAAACTGCTATAGTAGAAGCTAAAGAAAGGGCTTTCAATGAAGCCGAAAAGAAATCACAAGAAAAAGTTACTGAACTGACACGATTTATTTGTTACACAAATATTAAAAATGATCTTAAACCTAAACTTATACTCTTGCCATATTGGCTTCTTACATACAGTTATAAGAATAGTATTTTTAGATTCGTGGCATCTGGATGGGATGCTGAACCATTAGAGACTAGCGAACCTGTTCTTATTTACAGAAGAATTGTTTATTTACTTGGAATCTTTTGTGGAATCGCCATATCGAGTCTAACAGCACCAATAGTAATTCATAATCCAATAGCAGGGATACTGGGGATAGTTTTTGGTAGCGCGTTAACTTTCAAATCAAGTGGGATATTTGTGTCAGATGTTAGATTAGAAAGAGGATGAGAATTGATGACCATGTGTCCATACTGTAAAGCTGAATTTGATGCCCCGCTTGATACAGAATACATTACGTGCCCATACTGTGGAACAGTTTTCCAAATTAAAACTGGAAATATAAAAGCTGAAAATCACTTTTTCTATCCAATAAACATCGATTCAACATTATCATTTAAGAATCTTATATCGTTCCTTACACGCCAGTATGGTGCACCTAAGGATATAAATAACGCATCTATCACAAAACGCACATTACACTATTTACCACTTCATCTATACGAAGGTAGAGGATATGCGAAATGTCCTAATGGTAGTGAAACATACTATGAAACACAGGAAGCTTACCTTGCACTAGTTAACCCTCCAATACCAATTTACCATGAATACAGATTTCCAGTCAGGGGAAAGATATACTTTAAACCTAACATACTTGAATATGGAAAATATTATAATCCAGAAATATCAGATGATGGCTTTAAATCATTAGTTGAAAGCTCCGTTTATAACAAAATTTCAAGAGAGATCATACTATCATGTCAAAATCCCCAAATTAATGTAACTGTAAACTATCAAGGTTTAATACATTATCCATTCTGGGAATTCACATACCAATACAACAATGAATTATATAAAGGAATAGTAGACGCAGTGGATGGAATAGTTGTTTATGCTGAGTATCCGCAAGAACTTGGTCACAGAAGAATCTTCGCAACAATAGGAATAATCTCCATAATTACAGGTCTAACACTTGGTACCATAAGTGGGCTTATCATAGGAAATCTACTCTTAGGAATAATAGGTGGTCTTATAAGTGGTGTAATAGGTGGTTTGAGATTACTATCGCGATCTGCAAGACATAGAATTAAGACAACACAATTAAAAGAACGAATGGGGACAACAAATAAAGAGGAGCTGAGAGAATTAGTACATGATTTAGGAGAAATGATAACACGAAGCGTAAACCTTACTTCTAAATCATAATAAAGCTTTTAGGCTTAACACCTGTCTATGACGGTGGCACCTATAAAGGAGCGTGTAATTCTTGAGACCTTGGAAAAAACTCACTCTTCAGTACAAGGGGAATTACGCTAAAAAATAGGATAGAGCAATAATGTACATACCACCTATTATCTTTTATCTAAGAACGAATTCAACGCAAGATAAGGCATGGGAATTTTATAATAAAGGATTAAGTAATATTATTGTGCTAGCGAGCGAACAGTCCATGGGACGGGGAAGGTATGGGAGAAGATGGTTTTCGCCTAAAGGTGGATTGTGGTTCTCTTATTTAAAAACTGTTAATGTTCAACCTGAATTATTAGACCTTATTTCAATTGCGTGCGGTGTTGCTGTAGCACTCACATTAAGAGATCTAGGTTTAAACGCTCTTATAAAATGGCCAAATGATATAATTGTTAATGATAAAAAAATTGCTGGAATATTAATTAATACAAAGATCATGGAGAATAAAATAGTAGTATTAGTGATTGGTGTGGGCTTAAACCTGAATGTTTATATTAATGCGTTTCCTAAAGAACTAAGAGAACAAATAACCACAGTCTTAAACGAGATTAATCGTTATACTGATGAAATTAAAACTTTAATCTTAATACTCCAAAAAATAGATGAATTTCTCGATAATATAATATTAAATAAAACACTCATTCATAAATATGCAAAAGAACTAAATTATTTAAAAAATAAACCTATCAAGGCCTTATTAATGGGCAACAAAATAATCGAAGATATAGTTAAGGATATCGATGAGTCTGGTAAACTTGTGACTACTAAAGGTTTAACATTGAGTATTCATGATGTGTTACAGTTATATTAATACACTTTAACACAGTCGGCGGGGAGTCTCCATCCGTAGGGGTGGGGATGAAGGCCGATAAGCTTATATTTTTTCTCGTTGTATTTATCATTGCTTGGTTGGCAGACCTAGTAGGCATGGGACAGGCCGAAAGAGACGCCTGCTGAGGGCAAGACCTCCGTAACCCACCTTCCACACGGGATTCCCGAAACGGTCTCACCTGCCGAGACCTCCGCTGTGGGTGTGGAGATCGAGTCTGTCCGTGGAAGCAGGAAGCCACCTGCGAAAGCTGGTGGTAGTTCACTCTCAAAATTGCTTAAAGACAGAACAGCTAATTCAAGTTTTTCTCATTTTTGCTATGGAGAAACCAGGTGTATCATCGATATGAGGTTGAAAACGTTGTATACTTTTTCCAAAATCATAGTTGCTTAAGGAGCTCCTAGAAGCTATGAATAATTTTTGTTCTATGGGTTCAAATGGTAACTTGTTTGTTGCTTCAGACATGATCTCTTCAACTTCATGTGGAGTAATAGTACATACGCTGAACACAACTATGCCGCCTCTTTTTAAAACTTTAGATGCAGCCTTCAGAAACTGAATTTGATACTGTTGATAATCTAAAATTTTCCTAAGTGTGATATCAGATGCAAGCTTTGGGCGAACACCTAAAGCAGAACATGGTGGATCTATTATAATTTTATCAGCTTGAAGATCTGGCATTTCTAAATCGAGGTATCTTGTATCCATTACTCTAATGTTAACATTTTTAATATTTAACCTTTCCAATGTTTCTTTAAGAATACGAACTTTTCTTTCAGAGCGATCAAAACCATAAATGCGACCATTCATATTCATAAGAAATGCTATGTAACTTAATTTGCCACCAGGTGCAGCACACATATCTATGACAGTTTCTCTAGGTTGTGGATCTAGTTCTTTAACAGCAACCATAGAGGGTAGTGACTGTGGATAGATAAGACCCCTATTGAAACTTTCTAACTCTCTTATAGGTGGTATCTTATAAAACGTGTGTGTAACATTAACTGCTATTCCCTTGCGAATGTCCATCTGATTAAACTCATCGCTACTTATTTTTGACTTACCAATTCCTATAAGAGCACCAAATGGATCTAAAACAGCCACGAGATCATCCTTTCTTACGTTAATCATTTTCAAAACCCCTGGAATGTAGAGATTAGCACCTTCAATTACACTCTCTGAGGCAAATTTATCTGCTATCACAACTCCGTTGAAATCTGGTAATTTATCATAATCTATGTATTGAACATCTATATAAACTGCCTCATTGATATATGGATACTTTTTTACTATCAGTCCCTCTTTTTCTAACTTATCTATAACATAATCAACATCAATTGAAGCGATTCTAAGAAAATATCGTTTCGCTGGCTTAGTTACTGAGTAGAGCGCATCTAACCAATCATCACCATATGCTATTTTAAATACATCAAGAACATCAGATGAAAATCTCTCTTTTAAATCTTCAAGTATTAGCTTATTAACCATTTTTATATTTTTAAGTTCCATTTCGTATCACGCTTATCCGTTTTTTAATAGGTTTTAGTTCAGTCCCACATATTTCACAGTAATTTTTCTCATAAGTGTAATAAGTTTTACATGCAGGACAACGTTTTGACCACTTCCATACTTCTCTAATCCCTCTAAATCCTATACTAGCAAATTTTATACCAAAAAATGCCAACATATTTTGTATAGCATAGTCATTAGTGAACACGATAGTTGAATCACGATCCAATTCGAGTGCAAGTGCTATCACCTCTAAATCAGTCTTTGTTATGCCTTTACCTCCAAGTTTTTTATGAGCATTCTTAACCTTATTAATACTTTCATCAGAAGGTTCAACGATCTTTATAAGACTACTAGAGACTAAAGCGTTGACCATTTCCATGCTCCATTTATTTCTTATTTCATTGACAACACCTGGTGTAGTATAAATTATCACATCTTTTTTCGCAATCCTACCTGCCAAGCCCATTAAAAATGCGGGAGTATCGAAAACAAAAATCATGATAATCACTAGATCTCTGTGATCATCCTCTTTCTGACCTTATCATAAAATCTGTTAAATCGTATAAATCGCACTCTATTTTCAGAACCAGATATCTCTATATTTGTATGCGCCTGTATTTCGCTAACAATCATACCATCGACTATTAGTAATAAACCTTTCGGAGATGTTATTCTGAGATGTGAATTTGTAGACAAAATAAGTGTTCTAAACCCCCATAACAGAGGATTCATAACATCAACAATCATCACATCTAATTCTGGATCAACAATAGGGCCTCCACGCGAAGCATTATATGCGGTTGATCCCAAACTTGTTGAAACAAGAACACCATCACATCGACCTCTATATATCAGATCATTATCCTTCTTTACGGTCATCTCAACAGTCTTTCCTAATCTACTTGGTGTGATAAGGACATCATTTAATGCATTGTAACGCCCACCATGCCATGTAACTGAAAGAAGTCTTCTCTCCTCAATATTATAATTTTTTGCCTCAAGTTTGACGAGAACTTCCCAGAATTCTTCTGGAGTGACCTCACATAAAAATCCAACATGACCATACTTTACACCTAACAATAATGCTTTAATGTCAGCCTCTAACAATTCGTGTGCACGCTCTAACAGTGTTCCATCACCACCAACTGAGACGAAGATATCAATATCCTTCATTCCTGATGCTGGAGCATGTTTTAGGTTGAGATGATTTAGATATTGGTAAATTCTCTCATCAATGATGACTTCATGACCTTGTGCACTAATTTCAAAGCATATCTCTCTTGCAACTGCCATGGCCTTCATATCATCAAGTCTACTGGATACACCAAATCTCAATTTTTCCCCCATATTTAAAGAGACTAAGTACAAAATAAACTAATCCATTAACAATTTCGTATTTAACATAATACCTAGCAATTTTTATATTCATTTATAGTAAACATTATTTTTTATTAAAGTTTATATTATGAACATTTATTTTAAGGAATTAAACCATTCACAAGATAACAATAAATACATTTTTTAAGTTAAAGAATATGGATGAAAATGGACGATAAAGATAAAATAATAATAGAGATGCTAATGAAAAATGCACGTATTTCATTAGCTGAAATAGCTGAAGCATTAAAAATAAGCGATGTGGCAGTTAGTAAACGAATAAAAAAGCTTGAAGAAAATGGTATAATTAAAGGATACACCGCGATAGTTAATCACATAAAACTTGGATATTCAAGTGCTGCAATAGTAGGTATTGATGTAGAACCTGAGAGATTACTTGAAGTGTCAAGATTACTTAAAGAGAAAAATTATGTGCGTTATTTAGCATTAACAACTGGTGATCACATGTTAATTTTGCAGGTTTTGTCCAGAAATAATTACGATTTAACTAACATTCTAAAAGATATAGCAAGTACTAGCGGTGTAAAAAGTGTGCGACCAGCAATCGTGTTAGATACTATAAAAGGAATATTAGATGGTTAATAAATGCATATGTTTTTAAGCCTTCTAGATGCTGAACTTACGAAACACTAGTAGTCAACACAAACCCTAAAATAGATGTGAGCTACTCCTCGACTAAAGTTGGGAGCTTCCAGCGTTTGAGATGAGCTTTACGCTAACTCATCTGCTGGTTTGCATGGTTCACAACTCCCCCATCCCATAGAGCTCTAATCTATGGGCTATGTTTATACATGCGTTTTGTATGAGAACAAATTTAGTGAGCTAACATTATGTTTAAACTTTGCCCATTCATCCCAGCAAAACTCTAGGCTTTCTGGACGCTCATCTATACACTCACTAATCATTCATAGTAGGAATAGTTAGTTTAATTGTTTTTCTAAGAACAAAGTTATATACCTTAAAATTTTTTTATTATATAGAGGCGTTCAAGGATGCGGTTAGGAAGGCATGAGCTGGGAACTGCTCATCAGAGAATAAAAGTAGGGGATGTAATGAGTGTAAAACCCATCATTGTTGATCCAACAACTCCTATAAAACAAGTTGCTGAAATAATGGCTAAGAAAAATATAGGTGCATTAATCATTGTTGAGGATGAAAAACCAATTGGAGTAGTAACGGAACGTGATATTGTAACTAGAGTAATAGCTAAAGGTCTTGATCCGGAAAAAACAATCGTGCGTGAAATTATGAGCCAACCTCTAATTACTGTTACACCTGACACAGATTTAAGTGAGGCAATGCGAATGATGTCAAAGTTAAAAATTAGAAGACTCGTGGTTATAAACGATGGAAAATTAGTGGGCATGGTAACAGAAACTGATATACTATCAGTAGCACCAGAGTTGATAGATTTACTTTACGAAACATCACGCACTATAGCTCCCATATATTCTATTGAAACGTTCTCAGGTTATTGTGATATGTGTAATAGATGGACAGATAATCTAATTGAAGTTGACGGAATGTTTCTTTGCGAAGAATGTAGAAAAGAATACTTAAAACAAGAAGAAGAATAAATTTTAAGTGGTTTCGTTATGATAATGGTGAAAGAGCTATACGATAACATGGTTCGTCCAATTAATGCAGACGAATTAGCAACAAAAGCTAGAGCAACGATGCGAAGCAGAAAGGTTAGGCTGCTTCCAGTGGTTGATGAAGAGAATAAACTGGTTGGAGTTATATATAGAAGCACATTATTGGGGTTAGCTTCAACAAGATCTACACTCTTAGTTCGTGATATAATGTCCTTACCTAAAGTAATCGCTTATCCAGAGGATAATGCAGAAGAAGTTACAAAAAGAATGTTAAAAGTTGATGAATGGTATGCGCCAGTCGTCAAATCTAAGACTGACATGACTTATATAGGAATATTTGGTCTTGAGCATATGATTGAAGAATACTTGCGGCGAGGTGGTCCAAAGTTAGAAATCAGATTAGAACAAATAATGAAAACTGACCTAGTTACAGTAAAGCCGACCGATCCAATTTCAGTAGTGTGGAGAAAAATGATAGAAAAATCATATGCGGGAATACCGGTCGTCGATGATAAAATGCATTTCGTTGGTCTTGTGACACAACTTGATTTACTTCTCTCCCGAGCTCCAGCACTAAATCTTTTCTTAGAAAGAATTCCAGCAAGCAGTGCGCCTGAAGTGTCAAGAGTAATGAACCGAAACGTTATTATTGCTAAACCCTATACAACTTTAGGAGAGGCCGCATATACCATGTTAAGACTTGAAATAGGACGTTTACCAGTCGCTGATGATGCAGGAATACTTATAGGCATGGTAGATAGAGAGGACATAGTGCGCGCACTCATGGAGTGAGGAAGAATGTCCAACATTCCTATCAGAAAACGTGAGAATCCCAGATTCCTTATGAAAGGTGCTCCTAGCTCATTTCCAACAAAGTCCGCATCAAATAGAAATGAAATCTTATTAGTTGCTCTACAAAACTTTCCAACAGTAACATCATCCACGCCTGTAAAAATCGTTATAGATAACATAGCAGGAAGTGATATACGCAGGTTACCAGTAATTAATCCTGGTAATGAAATATTAAAAGGATCAATCCCGATGATGAACATTATAGATTTCCTAAACGGAGAAAGATCTAACATTATTAAATCGAAGCATAATGGTAACTTATTTAAAGCACTTATGGAACCAGCAGGGATACTCATCGAAAGCAAAACAATCACTGCAACACTAGATACTAGAATCGATGATGCTATAGCTCTTATGGCCAAGACTGGAATAGGAACACTTATAATAGTTGACAATAAAAATCGTGTACGCTGTATACTTACGGAGAAAATTGTACTAAAGATGCTAGCAGGAAAGCTCACGTCAGTACTAGTAAACGACATAATGACAAAGAACCCCATAACCACCACATCAAATGCGACGGTTGGAGAAGCACTTTCAACAATGTTAAAAAAAGGGTTCAGAAGGCTACCAGTTATTGAGGAAGGAAAATTAGTTGGTATTTTCACGGGCATGGGATTATTAAGATATCTGAAAGGAAGTGGAATTTACACTTTAGTCAAGTCCGGCAATATTAATGACTTACTCTCAATAAAGATCGATGCATTAATGGTAAAAAATCCGATAACAATCACTCCTGATAAAACAACAACCGAGGCAGCTAAAATAATGATCGAGAAAGGTGTTGGAAGTTTACCCGTTATAGAGGATGGAATACTTAAAGGAATTCTAACCGAGAGAGACTTTTTAAAGATGTTAGCACAAAAGTAACATAGGTGAGAGGTTCGTGTTTAACAAAATCCAAGCAATGCGCTATGCCTCTACAGAGGTATACGTAGTAACATGGAACGATACGTTAGCATATGCTCGTAATCTAATGATGAGATACAATATCTCAAGACTTGTAGTGGTAGAGGATAAAAAACCAGTTGGAATGGTTAGTCAACGTGACCTACTCTCAGCAATTAGCAGACTTGACAGTGATTTTGAAGGACGAAATCTAGATGAAATATTAATAAAAGATATTGCATCAAGAGACCTTAAAACATTAGATACGAACGCAAGCATAAAAGATGCATGCAAGCTCATGAATGGACAAAACATTGGAAGTGTAGTACTCACAGACAAGGATAAAAACTTGGCAGGAATATTTACTAAAACAGATGCTGTAAAAGCTTTTACAGATTATGGATCAGGAAAGTGGAAGGTCATGAATATAATGGAAAAAATTGCAACAACTATAAACAGATTCCAAAGTCTAAAAAAAGCAATAGACTTATTCGTGCATGACAAGGCAGATATAGTAATAGTCACTGATAATAAGGTTCCAGTCGGTGTAATAAGTTTAAAAAATATTCTAACCTATAGGATAGATTTATTATTTAAATCCAAATCAGTAAAATACACAAGAGCAAAAGGAGGAATAGAAGAAAGTAGCTTTACAGAAGTGGGTGGAAAAATCAAACAACAACCATTAGTAGAGGATCTAATGACTCCACTAAAAAATGCGGCAGGCGAAAATGATGATTTAGTAAAAGCTGCATCACTTATGCTCAAATTTGGCGTAAGTGGTATGCCTGTTGTTGACAATTTAGGAACACTAGTAGGTATTGTCACAAAAACTAATATTATTAGTCTGATATCAAAAGCATAGGGTGGAAAAATTCGCTGAAATAAAATTTTTAACCGATGGCATGCTTGGCAAATTAACAAGATTTTTACGCATACTAGGCTTTGATACAATATACTTTAGAGGTACGAATGATAATGAATTGTTGACAATCTCACAAAAAGATAACAGAATATTGATTACAAGAGATAGAGAACTACATCAACGCGCAATAAAAATGAACATCAAATCTATACTTATTACAGAAACAAGCTTAAAAAACCAACTTTTACAAATAGTCTCAAAACTCAATATTAGCCTAGATTTGGACACTGCCGAAACACGTTGCCCACTATGTAATACAAAATTAGAACACATTTCTAAATACGAAATAAAAAATAAAATCCCAGAAAAAATTTTTGCCTCACATGAAGAATTTTGGATATGCAAAAAATGTAATAAAATATATTGGATGGGTTCCCATTGGAAATCAATAAATAAAACAATTTTAAGTGTTAACTCCTCTCTATCCTCACTTAAATCTTAGACATTAAACAAAAATAGTTCTAAAAAGATAAAAAAATGGTGTTATACTTGCTTGAAGTAATAACTGGTCCCATGTTCTCAGGCAAATCTCTTGAATTAATAAGACGACTAGAGATTGAAAAGCTTTCTGGAAAAAAAGTAAATCTTTTCCGGCCAGAACTAGGACAACATTCTCCTAATAAAGAAACTATTGTTAATGTAATTCTTATCGAAACATCAATATCCGGCATTAGAAAAATAAAGAAAAGAAGTGAGAATTTAGACGTAGTGGGCATTCAACGAGCGCATTTATTTCCTAGATTCCTTGCAGAAGTATGTGATGATTTAGCAAATAATGGTAAGCATGTGATAGTCTCAGGTTTAAACTTGGATTTCAAGGGAGAACCGTTTGAAACGATGATGGAACTAATAGCTAAAGCGGATAAAATTTATTATCTCACTTCTGTTTGTGCAGTCTGTGGGAATGAGGCTACACGTACACAGAGATTAATAGATGGTCTCCCAGCACACTATAATAGTCCACAAATCATGATAGGGGAAAGAGAGCTCTACGAGCCTAGGTGCAGAAAATGTCATATAGTTATAAAGAGAAAATCTGACCTAGCTATGGAATGATAAACTAAATTCACCCCTAGGAAGTCGTGCAATAAGTTCACTAATTAAATTCTTTCTATTTGGAGCCATCTTTAACCCATTTCTCTTAATCTCATAAAAGAATTTTATAATCTGCTTTGCGGCATCCTCTCTTGATATGCCACCAGGTGTTATCTCAACAAACATGTCTGTGAACATTTTTACAGGATCAATAGGACTTACATAAAATTTTGCCCATCCCTCATCAAAGAAGAGTGTTACTGCAAGTTTAAGTGGTATATTACGAATATAATTTCTTTGTCCATAAATCATAAAAGAACCAGGCCTTAAATAAGTTCCTGATGGGGCTTTTTTAGATACTTGCTCAGGATAAACCCAATATGCATCAGCTGACGACAATTTTAAACTCCATGCACGTGAAAAACTCACTACAAATTGACCTGCTTCTTCTATAGTCTTCTGAGATATGTTCTCTCTCATACCTTTAATGAGTACAAACGGAGAGCCATGGATATCAGCATGAACTACTATATCATTACTCTCCATCCTTCTTTTAATTAAGCTTTCATTCTGTGATGCATCCTTACCACCAACAACCAAAAATCCATCTGATGACCTAAAATAATGAAAAGACTCATACCAAGCTGATGAAGGCTTTTTAATCATCATCAGTGAAGGCTGTAATAGAAATTGTTCATTAATTTTATTCATCTCTATTTTAAGTTTTTCAATACTTTCCAAAGTACGTTTAAATTTTCTTTCATATTCCTTAGCAAGATTAAAGATCATTTCTATATTTTTACCGACACTCCAATCAACCCTAATATTTATTTTTAAATCATCTACTACAATCACAAGAGATTTAGATTTCTTATCATATCCTAAAACTTTAAACCCAGAAAATAATTCTTCCAGTTTAGACCTTAAGTTCTCCTCCCATCCTAATTTTCTTATACTATCCAGATAAGAACCAAGATCAGTCATACGTGATTGAATAAGGACAGCTAATGATCTCAAATTTCTTGCTAAATCAAAATAAAGTTTAGCCATTTTTTCTTGCTCAGAAATTGTAGTCAACAGTCTAGATTTCTCTTTCTCAATTTTTCTTGCATACTCTACTTCACTTTCTATAGCAATGAGTGCGTGAGCATACTCATCCACAGCATTATTAAATGTTGGATGAGAGATTATTTTATAATACTTATAAATCTCAAACATGCACGGAGAAACGCTTACAGGTTTTTTATCACTCCACACACTCACAGGGTACTTCACATTCTTACTACAATCATATAATTCTCTAAAAGTACTCAAAATTTTAGTCACGTGATCCAACTCAAGCTTATTAGCAGGAAAATCCTTTACCAAATTACTCCTAAAAACAAGCTCTTCTGCAATTTCACCTGAAAGGCCCAGAAACTTTACGATCGACTGTACAACATTACCTTTCGACGATTTAAAAACTTCCAAAATTTGATCTGCACTAACTTTTAAAGGATCAAACCATTTTTGAACAGGCAACGTATAACTCACACCACGTTTAAGAATTCTCTCCCTAGTCTCTTTAGTTTTATATACTACTGCGATAGTATTATCTGGTTCTGTCAGTATTATGTTCCCATTATCCATGCCTTCTAGATATAACTTACAACCATTATCAAACTCAATCTCTAATAACCTATCAAACGATGGCTGAGAAATAGACTGTAGTTTCAGACCAACTAATTTATTACGAATCATCTTGCACCAATTAGAAATTTCTCTTGGAGGTTCAAAAGAATATGAAGTAATACGTATCCATTTTCCAACATCAACTCTTAAATCATTTTTTTCACCGCTCGATTGACGAAACCTAAATATTACTACATCATTAAAGTGGTAAATATTATCTACATACGAATTCTGCAATACCTTTCTTAACTCCATTGAAAGTGCTAGAACATCCAGAGCATTTAACGAGGATTTCATAAAATACCGCTCCCTAACTTCACAACTCATAATCAATATAAAAGTATTAATTATTCTTTCTATCTTTTTAGAGGCGAGCATTCTTTGAGATCTTGAGTTAAACTCTTTTTTCATCAATAAAGATTTTCATGGTTTTATTATAGATGGAATTTTTGATATTGATTTTTTCTTTAACTTCTTCTCTGTCCTGAATTGCAAGATTTTAATGATCATAGGAAAATATCAGAGTAGTTTTTCTTTTTATTTGGGACTGAAAATTTTGACCGTATAATAACAGTTATAAATAGCCTACATCTTAACATATTTTGGTGTGTATCTTGAGATATTTTTATATCGCAACTAATGAAGAGATACTTTCAGGAAAAGTTACGGACACATATTATCCTAGAGCTCTACAAGTTTTAAAAGTGAAAGGAATTTCACGTAAAAATGTGGTCATGGATGTACACTCTTATAGTACGCCTAAGGATTACTCATGGGGAATTTTTGCAGGTTTGGAGGAAGCATTGCATCTCTTTGAAAATAAACCAGTAGATGTTTACGCTATGGATGAAGGTACAATGTTTAGAGTAATGGAACCTGTTTTTAGTGTGCGCGGACCTTATGAAGAATTCGGTGTTTATGAGCCTACTTTAATAGGAATACTAAGACATTACAGTAGCGTTGCTACTAAAGCTGCCAGATGTAAGAAAGCAGCTGGTGATAGGCAAGTGATCTTTTTTGGCATAAGAGCGGTACACCCTGCCATAGCTCCAATGATTGATAGGGCTGCATTTATTGGCGGTTGTGATGCCGTTTCAGGAATACTCGGCGCTGAGTTGATTAATGAGAAAAGTGTTGGAACAATGCCCCATGAATTAATACTTTTGTTTGAAGATGTCAAAGATGCGTGGAAAGCATTTGATGAAATTGTTGACCCCTCTGTTCCTAGAATTGCTTTGTGTGATACCATGTTCGATGAAAGAACTGAAGTTTGGATGGCTGCCGATACATTAGGTAAAAAGCTCTACGGTATACGTATAGACACTCCAAGATCCAGAAAAGGAGATATAAGGCAGCTTTTAAGTGAGATACGTTGGATTCTTAACATGAAAGGGTTGCATAATACTAAGATCGTGTTAAGTAGTGGTATTGATGAATATCAAATCCAAGCTACGAAAGATCTTGTTGACATTTATGGAATTGGCACTTCTATAGCATTTCCTCCCTCAATCGATTTCGCTTTTGACATTGTAGAAATCAATGGAAAACCATTCTCTAAAAGAGGTAAATTCCCAGGAAGAAAACAAGTTTATCGTTGCCAAGACTGCATGTATGATGAAATACGTCTAGAGTCAGATCAACCACCTGAAAAATGTCCCAGATGCGGTGGAAAAATGGAACCATTATTAAAACCAGTAATAAAGAACGGTAAGCTTGTTAAAGAATTACCATCTGCACGAGATATTAGAAGTTATGTTATTAGACAGTTAGAGAAAATTGAAGGATTTTAATTTAAAAAATATTGTTTTTAAAGTAATTCAATCTCTCTAATATGGAGGGGATTCATTTTACGAATGCCATTACTGCCATTCTCACTTTTAATTGCTTCATAAATACGCCACACTCTCTTAATAGTCACATGTCCAGTATAATAACCGAGCTCCTCTAGTCTCTTAATAACGATCTTCGATAATTCATACGGCTGAAATTCATGATTCATTGTGATTTCATTTATTATACTCTTAAGTACATCGTTAACCGGATATTTCTTGCGAACCATCATCGGCACCTCAGATGTTCTTAACTAATATATAACACTAAAGAAATTTAAAGGTATCTATGAATTTATAAAATAATAATTATTATTTCATAAATTATTATTTTGCGATATTCCAATCCACCAATGCAGAATGTATCATATCAGCTGCGAACGCAGCAAGTATGATAGACATTAGACGAGCTAACGCCACAGTCCCGCTCTTCCTTAATATTTTAACTAGGACGTGCGATACGTTAAGTGTTACATAAGATAACAAACCAGCTATGATTGCTGATAAAAATACTAGATATATTGGATGAAGAGAACTCAATATCAAGAGCGTTGTAATAGTGCCTGGACCAACCAACAACGGTGTAGCCAACGGTACTACTGCAACATCTTCCTCAGACATAGATTTTGTCCTTGAAAAACCCCCTAAAGTATCTATCGCTAGTATCATAAGTATTATACCGCCCCCAAATTTCAAACCCGAAATACTAATGTTTAATATCATAAAAAATGGACCACCAGCTAATGAAAACAACGCCAACAAACCTAAAACTATGACAAAACTTCTTTTGGTTAGAGATTTTCTCTCATTTGGATCCATACTGGATGTAACAGTTATATAAAACGGTACTACGCTTATTGGATTCAAAACCGAATATATTTGAACAGTCATGGCTGTAATCAATAGTACATTTTCTATAATCGACATTCACATCACCTTACCCAATCCATTACCCTTAAACATTTTATCACCAAAATCAATATAACCAAAGAAGATTTAAAATTATCACGATAAAAAGCTAACAAGTTCAGGAGAATGTATCTAAAATTTAAGAATCTTCCTCATAAGACACATCTCTGACATTCTCTCCGTCCTAAAAAGGGCAGGAAGGTTTTCGTTATAACTAAACATCTTCAGATCCGTCAAGAAAACAGAAAGGAAGAAATATATAAATGTTCGGATAGGAAAAATTGGGCCCGTAGTCTAGCATGGATTATGACGCAGGCCTGCGGAGCCTGAGATCCTGGGTTCAAATCCCAGCGGGCCCGCCACACCAGTGCTCTGTGTTTATCTTTAGCTGCATTGTTTACATTTTATAAAACCCATGCATGCAAGGAGAGCATTGACCATTTTGTGTGCCTTTTCTATTTCTTAAGTTTTTGTTTTACTTTATGGATGTGATGTATGATTTATATTCGTTTGCTGTCATAAGTTTTAATGTTTCGTTTGGGTCTGATATTTTGATTTTTGCTATCCATCCTTTTCCATAAGGATCTTTATTAATTAGTTCTGGTGATGTTGTTAGTTCTGTGTTTATGTCGATTATTGTTCCTGAAATAGGTGTGTAAATCTCTTCGGTCGCTTTTACGGATTCTATTGTTCCTATTGTTTCACCTGATTTTATTGTTTTCCCTTTTTCTGGTAATTCTACGTAGATTATATCTCTTAATTTCTTTTGGGCATAGAATGTTATTCCGATGGTTGCTATGTCTTTCTCGATCTTGACCCATTCATGAGTTTTTGAATATCTGTAATTTTCAGGAGTTTCTATATTTTGTGTCATCAGTTTTACCCTCCAATGAATATATTTTCTAAATAGTTATATTTTTATCTGCGCGACTATTTGTGGTAGGTGATGAAGGTTGGGTTTGTTGTTAATCCTATTGCTGGTTTGGGTGGACCGCTAGCTTTTAAGGGTACTACTATGGAGGTTGCTAAAAGAGCGCTTTCAATGGGTATAAGACCGTGGGCTCCTTTGAGGGCTAGAAGGTTTTTGGAGCACTTGAAGTATAAGGTTCATCGTGATATAATGTTCATTACGTGTGGTTCTGATATGGGTGAGAATGAACTTAAAGGTGTTGGTTTTTCTTATGATGTTGTATATAATCCTCAAGAACCGTCCACCCGTTATGATACTATTAATGGTGTAAGAGCATTTGATGCTTTTGGCGTTGATGTGATAGTTTTTGTTGGTGGTGATGGCACGGCTAAGGATGTGTATGAGGCTGTTGATACTCGTGCTATAGTGATTGGTGTTCCGGCTGGTGTTAAGATGTTTAGTGGCGTTTTTGCAATTAGTCCTGAGGGGGCTGCGAATATTCTCGCTGATTATATTAATGGTTTAGGTAATGTAGAGATGGGGGAGGTCTTAGATATAGATGAGGGAAAGTATAGGGGTGGTGAATTAAAGATTTCATTGATTGGGTATATGCGTACGGTCCGTTCTTATCTTATTCAGGGGTCAAAAGTTCCTACTTATCAGGATGAGTACGAGGAGCAGGTTTCTATTGCTAAGTGGTTTAGTGAGAATATTGATGAGAATGCTTTTTACATTATGGGTCCTGGTTCTACTACCAAAGTTATTGCAGATCATTTAGGTCTTCCTAAAACTTTGCTCGGTGTTGATGTTTATCATGGTAGGAGGATTGTTATGCTTGATGCTGATGCTGAGTTTCTTAGAATTTTTATTAGAAAGAATTTGGGTTCTAGAATTTTTATTGTCGTTTCACCAACAGGTTCACAGGGATTTATTTTTGGGAGGGGTAATGTTCAGATTCCTTCTGATGTGATAAAGGCTGTTGGTAAGGAAAATATAATTATTGTGGCTACTAAGAGTAAGATTTTGAGAACGAAGATGTTTTATATTGATACTGGAGATGTTGGTGTTGATCTGTATCTCAGTGGATACATGAGAGTAATTTCAGGATATAATGAGGAAACTGTTATTAAGGTGAGAAATGGTTATAAGTATGAGTAAATATAATGGGTGTGAACCTCCATGTCTATCAGAAGGATCAGGGAGAAATTTAGAGGTTTATTTTCGACTGTCTCTAAGAGATTAGGGAGTGTTCCTCGACCCAGTGGTCATGCAGTGCTTATATTTGTAATTCTAACGTTACTGTATATCGTAGCGTTTATGTTAAGAGTCACTCCAGCTCAGTATGGTGTTTACCTGAATGAGTATGATCCTTATATACATTATTATCAAGCGCAATGGATTTATGAGAGGGGGTTGAAAGGATTTTATGATTGGTTTACCTGGAGTAATGATACACTATTTTGGTATCCTGCTGGTAGGAGTTTTGGTAGCACTGCTCAACCAGGAGTGCCTTTTACTGGTGCATTTATTTATATGGTAATAACTAGTCTCGGTTTTCATCCTAGTATGTTATCTGTTGTCACGTTAATTCCTGTGGTCTTTAGCTCTTTTACTGTAGTTGCATTGTATCTTTTAGGTCGAGAGGTTCATAGTGATGGTGCAGGTATTGTTGCAGGCCTTGTTTATGCTGTTGCTCCGTCAGTAATACAGAGAAGCACTTATGGATTTTTTGACAATGATCCTATTGCTTCACCGTTCATAATATTATCATTTTACTTCTTTATAAGAGCATACAAGAGAGGTTCGTTAGTGAATGCTATTGTAGCTGGTATTTTAATTGGGTATGTAACATTTATATGGGGAGCTTATATATATGTTGTTAATCTTCCAGGACTTTTCGTTATCGTAGCAATGATATTGGGCAAGTATACCAGAAAGCTTGGATATTCATACTTGGTTACAATGGGTCTTGGGTTATTGGCAGTAGAACAGATTCCTAGGACTAGTATTTTCCTTAAGTCTGGCGTTTCTGTGATCACGTGGGTTGCTATAGCAATGGTTATTATTTATGAACTAGTCTACAGAACTGAAATTATGACACGAAGGACAATACTGAAAATAACCACTGTAGGCGTTATTGTGTTTGGCATAACACTTGCATTACAAAGTTTTGGTGTAATAGGTCCTATAGCAGGTAAACTTATGGTTGCACTGAACCCATTTTATCGTGAGGCCGCAACACCGCTTACAGCATGGTTTGAATCGGTAGGTGAGCACGTCACTGCAACTTGGTACACATTTTTCCTGGATCTTAACGTATTAGTGTTCTTTGTACCTCTTGGTTTTTATATAATGTTACGACGTGGTTCTTTGGATGACATTTTCATGTTTGTTTTTGGGATAAGCGCAATGCATGTTGCGAGCTCCATGGTGCGTCTCACGATGTTCAGTGTGCCTGCGATGGCTGTTGTAGGTGGTGTAGGATTTTCAGCTACCGTGTCGAGTTATTTCAATATGATGTCTAAACCAGTCATTAGGAAGAGGAGTAAGTTGCCTGAGTTTGATAGATCGATAATAGGTATTATAATAATTTCTCTGATGGTTATACTTATCTTATCTACTGCGGTTACACCATATACGTTTGCGTCTTCTAATCAACCTCAAGCGATAGTTGCTGCTGAAGGAGGAAGTTTTGATACTGATTGGCTTGCTGCATTAGCATGGATGAAAGCTAACTTACCTAGAAATTCTGTGATAGCTTCATGGTGGGACTATGGTTATTGGATTACAGTGAATACTGGTTTTTCAACGTTAGCGGATAACGCTAACATGAACTTTACTCAAGTGCAGCAAATTGCTATAGCATATATGAGTAATGAAACTGTTGCGCTTCGAATATTTAAACGTTATCATGTTAATTATGTTGTGGTGTTTGAGCGTTTCTTTGATTTAGGTAATATTAACCCGCAGTACCGAGGTATTTTCATACCATTATCTGGCGATTTCGAAAAGAGTTATTGGATGGCTCGCATTGCAGGATATAATGATACCGAAATTAATCAGTACTTCATTAATTATGTTCCGCTTGGGGGTGGAAGATCAATACCTCTACCCACCGGTTCAAAAGCAGATAATGTCACGTTATATAGGTTATTATTTAATAGAATACCTGGTGTTAGAGAGATGTATTATAACGTAAATATTCCACAGCCAACTAATTTTAAGTTGGTTTATGCATCATCACCGAACGGATATGTGCTTGTGTACAAAGTTATATACAGTAATAATAATTAAATTTTTTGATTTATTTTGATTTCTATTCCTTTTCGTTGTATTATTGAATAGTATTTAATTATGTTATATTTATCGTTTGGTGAAAATTTTAATGGGTGTGGTGTTTTTAATTCTACTGAGTTGCAGTTGGGGCATTTGTTCGATATTGTGTATTGTCCGCACTTCATGCATTTGAGTATTTTGTTCTTCATATTAACCACTCTCAATTCTTTTGAACTCACATATGCTGGATGCTGATAATGTTTTCATTATTTTGCATATTTCGTTTTGGAATATTTGGAATGCTGTTTCTGTGGTTTTATAATCGTGTGCAGTAAATGTTACACGATAATATGGTGCGCCTTTGCTTGCTATTGTTATTCTTACTCCTGCTTTTTCTGAGGTGATTTTTGCTGTAAGTAAGGCTTTCTTGATTTTTTCTATCCCATCCGGATCAAAGCACATTAGCATGACCTCTCCTATTATGTTGATTTCTTTTGGTTTTATACGCTCTGTAGCGATTTTATATATTCTTTCTGCTATTGGATCTTGTATTTCAGCTTTCTTTAATACGCTGATTCCTTCTGATACTGATTTTTCGAAAACTGAGTATAAATCCCCAAATCTTTCTTCTAGTTTAGGTATTAATTCACTGAGTATTTTCTTTGAATCTGGAATGTCGTTTAAGGCTAGTTCTAATAGTTTTAGTGCTTTTTGTTTACGTTTCCATTCTATCATTTTTGATACACGTTCACTGTTGGATACTCTTTTTATTGAAACATCTACGTGACCTTTTACTGGATCTGTCCTGATTACTTTGCATACATATTTGCGTCCTATTTTTATAAAATCCGTGATATTATCTATTCTTACTGATGCTATTTCTGTAAGTGGTATAAAAGCTTCTATCCCGTATTCATCAAGTTTTGCATAAGCACCTTTATCTAACGTTCTAGTTATTGTTGCTATTACTAGTTCATCATGATTTGGAAGACGTTTTTCATGAGGTGCACTCATGTTTACTCCCTATGATTAAATAATTCCTATTATTTAAGGTTTGATTACAACTGAAAAACTTTTTTTCTAGATGAAAAAGAGTTCAATTCTTCTAATAGGAATTTTGCTTTTTCAGTCGAAATGGTGAAAATTGGATGCACCTAGATGAAAATTCAAAGCTTATTGGATCAATATTCGCTTATTATTGTTCCGTAAAGTTTTCCTTTTCCTCCAGTGGGTTCTGCTAGAACGCGTCCACAAACGTTGCAGTTTACTGTTGTTGATGGATGGCTGAAGATGATTTGTTCGTTGTTGCAATCTGGGCATTTAATTTTTAGGAATTTAGATTTTGGTGTTGGGAAGAGTATTTTAGTTTTTTTCATTTATTTCACCCTTTTACTTGTACTATTTCAAGTTTCTTTAATCTTATTCCAGTCTTATGTAGGGTGTATCCGCATTTTTTACATACTAATTTTATAACTTGTTTTTTGGTCACTTTTGCGAATCTTTTTTGTTCTGATGCTCTTTTGCTTCCATATCCTTCATTTTTTCTTAGGAATCTTCTTTGTCCTTGCGCCAGGTTGCGTCTTTTTCCAGCTTTATAGAGTATTACTTTATGCGGGGTGTGGGCCTTACATTTTGGACAAAATGTTGTTATTTCATCCGGTATTTTCAAATTTTATCCCCTCCTCTAATTCATCCTGAACTTTACGGGCTATGCCACGTGTGATGAGCGTCATGGCGATCTCCTCTGGCAGATATACCACATCACCTTTTTGAAAAGGCCCATATATAAATCCGTCTGTATCACTTATTTCAGGTACATCATCAAAAACTCGTACTAAGAGTAACCCACGTTGGCGAGCTGGTATTATTGGTTGTTTAACTACTTCTTTTTCACGTGGCTCTGTTTCTTTTTTGATTGTGATTTCTTCTTCCCTACTTTCCTGTTCCATAATTTTTTGTTCTAAAGCGATCTTTGTTATTTCTTTTAGTTGTTTATGTGCCATTTTGATTTCTCTTATTTCTTTTAATTTGTTAGTCATAATAATAACATTTTTTAGTTCAATGGATGCTATTTTTGAGCATAGAGGATTAGGGTCCTTGATTTTCTTTTTGAGTGATGCTATGTATCTTTCAATTTTTTCGTAAAAATCGTTTGGTAATTCTTGTAGTTCTTCGCTTTCAAGCTCTTTTTTTAGTTTTTGAAAGATTTCCTGGTACATTAGTTCCACCCTATTGGTTTAGCGTATTTGTTTAATATTAAATATATTGCTGTTGGTAGTGGTAGTGATATTGGTTTATTTTTTTCAATGATTGTTCCGTCAAAGTAATAATCATCTATTGTTATTTTATGTACTCGTGGATCAGTTATAATTACTTTAAATTCATCACCTCTGAAAACTATTGCATCTTTTAATGGGTTAAATTTATCTAGTTCCGAATAGCTTACTATTTTTGCTTTGAATCCTGTAGATCCGTGTAAGCTTTCTGGTAATCTGAGTAATCGTCTTACATCTTTAGTTACTCTTTCATCAATCCATACTTTTTTTCTTTTTATTGCTTCGTTGATTAATGATTCAGTTGATTTAAAACGGTCAAGGACGCGTGATCTAAGTTGTGAGTTTTCGTTGGTAAGTAGATCAAGTATGCGATCCCTTGACTTTATTATGTAATCAATATCTTCATTGTCGATGCCCAGTTCATTTAACATTTCTTTAGTGTATCCTGAGATTATTTCGTATAATCCTCTCATTATTCGTCCTCTCCAACCTTCAGAGTTTAGTGTATAAAAAGAGAACCTAAGGCTTTTGTTTCTGTTGGATAGTTCATTTATAATTTGTTTGACTATTTTTTCAGTGGTAGGTAATGAGATGTGTTCTACGATCATTCCCCTGCTTTCTACGTTTAATTTTTCATATTCAGGATTTTTTACTCTGACATGGTAGCCCCTGTGTCCTGAGAATGAGATGATTAATTCGCTTGGTGATAATCCTAGGTCTGAGATTAAGAATTCATCTATTAAAAGTTGTGTTTGTTCTTTTGCTTCATTGAAACAATTGTCGCAAATCCAGTTCCAGCTTTCTATTGATTCACTTCCACAGTTTGGACATTTAAGGGGTATAGTGCCTTTTCCTGTAAATTGACATGCTTTGCATTGCCACCAATCATGTTCATTTTTGCATTTTGTAGGTACATGGTCTATATCAATATCAAATGAGAGCTCGGCTCCAAGCCAATTTTTCAGATCCATGTTTTTTTCATCTGGTTTTTGATAAAATGCGCTAGAAAAATATACATCAGATGGCACTAAATCAATGATAAATTTTCTGAGTTCGTCCGGTGTTTTAAATGAAAAGTGCCGTTGCATTATGTTATCAAAGCTACGAAATCCAAATTCTCGCTGTTCGAATCTATCGATTACTATGTTGTTTAAAGAGAAATTATCCTTGTAATACTTCATGAATAAGCTTTTAATAAAATTATTCCACTCCTTTTGGTTCATGCTCTTCGCCTTTTTTATATGATATTCTAACATATTGTAATGGATGTCTAATTTTAGCACATATTGGATCATCACCTGCATAACATATGTTTGCAGCTTTAAGTGTGCTACAACTTGGCATATTATATACTGTTTTTGAACCTCGTAATCCATATATGTGTTCAACTTGATACCTAGTTATTCTTTCGTTGAAATCAGCTACTCTTGTAAAGAGTTTTATTACGTCCTCTGAATTCCAGCCAACGCTTCTGAGAAACGTAACTATAGAGAACCTGGCTAAGTGAGGGGGATTTTTCCCGGCCATTAATTCTCCTAGCATTACTCTAATGCATGGTGGATAAAATGTTTCTTTTACGTTTTTTAATTCAGTGGTTGAATAACTTTGTTTGAATTTTTCCCCAGATATTCTTATTAGCTCTTCGATGTATTCTGTAGCTCCAGAATAATTAACATTAACTATTGGGTTAAATAAATTTAATATGTGTTGTTTTACCCCTTCGCTGAGAAGTCGAGCATAATCACGTGGTAATAATTTAACATAACCCTTAGATAATGTTTGCATAGATAACGACCAGTTTTCGCCGCTTAATGATGAAGCTAATGAGATGTAAGTGATAACGTTTATTAGTAGGTATTTTGTACCATTTATTTCCTCTATGTCAGTATCCCAGTTTAATGATCTTCCTATGTAAATGAGCTTCTCTGGTGTTTCTTTTTTAAATAACTTTTCAGCTTTTTTTGATTCCGCAACTGCATATTTGTATGCCAATTGATCGTTTCCAACTATTGATATTATAAGTATTGCTGTTGGGAATGAAAGTATTTCTTCATCCATTAGTGAGGGATCTATTTTTTTATAAGGTACGATACCTTTATTGATAGCGTCAATTATGCGTTCATATGCACGTTTTAATATTGGCTTGAGCTCTGATGTAGAGAAAACATCTTCTATGCTTAAGCCTTTATTTTTTACATATTCGCGAGCTTCCTCAATAAAAGGGTATTTTATTAAATCTTCTGTTTCAAAAATATTGTACATGGTTAAACTTCTGTCCTTGGTGCTACATAGAATGTTAGTTCTCCACCATTTATCAGGCTATAGTAGAATTTTGCAGGTTTGCGAGACGCGAAGCTTACTTCTAGTACTTCTGATAATTCTGAATAAGTAACCATGTCAAGCAGATAGTTTGATGAGTATGCTGAGACAACTTCTTCAGCTTCCACATTTAAATCAATTAACTGGTCTCGTGAATATTCTGTGGCTCCACGACCTTTTTCACTGCCCGATGAAATTATGAATTTATCTTTTGTAGCCTTAAACTCGATACTATCACTGAAAGCTGATGATGCCTTTACGGCATCGTAAAATTCATCAGTAACAATTTTTAGAGTGGCCTCATATTTCACTTTTGGTACAGGTATTTGTTCGAGTGCAAGGTCTAATAATGGAAGTTCGAATGTTCTGACTGATGATTTAGTAATGAACTTTAATTTTATGATGTTGGATCCTTCTGGGACTTCGAGTCCAAAGTTTGTGGTTCCTCTTTTTCCTAACTTTAAAATCTTTATTAAGTCTTTCACTCTCACTCCTATATTTACTTGACCTGAGACTTCATACTCTGTGAAAAATTGTTTTGGTAGCCTTACATCAACCATTGCACTACGTGCACTATCTAGACTTCGTAATGCTAGTGCTTCTTCGTTTGCAATAAATACAGCCTCATCTATTATTGTTGAGATCGCATCTAGAATAGCTACAAATGTTTTAGGATCCTCGAGCGACAATTTTAACAACTTTACTCACCAAAATACTTTTAACAAATAAGTATAAAAGCTTTAATAAAAAATTATTTAGCAATGTTCATAAAATTAACAAATCGTAACTTTACAAGAGATTAATAGAACGCATTAATAATAACTTCATAAAATTTTGTTACATCGAAGAGGTTATGTTTAAGATTTATTTTGCTTTATTGCTTATTTTTGACACTCTCATCAACTAAAGTCAGAAGGTTCTCGGTTTTTCAGTTTCGTGCTTCATCGTACCGAGTTAAGGGCTGTGCCAATTCAGCTCGGAACCTTATTTTGGACATCCGAGCCTCATTTGAGCGACACGCTCAAACAAAGGAGAGCTCATCACATTTAAACCTTTCAGCAATTCATCCCAGAACTAAAGTTCTAGGCTTTCCTGCCGAACTATTTGTAATCTCTCCATGTGTGCCCACATTTTGTGCATTTATAAAACGTAGTCGGTGGCTCATCAGCTGAACGTGTTTGTATCATCCACCAGTAAGCTTCATTATTACCGCATTTAGGGCACTCTACTCTAGTTTTTGGTAATGTGGAACTATCTGTGTTATCATTACTTATTAGTATATCCTTTTGGGTTTTTGATAATACAGATGATATTATGATTTGTCTTTCTGATTCTTCCACATATCCGCAATTAGGACACATAAATCTCACTTTCCCACTCTTACGTTCGGGCTTCATTATGCTACCACATTTTGGACAGAACTTCATCCCTATTTAGCCTCCACGCATTTTTATATCACACAGTAATAAATACCTATTTTTGGAATGAGGTAATTCAGCATTAAGAATAAAGTTTTTCTCTCGCTTATTTTTATACGAGACTTCTTTGAAAGGGTAAGAAGAGTTTATTCGTATTAAGTGATTTTTTCTTCATAAAGTTGTTTTAATAATGCGGGGTTTAGTGAGTTAAGTATTATGTTTGCATATGAGCATGCTTGAAGTGCTAATAGTTCTAATCTCGTATGAATGTTTTTCTGTTTTAGTTCACTAATTTTTAATGATTGTTTACCTAATTGTGATAGAATTTGATTTAGATCATTTTGTTCAAAGTGTTCATCATCGAATAATATGATGTGTGCTTGTATGTAATATTTATCTTTGATTATTCTTTCTTTTAGCGTTGTAGAATAATTGTTTTTGTTAAGTAGATAAACTGTTATCCCTTCTATTATGAATTCGCGGAGCAATACTCCTATTATTATTTTTTTGTCGTTTATGTTTCTTGCTGAAAACCCTAGGGCTCGTAATCCGTGTTTCATTTGTTTAATGCGTTAATAAATTCTTGCTTTAATTCTTGTAAAGAATTTTCAATTTTGCTCAAGGCTTCTTGAAGTGCGTTTTTAGGAGTTACAGTTCCGTCTGTGAGTATGTACATTTTTATTATTGGTTCTAATGGGTGAGGTTTGTTTGCCCATGCGTTAAGAACTCTTTTGTCTGTTAAGAGTTGTTTAACTATAGCATAACAAAATCCAATATCAGTGTCTCTAAACTCTAAGAGTATTGAGTTGTTTCCTTTCTCTAGAATTTTCATCTTCATATTTTGCACCCTGCCTTATTCTGAAAATTTATAGTATAATATAACTCTAGCGCTTTGATATATAGAGTTGCCCGATGAAGGCCTTGTATTATTTTTGAATTCTTGGAATAGATAGCTTGGATTATCCTGTAGCCTTTCACTTATTTCCGTCAATCCAGAACTAAGATTAGTAGCAGTTTTTATAAAAATTTATTGTACTTTTCTGAACCAATTTGGTTCTTCTGGTTTTCTGTTGTCGATAAATCCGCATTGAGAACAAGTTATTTTCCTTCCTTTTATTACTAGTTCTCCAGGACATTGTGGACATAATGCATATATCAATCCTAATTTTTTGTCGTTGATTTCCAGTATCAGTGGTATGGTATCTGCTACTATTTTTGCTCTTATAACGTCATAGTTTCTGATTTCTAATGAGGTTTTTCTGCTTCTTAAAAGTAATAATCCGTCTAGTTCTACGTCGATAATGGATTCTTGAGATTTCTCGATACCTATTACTTTTACATTGGCATGATCTCTATTGTGGTCTAAAACAACAGCTATTACTATGTCATTAACTTTTGGTATTAACAGTTTTTTGATTGGTTTGAGTCTTGCAGTTCTTGAGGATAAATCTAATTCAACTTCACCTGCACCTACAGTATATATGTATCCATTATCTTCTACTAATCCTTCACCTGGCAAGAATTCCTCTATTACGCCAACTGGGATACCAGGCATGTATATTCCAAGTTTTTTTGTTTGGGGTGTTCTGCGGCTCACTTTCTTTGCACCACAGCTTTATAAATTTCAACTTGCACCCTATATAACCTTTTTTTGTGGTGCTTCATTGTCATCTTAAGTAGTATTGTTGATTTGAATACCTTCTCGACCCTACACATGTTTTTCTCGTAAAATTTTAAAAGAAAATCTGAGCTTGATGCCTTGTGCACTGAATATATTACATTGGCAATTCTTGAACTACTCTCAATAAAAATCCTGTCCACATGTTTTCTCTGGACACCAAAGGGAGGATTTTGTATAATTGTGTCAACGTATCTTATACAAGGATAAGAATAATCACATACTATTACATCAATAATAGCTCCTAAGCTAAATATTTTTACGTTATGTTTAGTTATTTGAAGAACATTTCGATCAATATCAATACCAATTGCATAATGAGCACCGAGTAATGCTGCGCCTATTAACAAACGTCCCGGTCCACATCCTGGATCCAATATTATTTTACCATGTATATCATCTAACGATATCCACAGAATTTTAGCAGCATCGGAAGCTGTTAATGAGTATTGTTCAAACTCTGGTTTAGGATTTTCATAATCTTTTAATCTTTCGAGCATAATCTCTAAAGAACGCTTTTTTATTAGTTCCATGTAGTTCTCAGCTATTTTTACTATAAATAAATTGGTATTTTAAAACTTTATGTTATAAAAAGAATTTGTAATTCATCCTACGGTTGAAAACATGAGTTTTCTTGTTGAGTTTCATGTAAGAAATGAAGCTGAATGAGTGTGCTTTGTATAATAATATTGAAATCGTTGTAGAAGAATCGTTTTTTGAGATGATCTATGTTGTTAAATTTTCTTTGGATGTGCATGCTGTTACTAAATCATAAATTTTTCTGAAACACCCTATTAGTGTGTAAGCTTCTCTACCTGTGAGGAAGCTTCTTGATAGTAATCTGGAAAACACTAACTCTGATGCGCGGATTTTATGTGCCTGGATTTTGGTGTGCTTAAGAGTTTCGATAAAAAATCTTTCTATCATTTTTCTCTCTTCTCTTTTGGCTAACCTATATTTTTTTATTTTTATTTTATTTCTAGTGAGTTCATAAAGTATTACTGCTACTGCATGTGAGAGATTCATTACAGGGTATTCTTCTGATGATGGTATTGTAGTAACCATGTCACATAGTGCTATTTCTTCATTGCTTAACCCGTGATCTTCTCTGCCAAAAACTAATGCTACGTTGCCATAGTAATTAATTAGATTGCTAAGTCCTTGGATTGGTACCGCTATTCTCAATACATTATAATCTCCTCCTATTACTCCTGTTGTCGCTATTGATAGGTCTGTATCTTTAATAGCATCGCTAAGTGTTTTGACTATTTTTGCATTTTCTAAAACGTCTACGGCATGAGAAGCATATTTTCGAGCCTCTTCACCCAGTGATCTGGGGTTCACGAGATATAAATCACTAAACCCAAAATTTTTCATAGCTCTTGCGATCATTCCAAGGTTGAATTCATAAATTGGTTCAACAACTACCACTCTAATCATTTCAGTACATCTGAATTCTTTATGTATAATAAGCTTATTTTTGTTAGTTTATTTAAGGTTCTATGAGAAATGTAATAGAGTGTTGGGTTAGATTTAAATAAAACAACTGCCATAATCGTGGTGGTGAACATGTCCTATCCTGCACCATCACAGCCTCAAGTAATTCAAAAAGATAAGGCTCGCAATGACGTAATGAATAGATTAGTAGAGCTTGGTATAAAGGCTGAGTTTGTATCAAGATGTAATGCTAACATAGAATATATGGATGGTTATGTTACGTATTTTTATCCTAATGATTGGAATATTGTTAGGACCACATTAGAAGACTTCATTGAAAAGAAATTTAAACCTAGTAGCGCGTCAGTTATGTATGTATGGTTTACGTTAGAAGGAAATTATAGATATCTTCATGTTGGATTTTTTACAAAGGACAGTGAGCAGTTAATAATACTGCGAAAGATCACAATTGGTGTTTCATTATATTAAAAGCTAATAAAAATATTTACGAAAAGTAAATAAACAGAGAGGAATAAATAGAATAGAAAAATGAAAACTCACACTTCGAAAAACACGATAAGTTACGAAAAAAATATTATGCCTAGAATAATGGTTAATGCTGAGGAGGACCCTGATTGGTTTTATCCTAGAACTAAACGATTTTTATTACGAACACCCACTGCAGAATTAGGATTCTCATGTTTTTCAGTTAAAACGATAATAAACTCTACAGAGTACATAGTACCTAACAGAGATTACAGCTATGAAGGTTTCAATGCACTATTGAATGATGATAATTGGAAGATTATTGATGGATTTGCGCTTTCTGTATTCAATGAGGATAAATTCACGGCTCCAAAACCTGTTAATTTAATCATAAAACCTAACGAAGTAACATACAATTATGTCATTAATAATAACACCATTTCATTGACATATAAGTTAATAGACCTCATTGAAGCTGCACAATTAAAAATCGATATAAAAACTAGTGAGCCGATGCGTGCCAAAATTGCGCCCTTTATAGATATGAGACATGTTTATGATAACTCTGCACCTAATGAACACAATATAAAAGAGATAGGTAAAAATTACTTACTCATAAATCGAAAGAATTATGAACTAAAAATAATGCTTGATGGTAATGAACCCCTTTTCTCATTGAAAGAATGTTTATTACAATGGATTTATAAATTAGGTGATGGTGCTCGTGAAGAAAGTGAAAAGGGTGTAATATTTAGACCGCACGTTAAAACATTATACATACCAGGCTTTTTTGAAGTTGAAGGTAATAAGATTTCCATTAATGCCATAGTTTATTTGATTAATAACACCTCAAGAATAGGGAAAACGTATTCTGTGAGTAATATAGAGTTAGAGCAAGTGTTCAATAAATTTTTAGACATCTCCTTGGGTGTTGAATATTTTGATAATGCTTTATTTGGTTTGATTTCAACATTACATACTCTGGGAATACGTGCAAAATCCTTTAATATAATTTTACCAGAGGCTGGCGCATGGTGGTTTAGGTCAGTATGGGTTAGAGATTTGATGGAAGCAATCAGCAATAATTTCATGGCACTAACAAGATTAAAAGGAGAAAAATGGATCATGGAAGTATTGAGGATAATGTCCTTAATGTTAAGTAAAGAAATAGGCCTTCTACCGATCACTATTATGCATAAAGATAAGCTTCCTTGTTCCTATACAGTTGATGGAACACTTAAGTGGATTCTCAATTATCTCAAATTTCTCTCAGAATATTGGGATGCAAAAGAAGCATTAATCCTCTTAGACAATGTAAGTAGCATGATAGCAGCATGGAGCAATACAAAAAACATGTTTACACAAATAGATGAGATAACAGGGCTTCTTAGAACTGTGGCATGTCAAAGCTGGATAGACACTATGATACGTGTGAATATTGATGGTTTTATTTATCGCGTGCCTAGCAGATTGAGCATAGATTCAATAAGAGAATTATGGGAGAAAAGAAGAGACATCGAAAAGTATTTATCGTTACCAACGATTTTACTCCCAGAAATTAATGCAATGTGGCTAAAGATGTTAGATCAAACGTTGTGGCTTATTAAAAAATTGCAATCAGAAGGTTATGATGTAGATAATGTTTCAGATATTCTTAATAGGTTACTAAAAAGTGGGAAGAAAAATTACGTAAAATTTTTTTGGAATCGTGACACAAACAAATTGAATAATGCAGTGATACTTGAATATGATATAGAAGATGCTATATCCTCATCAACTAGCATTGTGTCCGTATCAACTGTACCATGGATATTTAATAGAAATATGCTGGATGAAATTTGGACTATGATGAAAAATGATTTACTAGTTTATAGACGTATTTCGCTAAATAACGAATGGAAGCCGTTCGGAATAATAACTAGGACTACTGGTAGTAGGGTTTTTAAGGGAGATGAGGAATATCATGGGTATGTAGTATGGCCTAGGGATACACCGTATTTGATTGATTTAGCGCACATATTAAATGAGAAAGAATTCATTGGTGATATATTACTGAATTATTTAGATGCATTAATATCAGAATCAACAGTGTTTCATGCAAGAGAACTATATGCGTTACCTGTAGGTAAAAATCCTTACCCTACGGAAACATCAGGCAATCCAATACCTGTAAAAAATCCGTCACAATCGTGGAGCATATTCATAGACCCGTACATTAAATTTAGAGATATTATAGTGGAAAGACTGTTACATAGTTAATGATAGATAACTGTACTGAAGTATGAAGCTTAACATTCTTTTGTTAACTTAGTGGTTTTTCCGTACTTATTTTTAAAAGGTAAAGCACAATTGATGCTAATCCTATTACGCTCATCATGCCAGGTACTCCTATATGAACTGCTTTTCCTAATTCTAGTTCTCTTTTTGTTAATCCTGGTTCCATTCCTCCAAAAACTAGGAATACATTTTTATCGATGTTTTTAAGTTCTTCTGGGTTAAATTTATTGTTGGAATTTTCCGGGGATGTGAATAACATAAATTCTCCTTGAAATAATTCTTTTATGTCTTTTAGATCTGGGACGATTATTAATTTTACACCAGTTTTTACTGCGATTTTAAAAGCTTCTGGTATACCTACTTGTGCTGCTGAACCTATTGGCTTTGAAATTATAATAGTTTTGTATCCCAGTGATGTGCATATAGATACGAACTCTTCTAGCCTGTTTGGACTGTTTATGTTATGAAGTACGGGTATTATCTCAGACATCGCAATCAAACAAATAATAAATTACCAATTAATATTTCTAAGCAAAAAATCAGCTATTGCTTTAGCTAAAGGAACAGGTACAGCTTCTCCGACTTGATCAAACTGTGAATCTTTACCGCCATAAAATATAAAGTTATCAGGAAATCCCATTAACCTTGCATGTTCTCTAACAGTAAGCAACCTATTTTCAAATGGATGAATGAACCTAGATTTACCCATAATTGGTGGCGCGAGCTTATAGGGATCAAGCCTTATAAAGTTTGACTTCATTTTCCCATCGGCTCCAACAAAACTAATCATGGATTGATTTCTTTTTAACCTAGAAATTTTCCTAAACCTTCTATATCCGACTGATACGTACTCATGGTTTGGAATGTTATGATCACTTTTAGGATCTGGAAGATCACCTATCGCATCCCATACTGTTGTTCGCCTGTTAGATTTTTGGGGTTGCAACTCAACATTAGAAATAAACATTCTTCTTCTGAGGGATGGTGTACCATAATCTTCAGCATCAAGAACGTTAAAATAAACTTTATAACCTACACGCGCAAACTCCCTCTTTAATTGTTCTTTTAAAATGCCATCAGCTATATGAATCACATTCTCCATAACGAATATTTTTGGTTGCAGATCACCAACAATTCTTATAAAATGTAACGTCAGTTGTCCACGTGGATCTTTATAAAGCCTATCAAGTGGATCTGGCATTCTTTTAAAGTTAGCTGATGTGAAGGATTCACATGGTGGTCCACCTATTATAACATCAGGTTGACCAATAAGAGATTCAATCTGATTTGATGTCACTTCCTTTATATCACTTAATATTAATTCAGCATCAGGGAAATTTGCTTTAAATGTCTTTCCTGCAGCTTCGAAATTATCTAGACCAGCGACTATCTTAAATCCAGCTTCTTTAAATCCTTCGCTAAATCCTCCTGCTCCTGAAAATAAATCTAATACTTTAATTATTTGACGCATTCTATTTTTCAATGAATATTAAAAACTTCGTACAAATAAATTTTAGTATTTAAAAAGCTCTTAATTTTTACTTGGAATATTCTATTGTATTGGTATCTATAAGCTCAGATAAATTAAAATTAAGGTTATATAATTAAGATAGTGTATGGTGAAGGAAGAAAATAATGAGTTTGTTGTGACACCTTGGGAAGTGAAGGGTAGGGTTGATTATGAGAAACTAATGAAGCAATTCGGTACTGAACGAATTACAGATGAGTTAAGACTAAGATTAGAAGAGTACGCGAAGGATTTGCATGTTTTGCTCAGAAGAAATGTTTTCTTTTCTCATAGAGATCTAGATAAGATTCTCGATGATTACGAAAAGGGGAGGGGTTTCTTTCTTTATACTGGTAGAGGTCCTAGTGGTCCGATGCATATTGGGCATATTATACCTTTTATAATGACAAAGTGGTTGCAGGAGAAATTTAACGTGAATGTTTATATAGAATTAACTGATGATGAGAAATTCCTTGATGAGGAAAGTTTTACTTTAGATGATGTGCGTAAGTGGGCTTATGAAAACTCACTGGATATAATAGCTTTAGGTTTTGATCCTGATAAAACCTTTATATTTAAAGATACAGAATACATAAAAAATATGTATCCATTGGCTATAAAAATAGCTAAGAAAATTAATTTTTCGCTCGTAAAGGCAGTTTTTGGTTTTAAGAATGAGACTAATATAGGTATGATATTTTATCCAGCACTACAAATAGTACCAACGTTTTTTGAAAAAAGACGTTGCTTAATACCAGCTGCTATAGATCAAGATCCATATTGGAGAATACAAAGAGATATCGCTGAAAGTTTCGGTTATTATAAAGCGGCTGCAATACATAACAAATTCCTTCCACCATTAACAGGGCTTGAAGGAAAAATGAGCGCATCGCAACCAGAAACTGCTATATATCTGCACGATGATTCCAAAACAGTAGAGTATAAGATTATGAGGTATGCGTTCTCAGGTGGTCAATCCACAGTAGAACTCCATAGGAAATTAGGCGGTAATCCAGATATAGATGTATCATTTCAATGGCTTAAATTCCTATTCGAACCTGATGATTCGAAATTAAAAAAGATTGAGGATGATTATAGATCAGGAAAGATGCTTACTGGTGAACTGAAAAGAATATTGATAGAGAAGATAAATGATTTCTTAGAGAATCACAGATCTAGAAGGGAGGAAGCTAGAAAGTTAATAAAAGATTTCATGTATGATGGAGCATTAGCATCAGAAATGAACAAACAAATATTAGAATAAATCTATGATGCTTTGTTTTTAATGCTTCTAACTATAATTGAACACGGCATAGGCATTTTTGATGATGCCCTTCGCAACGCCTCTTTAACCTCATTAATGAATTGTGGCTCTGTCCACACTGTCATTATTACATCGTTAGTGTCGACTATAGCAGCTCTACCAGTGGGTTTTCCAAAAGCTCTTCTCATACCCTCTTGAAGTCTATCAGCACCAGCCATAGCTAACATTTTATTCTCTCTTATTATATGATGAGGATATTTAACCACTCTTAGATGATAGTTTTCATCTTTTATCGTTGCCGAAAGATACTTGTTAGCCATAACACGCGCTGCTTCTAGAGCGTTATGTCTAATTAAACCACTCTCTTCAGAAACTAGATCTATTTGGATACTAAATTGTTTACCTGGAGAGCCCATGTCAAACTTATTGATCTTTGGTTGTGGAGCACCATCAATATACTCAGTCCTAGTATAAGGCGGTGTATCTAAATATCTATAGCATCTTCCTGGTCTTAGCGGCATTGTTTATCACCCACTAAGAGAACTAGAACTTCAAATATAAGTATTTGCTAAGAAGTTTAGTATGCTTATTCTGTTTCGTTAAATTGTTTATAGCTAGTCTTTTTAAGCTCTGCGGGTATCTTATAAGTGAGATGCCTTACTGGATTATTGATATTAATCATGAGGTTGTTAGTAGGAACAATGTTAAGAGGGATGAGATTTGGCTCTGGTGTGTTAATGATGATGGTGAGAGAGTATTATTAGTTGATGGTAGTTTTAAACCTTTTTTGTATGTTGAGGTCTCGGTTGGTGTACCTATTAAAGAGCTTGAGGAAAATTTGAGGAACACATTGTCTGGATTTTTTGAAAGAATATCTATTGTGGAGAAGAAGAGATTAGGAAAACCTATTAAAGTTGTTGAAATTGTCTTTAAAGATTCTGATTTCAAAGATAAGGCTCTTGAAAAGATAAACAGCTTACGGGGAGTTGGAAATGTGTATAATTCTGATATACGACCTAGTCTTCTATATTTCATAACGAGAGATTTGAAACCGTCAAGTTGGATCGATGCTGAAATTATTGAAAGTTTGAAAATTACTAACATTCCATATGAAATCAAAGAGATTAGAAATCCTCGAATTGTTGAGAATAAGCAGTTGCCAAAGTTAAAGGAGATGTATGTTATGTTTTTTGCTTTTAGAAAAATTGGCACTCCTGATCCTGATGAAGATCCATTAGCTTTTATTGCAGTTGCGTTTGATAATAATGAACCCTTCATAATAGAAGCTGATAATGATAAGGAAATTATAAACATGTTAATTAAATTGGTATCTGAGAATGATCCAGACCTTGTAATTGGATGGGAAACGAATAGGTGGAGTTTCAATTATCTTAGTAGAAGAGCCGAAGTTAATAAGGTAAGATTGTCTCTTGGAAGGAATGGTGATGTGCCTAGGGGAGGAGTATATGGTCACATATCATTAGTTGGCAGAATTCATGTTGATGTAAGAGATATTGCTGAAGGTATGCCTGAACTTAAGATGAAGACACTTGAGGAAATGAGTATTCATCATGGTGTTTGGAAAGGAAATGTGATTGAGAATGTAGAGCTCAATGATATGTGGTTTAGTGGTGAAAGAGATAAAGCTAAAGATTATGCTTTAAAACTTATTAGCTCGTTACGTGATCTTTGGAAATTATACTTTGATTATACTGTACATCTGAGCTCATTAGTTGGATATCCTATGGATTATGTGCTTAAAGCGTCGCCTGGACATAGAGTTGATGGATATATAGTGTATCATTCAATGAAGCTTAATGAGGTCATACCGCGTAAAGTGGAATCTGCATATGAGAGGTATAGGGGTGCAATAGTTTTTACACCAAGTCCTGGACTACATACTAATGTTGCAGTGTTAGATTTTGCATCAATGTATCCTCGCATAATAGCTAAGTACAATATTTCACCAGATACTTTAATGCAGAAAGAAGAATCTAGTGAAGCGTACGTTGCACCTGAAGTTGGTCATAGATTTAGGGTCTCACCTGATGGTCTTTATAAATCTGCAATACTTAGATTGCTCGAAGCTAGAGAACAGATTAAAAGACGTATAAAGGAATTACCTGAAGGCCCTGAAAGAAAAGCTCTAGAGTCTCAAGAGCGTGCTATAAAGGTTGTAGCAAATGCAATGTATGGTTATGTAGGGTGGGTTTCTTCTAGATGGTATATGAAGGAGGTCGCCGAGGCTATAACAGCTTGGGGTAGAAATACTATAGTTAAAGCTGCTGAGCTAGCTAACAAAGAATTTGGTTTAAAAGTGATATACGGTGATACTGATTCACTCTTTGTTGAGTATAAAGGTGTGGATGTAGATAAGTTAATTGATGCTATTGAAAATGAGTTAGGAATGGAGATTAAGTTAGAGACGATCTATAAACGTGTTTTATTTACTGAGGCAAAGAAACGTTATGCTGGTCTTACGATTGATGATGAACTCGATTTAACAGGCTTTGAAGTAGTTAGGGGAGATTGGTGTGATTATGCAAGACGCACACAAGAAAGGATTTTGAGCGTGCTTCTCATAACAGGCAATGTAAATCAAGCTGTTGATGTTGCGAGAGAAATGATAGAAGCTTTTAAGAATGAAGAGTTCACTATAAAAGATGTAGTTATCTGGAAAAGTCTTGATAAACCTTTATCGGATTATAAAGCAAGAGCTCCACACGTTTCCATAGCTCTTCAGCTTTCTAAAAAAGGTTGGAAATTCAGAGTTGGTGATAAGATAGGGTATGTTGTCGCTAAAGGACAGGGCCCAATATATGAGAGAGCCGTTTTCTATGACGATGCTGAAAAATCTATCGTCGATATAGATTATTATATCACTAACCAAATAATACCTGTAGCGTTAAGAGTTCTTGAACCATTAGGAATTACAGAAGATCAGTTAATAAAAAAGGCAGCAAAAGGAGGACTTGATCAATTCTTTTAACTTTATCACAACTTGCAAGAAGACCCCATCCGCAAGGGTGGGGATGAATTGCGTTAAACTTAAATAACTCAGAGTAGCACTTAAGTTTAGGAATGTTTCCTAACCGAGATTTGAACAGGGCTATAAACATAGCCCATGCCTTAATGAGAGGCATGGGATGGCGGAGCTGTGAGCCCCGCAAACCAGCAGATGCGACTGGAAGCGTAAAGCTCCAGACAAACGCTGGAAGCCCCTTGCGATAGCGAGGGGTAGTTCACTCCTCTTCTACCTTTTCTCTTAAGTATTTTTCTAGATCGAACTCTTTTCCTTCATATTTAGATATGCCTTCATTGAGGACTTTGAGTGAAAGTAGAGCACACTTCATTCGTGTTGGAGAGAGGTTTATTCCAAGCATACTAAGTATATCTTTCTTAGTTAATTTTTTCATGTCCTCAAGGTTCATACCCACGATTCTTTCCATTAACATTGATGCTGAAGCTTGACTTATTATGCATCCTTGTCCTCTGAATTTTGCGTCAACTACCTTACCATCCTTTATTTTTATGAAAATTTCTATGTGATCACCACATGGTATGTTATCATCCTCAGCATGTATATCAGGATTCTCTATTATGCCAACGTTTTTAGGATTTTTATAATAATCTAGGATTTCTTCCATTTGCAAATAGAAATCATCACTCAAATTTTTAACCTCCTCCTTATTTTATTTAAAACGTCTATAAAAACATCAACTTCGTTTATATCATTATAAATGTAGAAGCTTGCTCGTGCAGTAGCCGTTACTCCTAATCGTGTCATGAGGGGCTGTGCACAATGATGCCCAGCTCTTATTGCTATACCTTCTGAATCTAAGATTGATGCAAGATCATGAGAGTGAAGATTACCTAAGTTAAAAGATATTACTCCACCTCTAAGTTCTGTATCTTTAGGACCATATATTTTCATATCCTCAATTTCTGACATTTGATCTAAAGCGTATTTTGTCAGTTCTTTTTCATGTTCTCTTATAGATTTCATTCCTATTGAATTGAGATAATCTATTGCAGCACTTAATCCTACTGCTCCCTCTACATTAGATGTTCCAGCTTCAAATTTCCATGGTAAATCATTCCATGAGCATTCAAACAATGAGCATGATTTAATCATATCTCCACCGCCTAAAAATGGACCAATTTTCTCCAGTATTTCTCTTTTACAATAAAGAACTCCTATACCCATAGGTCCTAGCATTTTATGTCCTGAGAAAGCAAAGAAGTCCGCACCAATGTTTCTAACATCTACCGGCATATGAGGTGTTGATTGCGCTCCATCAACAAGAAATAGTGCTCCTTTTTCATGAGCGATTTGTCCGATTTCCTCTACTGGGTTTATCGTTCCAAGCACGTTAGAAACGTGTGTAATGCTAACTAATTTAGTATGTTCATCGATAAGTTTTTCTGCCTGATCAACCTTTAAAAGACCTTCCTCATCTATATCTATGAAACGCAATTCTACCTTTTTTTCTTGTGCAAGAAGTTGCCATGGGACTAGGTTACTATGATGCTCCATCACTGTGAGCACTATATTGTCACCTTTCGATATATTTCTCCAACCCCAAGCATAAGCAACTAGATTTATTGATTCAGTTGTATTCCTTGTGTATATTATTTCCTCCCACCGTCGAGCATTTATAAATCTCGCAACTTTTTTCTTTGATTCTTCATAGAGTTGTGTCGCTTCTTCACTCAGTGCATATATTCCTCTGTGAATGTTAGCATTTTGCTCCTCATAATATTTTCTTATTGCTTCAATCACTTGCCTAGGTTTTTGAGACGTAGCAGCATTATCAAAATATATGAGCGGTTTGCCATAAAATTTTCTTTTGAGTATCGGGAAATCCTCCTTAATTTGTTCTACGTTTATAACCTTACTAATACTGCCCATTACATAACACCCCTTAGAAATATTCGTGGATGTATGATATCTTCAAATATTATACCAAAGATACATCCCATATATATCACTATTAGATAATATAAATTCAAGTTAAAGAATTTATCTCTTTGGTGATGTATTTATCAATGAATTTTTAAATATTTTTCCTTAATCTGAAAATCTCATTTTAAGGTAAGGAAGAGTTCAGTTAGTTAAAAATTGTTGCGTAAGCCATCCATAACCTTTTGCTTCTAATTCTTCCGCTAATTTATAATCTCCAGATACCACTATTTTACCGTTCAGAATTACATGGACGTAGTCTGGTTTTATATATTTCAAAATTCTTTGATAGTGTGTTATCATTAGTATTGATCTGTTTTGATCCCTTAATGAATTTATAGCCTGTGCTATAATTTTTAATGAGTCTATGTCAAGACCTGTATCAACTTCGTCTAGGATTGCTAGTTTTGGTTTGAGTATTAACATTTGCAAAACTTCGTTCTTTTTGCGTTCTCCGCCAGAGAATCCCTCATTAAGATATCTTTTTGCAAACGATTCATCCATATTAAGCATGGATATTTTTTCTCTAATAATTTTCATAAATTCCGCTGGGGATACTTGTACTTCACCTGATTGCCTTACTATCATATTGTACGCAGTTCTTAAAAAGCCTACAAGAGGAAGTCCTTGAATTTCTAGTGGTGTTTGGAATGCTAGAAATAACCCCAACCTTGCACGCTGGTCAGTAGTCAGTTGTAAAATACTTTGACCATTAAAGAATATGTCTCCCTCTGTGATTTTATACTTTGGATGACCCATTATTGAATAAGCTAGTGTGCTTTTACCCGATCCGTTAGGACCCATAATTGCGTGTACTTCACCTTGATTGATAGCCAGATTAATACCCTTTAAGATCTCTTTACCTTCTACTGCTACCTTGAGATTTTTTATTTCTAGTAATGTCATAATTTTTCACTCCTTTTTGTAAATAATAGCGGTATATTTAAATATAACTTAAGTTATATTTAAATTGATGACGTTAAGGTGATTTAATTGATATTACCTGATGAAATAATAGCAAAGGCAGTAATTCCTGCGTTAAGGGCAATGATTGCTAAAGAGCTTATTGAAAAATATGGACTTACTCAGCAGTCTGCTGCGAAGCTTCTTAATGTAAGTCAAGCAGCGATAAGTAATTATATGAGGGGCATCAGGGGAATAGTAGTGAACCTTGAACAAGATAAGGATATAAGAACGATCACATCAAATATTGCTGATATGTTGGTTAATAACAGTGATCCTAAAGATATAGTATCCATGTTCAATCTGGCTATAAGGATTATTACTATGCGGGGAATATTATGTAATGTTCATAAGAAATTCGAACCTATTTTTGAGAATTGCGATATATGTAATATAAAACCGTTTCTTTCATAAGTTTAGTATAAATTATGATAAAATTATATTAACAGTTAGTTAGATTAATGTCTAGAAATAAATTTATGTATGTTTTAATATAAAATACGTGTGAGATTTAGTGGCAAAATGTCAGGTGTGCAACAAAGATATCGCATTACCATTTACTTGCAGATATTGCGGTGGAACATTTTGCGCTGAACACCATTTGCCAGAAAATCATAATTGCCCTGGATTATCTCGTCAAAAAGAATTGTGGAAAGAGCTCATAATGTACGAACCACAAAAGAAGAATGTGATGCAGGTTCTTAAGTTACATTCCAGGTCTAGAAGATTAAGAATGCGCCTGAGTAATCTTTTGTTAGGAACAGAATTTAGAAGACTATTAACAGCAATTTTTGTGATTTTTATAGTGATAAGTGGTATAGACATATTTGGTTTGTTTTATGGTAATCTTAAACCTGCTTTTATATTAGTTGCGATTATATTAGGTTTTGTGATACATGAATTGGCACATAAATACGTTGCTATAAGAAAGGGTTTTTTTGCTGAGTTCATGTTTGATACACGTTGGGCTTTAATAAGCTTACTTACTACATTTTTGCCATTCAAGCTTTTAGCAACAGGATACGTAGCCATAATAGGCAATGTGAGCCCGCGGGATTCTGGTAAAATAGCTGCAGCTGGACCATTAATGAATATTTTGATTAGTTTAATTTCGTTAAGCGCTTTTCAAACTCTTTCTTTATTCTATGGGTTTTCGATTGTTAGTGCATTTTTACTTACTGTTGCTTATGTAAACTCTTATCTTGCTTTATTTAACATGCTTCCTATTCCCCCATTAGATGGAAGTAAGGTTTTTGGATGGAGCATGAAGAACTGGGCTTATTTATTTATAGCCAGTGTAATATTATTGATCTCATCAGTATATATTTAATAATTAGTAGGACTAGTCAACAGTTTTCGAACAGTTCTCGCATTACTATTTGAGGAATTTGGACTTTAATTTAGGATTTGTGAAATTGGTGGGGCCGCCAGGATTTGAACCTGGGTCACAGGACCCCAAGTCCTGCAGTCTCGTCCAAGCTAGCCTACGGCCCCTCATGAAGAAGAATAGTGACAAACATATTTGTTTTTCTATTTTATTTTCAATAAATATATTAATCATGTAGGAGTTTTATTTGCTGGTGGAGTAGTTGAGCGTATCTGTTAGGGTTGAGGATGGTAATATTTTGATACAAACTAAGTATGACCCTAAATTAGTGGAAACCATGAGATCATTAGGAGCCACATGGGATAAGGAGAAAAAAATTTGGATCGTTCCATTGTCCAAAAAACAAGAAGTTGAAAAAGCATTGAAAGTAAAAATACCTAGTCGTGGACAGACAGTATATATAAGAGCAAGTAAGAAAGGTAGAGGAACTATGATTGTGTGGCTTCCAAGTGGTGAGTTATTAGTTATGAAATTGAGCGAAATATGCAAACTTTTATCTGGTGAACAAGAGTATGCGAGAGCACGTCTCTTACCACCAAAAGAAAAAACCAGTTGAAGATTAATTCCATAAAGAATCAATAATATAGGCTAGTTGTACCTTAATTAGACTAGTATTATCCATACATTGTTGTTTTTGTTCCACTTGGTTTTGATGGAATGCCTTGCATTTTAATTTCTCCAAACATTTTTTCATATTCTTTTATATGCATTTGCATCCATTCTGCAATGCTTTTGAATTGTAACGGTGACATTTTAATTTCTATTATTAATTCACGTTCAATAGAATCTATTACCATTGTTCCGTCAGGATTTGTTTTTGGTATTAGTTTATCAACAAATACTATTATTGTTCCTTCATTAGGATTAATACCACCTACGATACCTGATGCGTGGACAACTTTATAATCAACTGCTCTTTTTGTCTCAAATCTAGGTATTGACATACTATTATCTATACGTAACATATTAATATTATTATTTCTTAAACTCTAAAAAGCAAGCTGATGACTATCGTTTTATCATAAATAATTTTCTTAGTTGCGATGACTTTTTATTTTTTAATTATCCTAACAAGTAGTGATCCAAATGGAACGGAAATCATGGATCTGTTTTGTGTGTAATAGTAATGTTTTTGAGGGACAACGTATTGCTTTTACTAAATACGGTCCAGCTCACTGGGAATGCTGGGTTAGCTGGATTGATAAAAAGCTTAATTATGTAGCGCATAATGATGTATTTCTTCTAATGGAGTCTGAAGACTTTATAAATGTTAGTATTATTAAACTCAAAGAATATGAACAGAGAGCTAAGGATGAGAATGTTAAAAAACGTTTACATGAATTGAGAAAAACACTGGAAATTGAAGGTGCTAAAATAGAAAAACTTTTGGAAGAGAAAATTTCTGCATAAATAAGGAACGGACTTTCCTATTTAACACCTTTATTTTTAAATAATATTTTTATTCTCTCATCTAATTTGTACGTCTTTATGTACTCAGCAATTTTTGAAGGCACAAGGTGTTCCCACTTTTCATTGATGGCTATTAGATATCTTATTTTAGTTGCCTCATAAAATTCTCTATCAAAAAATGGTATTGGTAAGACTTCAATACCACGCTCTTTAAATAATACTTGAGTGAGTGGATCATTAGAGTATACGCGCTTGAATTTTGGGCAATAATGTTCAACTAACGACACCCATACTGAATGCACATCACTGTCAGGGACTGCAGACAAAATAACTTGGTCACTCAAATTATCAGATCGTAGTTGATTCCATATCATTTCTATTCTTTCTCCTGCAGTGAATGGGTTTTCTACTGTATGGCTGTATTGCGCTGATCCAATACACAAAATAATCGGTGATTTTTCTTTTTCAAGTATCCATTTAAGAGCAGCATAGTGTCCATTATGGAAAGGTTGAAACCTACCTATGTAGACAGCGTTAACAGTCATCACAATCACCAATAACATCACAACACCTAAAGTATTTAATATTTAAAAAGATAAAGATCAAAAATATTATAATAATACTTCAGATTTCAGAACAGAGAAAAAGTCAAAGGAGCGCGAGGTTTTTAAGTAGAGCTAAAAATAAGGTTAAAAATGTTGTGAGGTTGTGGTTATATATTTGAGAGTCCTGATATGTTTAGTTCCCATACTAGTTCTTTGTATCTATTTCTTATCGTTACTTCAGTGACTTGTGCTGCTCTTGCTACTTCTTTTTGTGTTCTTCTTTCACCGTGTAGTAGGCCTGCGATGTATACTGCTGCAGCTGCGAATCCTGCTGGGTCTTTTCCTGCTGTTAATCCTTTCTCTTTTGCTTTTTTAATTATTTCTAGTGCATCCGCTTGTACTTCTGGTTTTAAGTTTAATAGGTTCATTATTCTTTCAACGAAGTCTGCTGGATCTGCTACATTAACTCTCACATTAGCGTCTCTTATGAGTAAACGATAGCATCTTGCTATGTCTTTTCTATCACCTGCTTCACTGTGCTTAGCAAATTCATCCAATGTTATTGGTATTCTCATTCTTCTGCAAGCAGCGTAAAGTGCTGCTGCAATTACTGAGCTTATTGATCTGCCTTTTACTAATCCTTTCTCGACGGCTCGTTTGTAGATTAACAGTGCTTCATCGCGTACGGTTTGTGGTAGTCCTAAGTTGCTTGATAATCTATCAGCCTCATCCATAGCCTGTATTAAGTTTCTTTCGAGTGCACTGCTAACGCTTACTCTGTGCCATCTTCTTAATCTGAGCACTTCCATTCTCTGTTTTGCTGTGAGTCTTTTGCCTGCAGCATCCTTACCTCTCCAATCTATGCCAGCCGATATACTTGATGGTATCGAGATTGAAAGATAGCTCGGTGGGCCTACCCTGCTTCGTCTATCTCTCTCTTCCGGTGTGAATGCTCTCCACTCCGGGCCTACATCGATGATCTTGGCTTTAATTACTGTTCCACACTGTGAACATGTGACTTCTCCACGTTCAGGTGATCTAACAAGTTTTGTACTACCACAAACAGGACAAACATCGATTTCATTTATATCATCAACTATATATTCTCCTTTTGTAGTTCTAATTGTTGGCATAACTCACATCACCTCCATAAACTAAACCGTAAACCATATATATTACCTAAAGAGTTAGAGTTAAGCTTGTATATAAATTTTTCTATTCTAACACAAGAAACATTGTCCGATTTTGTCATTTTATTCTCCCCCATTTAATAAATATACTACATCATCCTAGTGTCGCGCAAATATCTAAAATTCTATTGATAGGATATTAGAAGATTTCTTTTTATGGACTGTGAGACTCATGCTTTTATATCATTATGTTTTAGTATACCTGTGAGTACAAATGGGGAAGCTATTGAGTTTGGGAGCTTCATCCTTAGGAAAGGTGTTAATAGTATTTATGCTAATTTTATTACAATTGAGTTTGTTAACGGTGGATCGTGCTGAGGCTTTAACATACAACGATGTAGCTTCGTCTGTTATTAATAAATTACCACCTGAGTGGAGTTATTTGCTAAAAGAGCAGAACAATATTGTGCAAAATTCCATTAGTGATTGTCGTGCAAAGCTTGGTTCGATGAAGTATGTGGTAAGTAATGGGAGTGGGCAGCTTGTTGATTTGGCTGTAAATGCTTACAATAACATAACTAGTTATATGCATAGAAATAATTATACTAGTCTTGCTAAAAGCTATGGGTTGTTAGTTTGTTATGTGACTGCTTTAGTGAATCCGTTGAGGTTGTCAGGTAATACTACTAGAGATCTAATAGATAGTTATGAGTATTTTGTTGATCATGAGAGTTTTAGTGTTGTTGTTGGATCAGCTGATAGTGTGACTGATGTCAGGGATTATCTTAAAAATTTAGCTGCATATTCTTATAATTATTTTAATGTTATTTATAGTAGTATGATTAATGTTACTCCCGGGTCAAATCTAGGTTTCAGTGTTTATAATGTAACACAGGTTTTAATAAATAAGGCTGCTACTGCTGTATACTCACTTATGATTAAGGCGATTAATGATCATAGGGTTGAAGTGTTGCCTTTAGGGATTGCATGGATAGCTGTGGGGATTATTGTGGGCATCATAATTGTGAAACGTGAAAGTATATTCCAAATTATAAGAAAGTCTAAAGAGGAATGATTAGTGAGAGGTTATTGGATATATCGTTGATACTGCTTTACTTATAATGTTGAATATTGGGTCGTAGAATATTCCTGTGATTAATACGAGTATTGCTATTATAATGATTGTGCTGGTTATTATTTTTGATTCTTTAACGTTTATTGTGTACTTTGGTTTGTCTAGGTACATGCGTTTGATTATCCATGCATAATATGCTATTGAGAATGCACTGTTTAATAATCCTGCTACTGCTATCCATGCATATCCTCCTTGTATTGCTGCCCAGAAGAGTAATACTTTGCTCCAGAATCCGTTGAGTGGCGGTATTCCACCGAGTGCTAGTAGGACTATGCTTAGTGAGAAGGCTGTGAAAGGCATTGATTTACTAAGTCCATTATATATTTCTATATCAGATGATCCATATTCTTTTTCGACACTTGTTGCTGCTAAGAATGCTCCTCCTTTCATTAACACGTAATATATTGCGTGTAATACTGCGCTCGATAATGCGAAGATTGCTACTGGCGTGGATATAAATATTATACCTATCATTATGTAACCCACGTGCGCTATTCCACTATACACAAGAAGTCGCATCATGTTTCTTTGCATCAATGCTGCTATGTTTCCTATTGTCATTGTCAGGACTGAGAGAAATGAGATGACTGGTATCCATGAGGTGGTGAATATTGGTGAGAGTGCTACTAATAAGCGTATGAATGCAGCTAATCCTGCTATTTTACTGATTGTCATTATATACGTTGCAACAATTGGTGCAGTACCTTCACATACATCAGGCATCCATAAATGAAACGGAACTATAGCCATTTCAAATCCGATGCCTGCGATGAGGATGAGGAAAACAATGGAGATTAAATCTTTGTAAATGCTTGAATTATTAAATAATATTTTTTCAATTTCTGGTATACTCGTAGTTCCTGTTAGTCCATAGATTATTGACGCCGCATAAAGTACTAACGCTGATGAGAGCACACTAATTAAGAAATATTTCATTGCTGCTTCACTAGCATATGCATCCTTTTTTATTGCCACTAAATTATATGAAGCGATACTAAACAAAGAGACTGCTATGAATAAGAATAATAAATCATTAGAAAATGCGATTAGCACTGAACCCACTACAGAAAGCAAAAGTAATCCGTAAAATGCTTCACTATTAGGATTATTTCTCAATGATTCTAATGAGGCTGCTGTGATAAGAAGGCCAGATAGTGAGAATATGAATCCAAAGATGTAGCCTAGGAGATCAATCTTCATCTGACCCCAGACCCATGTTTTTATACCTTCCATCGGTATTAATGCAAAATATAGAAGTGAGAATGTAAATACGGATAATGCTATGTATGGTGTCAAATCGTTATTTCCTCTATTTTTCATTATACGACCTATTGTTGGTGTTATTAATCCAGTTAAGGATAGTATGAAAAGAGCCGGTGTGGGTGGTATCATTAAGTCTAATATGTCCATCAGCTATCACCACAATAATATGAAGAGAGCTATTAATGAAAAACCGATTATGAAAAGAGCTAAGTATTTTTGTATTGCTCCAGTTTCAGTGGATTCTCTTAGTGATTTTGATAACCATGAACCAGCACCAGCCACAACATCGTTTATTTTATCGATAACAGCTTTTTCAAACCAGCGATTAACTCCATAAGCTACTATAAGTGTGCCAACTGGCATCACAGTATTGTAGAAACCATCTATTACAAATCTATCAAACCACTTATAAATACCACGTGCTGACCAGAAGATACCATTTACAAATACTCTATAATAAATTGCATTAATGTACCAACGATTATAGAGGAATGCCTGAATGCCTCTGTATATTGGGTTAGCTGTTGAAAGTATTTTACTAACTCCTTTGATGTATATATAATAACTAGATAATCCACCAAGTGTTAGAGCTAATGCTGTTGCTGTCAGAGCATAAATTTCATATGTTGGGCTTACCTCTTCAACAACATGAACAAAACTTATTGATCCAGATAAAAATTTTTCTAATTGCGCTTCGAAGTTAACACCAGGTATTATAATTAACAATCCTACTATTAGTGAGGCTAATGATAATGTCATGTAAGGTATCCACATTACTTTAGGTGCTTCGTGCATTTCATGATGACCTTCAATTGGTGCATAGTGCGATGAGTGTCCCCCTCCATCATAGCTCTTTATAGAACCGAAGAATATGATTCCTATCATTCTCAATGTATAGAATGCGGTCAGTATTGCTGTAATTGTTGCTAATATAAACATGATCGGTTGTCCTGCCTCTAATGTTGCTGTGAGTATTGCATCTTTACTCCAGAATCCGCTTAATGGGGGCATGCCCATTAAACTCAACCCAGCTATAAGCATTGAGACAAAAGTGATCTTCATTTTATTTTTTAATCCGCCCATCTCTGTCATATAACGAGTTCCCGTTGCATGTATTAGTGCTCCAGAAGCTAAAAATAATGATGCTTTAAAGATAGCATGGCTCATCAAGTGAAAGAGCCCGGCAAAATATCCTATGATGAAGTTAGTCATTAAACCAGCTACACCTAACGCAAGCATCATGTAACCTATCTGCGATACTGTAGAATATGCTAATACTTTCTTTACTTCTGTAGATACCATTGCTTGCGTTGCGGCTATGAATGCGGTAATCACACCTATCCAAGCTACTGTTTCGAAGAAAATTAACATTTGAGGACCTGCTTTCTCATAAATCATGAATACTAACGGTGAAAATCTAGCTATGAAGAATACACCAGCTTTAACCATCGTTGCTGCATGTATTAATGCTGAAACTGATGATGGGCCTGTCATGGCATCTGGTAGCCACTCATGAAGCGGAAATTGAGCAGATTTACCTATTGGCCCGCCGAGTAGTAAAAGTAATGATGGGACCAAAAGGCCAGTAGATATTAAAGTACCTAACCATGGAGGTATTGATGCAGAAGATAATGAATTTTCTATCTGGCTTAGGTTAAAAGTGTGTGTTGCCGTATATAATGTTAGAATGCCTACTAAAAATCCAGCATCCCCTAATCTTGTCATTATAAATGCTTTAATTCCTGAATGACTTGGAGAATATGCTGTGTCAACACCTAGTGCCTTCTTTCCTACATCACCTACCCATGTTTTGTAATCATCATCAGTGTACCAAAATCCGATAAGCTGATAGGAACATATTCCTACGCCTTCCCATGCTATAAATAGTTGGAGCAAATTATCTGAAAGAACTAATAGTAGCATGTTTCCTATAAAATAATTCATGAAAAACCAGTATCTAGTAAGACTTGGATCATCTTTCATATACCCTACGCTATATACCATAATAAGAAAACTTATCCACGCTACTACGTTTGACATAAATATACTAAGGGGATCAGCTCTAAGAACAATGTTAACATTTAATGTTGGTATCCATGGGTATGTAAAAAGGTGAAGTCCCCCATCCCCAAATCCTATAAATAATAGTACTGCAGAGACTGCTGCTAAGAAAGCGAAAAATGGTGCCATTATATCTCTAACTTTTTTACCTAATAGTGCGAAGAGAGGTGTTAGTATTGCACCTAGCATTGGCAGTCCCCAAGTGAGCCATGGTGATGCTTGTAATAGCTCTTCCAGGAGGCTCATGTATTTTAACCTCCTATGAATGCTAATATTTTGCTAACAAATTTATCTGCAAAAATATATGCAAATTTTATGAGAGGCTCCGGGTATATTCCGAGGATTAGCGATATTATGGCTAGTAATAATAGTGGTCCTATTGCAGTGAATGGTGGATCTTTTACATGTTCCACATCGGGTGATAAACTACCAAAGAATATCCTCTTGAGAGCCCAAACTGCGTATGCCACTGTTAACGTAGTTATGAGCGCTGCCGCAACACCAAGGAGGAAGTAATCTATATTGACAATTTTTATTGCTTTTCCGAATACTCCACCAAATATTTCCCATTCTGCTTGAAATCCCAGTAATGGTGGGACACCTCCTATTGTGAGAAATCCCATAAATGCTGCTATAGCTGTGAGTGGCATTTTCTTTGCTAGACCTCCCATCTTACTTATGCTTCTGAGCCCATGCGCCATCATTATTATCGTTCCGGCAGTCATGAAGAGTACTGCTTTGCCTAGTCCATGACTAACATATTGTATTACTGCTCCTGTTAATCCTAAAGCTTGGAATGTGGAGATTCCAAGGAGTATGTATCCCATTTGGCTAATGCTTGAGTATGCGAGAAAGCGTTTAAAATCATCTTGTGTTAACGCCATTAATCCTCCGTACGCCATAGTGATTATAGCCCATACGGTAAACCATGTAGCATAATGAGAAAATGTTTCTGGAAAGATTTGAAGAACTATTCTTATGATTGCATAGCCTCCTATTCCTACCATTGCTGGTGAAAGAAGGGCGCTTATAGGTGTTGGTGCCTCTGCATGTGCATAAGGTAACCATATGTGTACTCCGAATACTGCCATTTTAACTAATAATCCTATAACTATCGCGGCCATTATCCATGTGGCTATTTTCAGTACATCACCTTGTCCTGTAAGATTACTTATTATGAATGTGCCCGTGTATACTTTGAGTGCTAATATCCCAACTAGTAGCAATATTGCGCCAACATGTGTCCATAGGAAATACATGATTGCTATTCTTCCCCTGTTTCCATATCCCCAGAGTGCTATATGTACAAAGGATGGTATTAGCATTAGTTCGAAGTAGATGTAGAATTCAAGGAGGTTTGTTGCTAAAACTGTCCCCATCATGCCTATTGCATACAATATATAGAGAGCGAAATATGCTCCATAACTTGGTAGAGGTTCTTCAGACTCCTCTATACGATGTTTCATGTATGGGATCGAATATATTGCTATCAATGCGGAGAGTAATGCAATTGTGAAGAAGAAGGGTGTGCTTAGTCCATCTGAGATCATTCTAAAAGGTTCTGTGATTGTTGTGTTGAAGTATGGTGGTTCTGATGCTGAAGATCCGCTAACTAGGATATAGAGGGCTACTGAAAGTGGGTATAGTAGTATTAAGAATGTTAACCAGCCTGTACGTTCTTTTAAGCTACGTCCTGCTAGGTAGACTATTGGACTTAGGACAGCAGGTATTAATATGCTAGATGCTATCAGGGGGAATTGGAATTCCATTTTTATCACCCTCTTAATTTTCTAAGTTGTGTTACATCTATTGTTCCATTTGCTCTGAATATTGTTACTGATAGTGCTAATCCTACTGCAGCTTCGGCTGCTGCCACTGCGATTGCGAACATCGCAAATATGTGACCTCCTAGTCCAGAGTTGATATTGTATGTGTTGAATGCTACTAAGTTTAGGTTTGCTGCATTGAATATGATCTCTACTGATATTAAGAGACGTATGAAGCTTCTTTTTGATATGATACCATAAACACCTATTGAAAAGAGTATTGCGGAAATCAACATGTAATAGGTCAGATCTATCATCCCTTATTCCTCCATGGTTATCTTATTAAGTCTCCTTTTTAACTTTTACTGTATCTGCCTTACCTATAGCCAATGCTCCTATGAGTGCTGCTGAAAGTAATAGTGAAAGGACGAGAACTGACATGCCGTATTGGTTTATAATGTATTTTGATGTTTCATTACCCCATTGTTGAATATTAATGTTTATGTAGGGTGTTTGGTGTAGATATTGTACTGTTCCTAGTATTGCGACGAGAAGTATACTTAAAAATGCCATTGCTGTTAGTATTCCTAATCCTTCTTGTGATAGTTTAAATACTTTAGGTTCTCTCGGGAATAGCATCACTGTGAATAGTATTAGACTAACAACCGCGCCTACATAAACTGCAATTTGAAATATTGTGAGGTAGCTTGCGGACAGTATCATGAAGAATACTGCTATTCCAAGGCTCATAACCATTAGCGACATAACCGAATACACAAGACTTCTTGCTTCTACTGCTAGTATCGCAGTAATTATAACTATTATGCCTATTGCGAGTGTTAATGTATCAATAAATATGCTCATGTTTTCTCACTTCTTTTCCCAGCTTTTTAATCCCATAACGTTTTCTGTTGTCTTAAATGGATTTTTATCTTTAGAAGTTATATACTTTACGCCTTTATCCTTTACAACTGTATCTACATATGTTGATTTCCAGAGTTCTTCTGATTCTTTAAGTTCTTCTGCATAAGCATAAAGTATTGAGGGATCATCTTTTACTCTGGCTAGAAATTCTGGGGGATGTATTAGTGCTTCCCTTGTGTATGTTGCTATATCATGGATGTTTGTTTCGTGTATTGCGTCGAATGGACAATAGTGAACGCAGAATCCACAGTAAATGCAGTAATTATAATTTACTAATGGGAATTTACCACCTTTATTTTTTGGTGTCGGTTCCCTGCGAACCATTGTTATAGCTCTTGGTGGGCACACTATTGCACATATGCTGCAACCTGTACATCTATCCATATAAAGATAATGCTGTCCACGGTACCCTTCTGGGATTGTCATTCTCTGCATTGGATATTTGAGTGTGGTTCTTGGATAAAATATATTCTTTATAGCTGTATAAATTGAGGTAAAGGTTAAGTAAAGTGTTTTTAATGGATTACCCATTTTTAGACACCTCCAGGAGCTAAACCAGCCCAAATAATGATTAGTGTTATGAGGAGGTTAAGCATTGTTAGTGGTAATAATTTAGTCCAAGCCAATTCTAAAAAGTTTCTTATCTTAGTTCTTGGAAATGCAGCCCTTAAGATAAAAACTAAGATCATGATAATCATAGCTTTAGCTAATGTCCATATTTCTGGTGAACCGAAACCTGGTAGCCATCCACCTAGGTACAATATTGAATAGAATAACGAAAGTACATAGAGTTTCACGTAGAGTTCTGATGCCATAAAGAGTGCAAAGAATGTCCCAGTATACTCAACATACCATCCGGCGGCAATTTCTTGTTCTGCCTCAGGTAAATCATATGGGAGTCTCCCTGTCTCTGCGAGCATGGCTATGAAGAAGATGAAAGCACCTATTGGTTGATATATTATGAACCACGTGGATTTGGCTTGCACGTTAACAACATCAATTAAGTTAAATGAATGTGCGAGAATTGCTATAGGAAGTATTGAGAACCATATGAGCAATTCATATGCAATTTGTTGATAGGCTCCTCTAATACCCCCTATGAACGCGAACTTACTATTACTGATCCACCCTGTTAATAACAGTAGTATTGGGAATAGTATGGTTGTGGCAATTACTAACATCATTCCTAAGTTGGAGGGAACTATGATGAACCTCTCACTTAACGGTATGAACGCGAGAGGTAAGAATGCTAGCACAAAGGCGAATATTGGCATTAAATAAAACATTGGTCTATCTACATACTCAGGTATTATAAGCTCTTTTGTTGCAAATTTCACGAAATCGGCTATTGGTTGTAGAATACCTCCAGGACCACCTGCGTGTAATGGTCCAATTCTCATTTGAACTCTAGCAGCGATTTTCCTCTCAAGCCATACTAGTACTATTGCTAAAATTAATGTCAAGACTAATCCTGGGAATACTATTGCTTGAAATATGGGGCCTCCGCTTAAAATATCAGTGATGATATAATTAATTAATTGTATTGGATCCATTTTTCTCACCTGTCTGCCTCAGGTCCCCAGTAATCAAGGCTCATATATATTGCTGGTAGGTCAGCTAATGTTGCTCCTCTTAATAAGAAGGGTATTGCTGGCATATTTCTAAAGGATGGTGATGCCATTTTTAATCGGTATGGTTTTTCTGTTCCATCACTTACTAGATAAAATCCTACTTCTCCTCGTGCCGCCTCAGCTCTGCTATAATATTCTCCAACTTTTACTGGCCATCGTGGAATTAAACGGCCTGGTGGATTTCTTATGGGACCTGGTGGCATGTCTCTTAATGCTTGTCTGATGATTTTAACACTCTCCTGTAACTCTCTAAATCTGACCATGACTCTTGAATATGAATCTCCTTCTTTAAAAGACGGTATTTCGAAATCTATCTTATCGTATGCTGCGTAAGGATCATCCTTTCTTACATCGTGCTTTATTCCAGACCCTCTCACTACAGGTCCTACCACTCCCAACTTAATAGCATCCTCCGGTTTCAGGACTCCTATTCCTACTGTTCTTTCCTGAAGTATTGGATTATCCATGAATATTTTTTCATAATCTTTTAAGTGTTTTTCGAAATAGTCAAGAGTTTTTAACGTCTTTTCTTCGAATCCTTGTGGTATATCTCGATAAACACCACCAGCTAGGAAAAATGCATAGGTTATTCTCGCGCCTGTGAGCATTTGGCCCAGATCAGCAAATAAATCTCTATCTCCTAATGCCCACATGAACATTGTTGAATGGTTTAAGAATATACCGAATATTCCAAAGAAGTAGAGGTGACTCATTATTCTGCTAATTTCACATAATATTGTTCTAATGTACTGTGCTCGCTCAGGTACTTCTATGCCTGAGAGCTCCTCGACTGTTCTAACGTAGCCCATTACTAAATTGGCTGGATCTGCATGATTTGGCTTTTCAGCTAATGGAACGTTATGGATGTATGTCATGTTTTCTGCCAATTTTTCATAACTTCTATGCACAAAACCTGGGTCAGGTATTGCGTCAACTATAACATCACCGTCAAGTTTAAGGATTATTCTAAAGTGTCCTGCGCCTGAATGTTGAGGTCCGATACTTACTATCATTTCATTTTCTGTTACTATTGCCTCAGCCTCTGTTAGTTGTTCAATTTTTCTTGCAATATCTTTCTTACTTATGCTACTTCCCATTGTTCCTCCCTTCTCACACCATAATCTTTTCTGAGCGGTGGTGGTCCATTCCAATCCTCAAGTAGCAATGGGCCAAGGTTTGGATGACCCTTGAATATTATTCCATACATTTCATGGGTTTCTCGTTCATGGTATAATGCACTTTCCCAAACGTTGACTAGTGTAGGTATTTCGGGTTTATCTCTATCAATGTATGTTTTGAGCACTACTACAACACTTTTTAGTTCAGGTTTTGTTCTTGATAAAAGGTGGTAAACGACGGCGAATTTCTTCTCTTTTATGTAATCTACTCCTGATACTGATGCAACAACCTCGAATCCTTCACTCTTTAAAAGTTGTGCAGCCTTTTCTATTCCTTCAGGTTTTACAGTGATCGTTGCTCGTCTTGGATTAGGTATGGATTTTTCGATGACAATATCCTTTAACTCGTTAGCTATTTTATCTATTATATTTTGGAGTGGGATAATCTGTTGGGTTTGAGTCACTTTTATGTCACCACAAATGGCTCAAATGATTCTCCATTTAGTTTCATTTTTCTGATTTTGTTTTGTAATAATACGACCGCTCTTCCTAGTGCTTCTGGTCGTGGTGGACATCCTGGTACGAATACATCAACTGGTACTACTTTGCTTACATCATGTACAACATTGTATGCATCTCTAAAGATTCCTCCTGCTAGAGCGCATGCACCTATTGCTATTACGTACTTAGGATCGGGCATTTGATCATAGATATAGCGTACTCTTTTTGCCATCTTGTAGCTTAATGTTCCCTCTATTATTATTAAATCATTTTGTCTTAAGGATCCATAAGGTAATACTCCGAATCTTTCGTAATCGAATCGTGCTCCTGACCCTGCTGCTAATGCTACGCTACAACATGAGGTTACTAGGTGCACTGGCCATAATGAATATGCTCTCCCCCAATTAAGAATATCTCTGATTGTTTTCATTTCAGCTATTTTTCCTGTTAGAGTTCTAGCTAAATTATCTAACTTTCCGAGTAACGCTGTACCTTCCACAATTCCCACCTCCTAGATAAGCTAAGACCATAAGGTAGTGTAATAAGCAGCGAACCCAGAAATGTTAGCATGAGAATTGATGCGCTTCTAATTTCTTCTGGAGTTTGAACAAATGTTAATAGGAAGATAAAGATAGAGAGCGTATCGAATATTAGAAACATTAGTAAGTATCCATAATATTGCATTATTAGAGACCAACGTCCAGTTCCTGTAGTATATATTTCACCGCTTTCAAAGGGTAATAGTTTAATTTTGTTTGGATTTCTTGGTGCGAGGAACCATGAACCTAAGATCATTAATATTGGCAGTATGATTAGTACTAAAATAAACGTTATGAAGCCGATTAGTGCACTATCCACAAATACCACCATTTTATTTATCATTGAGGTAGATATATAGTTTTGTTGATCTATGATAAATTTAGTATAATTCTCAATATTCGCTTTATTGGAAAATATGTTGGCTGGTCAATTATATATATTACCATAACTAAGGTCAATATGATAGTGGTGGTGATGAGATGAAGACTAAGGTGGTAATAATCGGTGCTGGTCCAGCTGGTTCAATAGCAGGATATGAATTAGCTAGATTAGGTGTTGATGTAACCATTATTGAAATGAAAAATCAAATAGGTGTTCCAGTAATCTGTGGAGAATTTGTACCTAGTTATGAAGAGCTAGAGAGTGTAGGATTTAAAGTTGATGGGTTAAAAGAAATCTATAATAAGTTTATCGACAAACCTGATATTGTAGTCAATAGAACTGATACTATAGAGCTCAGCATAGAAAATGGCCGAAAATTTGTTTTCTCATATGCTGGACTTATTGTAGATAAAGATCGCATGCTCCAAGGAATAGTGAAGTCTGCTCAGGATAACGGTGCAAAAGTATTAAGTGGAAGAAGAGCTGTGAGTATTAATTATGATAACGGAAAGTATTTGGTTAGTGCGTATCTCAATGATGGTGTTGAGATCATTGAATCTGAATACCTAGTTGGTGCGGATGGACTTCGTGGCATAATTGCAAAGTCTCTCAATTTTAATAATGGTTTTACTAAAATGGATGAAGCTCTGACATGTAATCAAAAAATGATTAACGTAAATTCAGATCCAAGAGTTATTAAAATGGTATTGACAGCAAAATTAGCGCCTGGTGGTTATGGATGGATAATACCAAAGGGTAATAAGGAGGCTAATGTTGGAGTTGGGATCAGAAGTAATGTCGTTGATAAGTATAATGTTCACGAGCTACAAAAATTGTTTATTTCTAAGCTTCCTGAATTAACGAATGCCAAAATCTCTTCACCACTACTTTGTAAATTTATACCTGTTGGTGGATTAGCCAAGGAATTTGTTAAGGGTAAGGCAGTATTACTTGGAGATGCTGCAGGCGCAGTAATGCCTACTAATGGTGGAGGCATCGTTCCAGCAATGGCTACAGGATTAATATATGCTCAAGAGTTCATTAAGGATCCGACATTAAACACTTTTGCAAAACGAATGAAACGGGAAATCGGTGATTTCTTAAGCTTTTCACTGAAATATAGAAAAATTGCTGATGAACTTCTCTTTGATGAACGAAAATTAAGAAGACATACTAGTTATATGAGTACCAACTTGATGAGAGATATAGTAGCATGCAGAAAAAACAGAGTCATATTAACTTTAGCACCCTTAATAAAATTAATGTTACGAATTATCTAGCTTTTTCTTAAGATAAAAATTGATACGCCTCCGAGTGCCTTAAAGTAATGGTTTACATTATTAAAAAATTGCTTTAACAGATGTAACATTTTATCTTTAGTAGGGTATCGTAAATATGTGAACAACAATTTTGAATAATGCTTCACATAATTAACATCAATAAGTGCTACAACTAACACTGGGATAATAGTCCAATATATTGCAAATACAATCTTTAGTAAGGGAAAGCTTGGTTTACCCATGTCCAATATTACAAAGTATCCATTATTCTTTAGCACTCTGCTAACTTCTTTTACAGCCATCTTCATGTTTATAGCATCTCTAAGTGAAAATCCACACATTGCTAAATCTATTGAACAATCTTTGAACGGTAGATACTCAAATACACCTATTACAAATTGTATATCTGGTCTCCTTTTAAACCGCATCTTTGAAAGTTTCATCATAGATCTCGATGCGTCAAATTCAATAATTAGATCGTGCAATCTGGTGCTGATTTCAAGTAATGCACTAGTCATGAGTCCAGTACCAGAACCTGCATCTAATACAATCTCTGTACTAGGTCTGATAATATTTTTCAATGATTCTTTTCTGTACATTGCATCTGTTCCCAATGACATAAGTCGACTGGTTTTATCATAAATATTCGGTATAGCATTAAGTGATGATTCTACCATAAACCACTTATCTTTTAATCCATGACATTCTTCATTCATATTTCTCAAACTCTCTGTCTAAAATATCGTTAGCTTAGCAATCATTTATATACTTGTTTCTTTAGTGGAAAGAATATCACGATAAAGTAGTTCTCATTACTTGTTCTTATCATTCCTATGCTTTTTTTCATCCGCATGAATAACTTTGAGTGGCCTTTGTCTAAATCTTTTCTCTAACAATATATAGAGAAATTCGATAATAGGATAGAACTTTAATTCTTGGATGAGCTGTTAAGCTTAAGAATGCTCAATAATTATTTTAGTAAATAAGGAAAGTTTGAGGTTGTTGTTTAAGCAAATCTTTCCATGTGTGACCTTTTATTGCATCTTCTAATGTTATTGGTATCCATTCTCCGTTTCTTAAGTAAACGATACCTTTTGTATAATTAAGCATTATTTTGTAGAGAGTTTCTCTAAATTCTGGTGGTGTGTTGTTGAATTTGCTGTTTTTGTCATCAAAGTGTAACATTTCGACGTGTTCGTGTTTGAGTCCTCCTGTGAGGTTATAGTTTTTACTGGCTAGATAAATAGAATGTTCTTTTTCATCTTTGTCGAGTTTTAACCCGGTTTTTATTATGTTTTGTAGGTTCTTAATATGTTCAGGTTTATACCTGATTGTTGTTGCGTCTATGTTGTTTGCAAGCAGGAATAGCATGATCCCGCCACATTTTGAGCATCGTCCACATGGAATAATTGTGTTGTTTTCGATGTGGACCATATGGCAGGATGTCTGAAGTTTAAAGAATTCTGGATAGCGGTCATGTAATACTCTTTCTACTAATAATCCTGTTAAGGGTCTTACTGCTGACCATTGTCTTATACCTAAGCCTTTTTGATTTAGCCACTCTGTCATGTAATCATCAAAATCTTGACTTTGATCATATATTCCGTAGTAGTGTCTTATTCCATTGAATTCATAGCTAACGTTGTTAGGATCATCGTATTCATTACCCATATTGATGTTACCTATCTTGTATTTATATACTAATGGCATGTAAAGAAATATGTAGTATCCAAATACAAAGAGTCTTATTGGGTATATGTCTGAGAATTTTTTATAGAATCCTGGCACTAAAATCTTCATGTTACGCTCAATAAACAAGTATAGGCGATCAATGTTTGTCCATACTTTCATTGTTTCTGGAATGTTATCTTTAAACCATCTATACGCTGTCAGCGCTGTGAACCAGTGACGCCCAGACTCATTTACAAAGAATGGATAAACTTTGCATCCGATTTCTTTAAGTAAACAGTACGTGAGCAAGCTTTCTTTACCACCAGATGATAGCACTCCACATTTTTTATAATCTGGGGAAAAGTCTAATTTTTCGTCATCAATTATATCTTTTACACTTATTATAGCCCTTGGTCTGGCATTAGAGTCGTTTATTTCGTCTTCTTTAGGGATGTATTCTTCTTTAATGAATCCAGTTCGTCTAACAATTCTGTTAACAAATATGTCACGTGAGATTATGTTAGTAATATCATTGATTAGTTTTAGATCGAGCTTTGTTAATGAAAACTTTATATCAATTTCATCGGTAAACAATGCATAATTTATAATGGGTGATATAGTAGCTAATTTTGCAAATTCTTCTGTGATAGGAGTAATTATTGGTTCTTGATAATACTGCATAAGGAAGTACTCTTTTCTTATACCATTAACACTTAGTTCTATCTTAGTGCGTATTCTTTTATTTTTAATTTCAGGTTCATAAATTGTGATCTTGTCAAAACATTTTAAATCCATTATTGCGTCACGCTCAGGTATTTTTTCAGAATTACATCAACTATCTTGTCCACTCCATCCCATAAGGGATCACACACAATAACATTATACTTTCGTTCATATTCCTTTTTAATATAATCTACCTCCTCCCTTTTCATATTTTCATGATTAATTGTTATGGCTTCAACATTTCTTTCTGTTAAAATGTTTATCGCTCTAATATAACGATCTATTGGTGGGATTTCAAAACCTGGAAACCCATCAAAAAACTTTCTTTTTGGAGCATGTTGTAATACTATGAGCTCTGGCTTTGCTGCTGCAAGAATTTCAAAACTGCCCGGAAATGCAGGATGAAGTATTGAACCTTGACCGCTTATTACTATTACATCTGGGTTTTCGTTCTTATAAGCTCGCCATATTACATCCTCAATAGCTCCAGCTACGAAATCATTGATTAATGCATCAATAACTACAGTGTATTTAAATCCTTGCATCCATGAAGTTTGCCCAGTTCCTATAAAAATTGACTTAACACCCCTTTTTAGCAATTCATTATTTATCATTATTGCAGTAGTTCTCTTTCCCACAACAGAATCTGTGCCAAGAACAACAACCTTTAAAGCTTTAACCTCTTTAATCACACCTCTGAATGGTATCTTCATGTCCCTAAAGATTTTTCGCACATCGATTATTTCTGCATTATTATTATGCGCTATTTTTACTAGTTCTGGATCATCGCTAAGGAATTCATGCAAACCTGATATGATGTTTATACCAAATTCTAATGCTTTTCTTACAACTTCCCTATAACCCTTTGGTAGATATCCTCCTTCTGTAGCAACACCTATTATTAATGCTTCAGTATCGGGATGTGCTTTTAACGCTTCTTCTAAAGATTCATAAATCATAATACCGTTTGGTTTGCCATCAATAATTAAGCCGGAATCCATACCTTTAAACTCACTATCTATAACGCCAATGATTTTATATTCAGCACTATACCTAAGTAATCCATGAGCTGTTTTTCCATCATTAGTTCCAAAAAAGCCCTCTGCTAATATGAGGGCTTTCTTCACAAAATTCTCCTCCCAGTTAATACTGCAACAACGTTTTTTTCACTAATCAAAGGATCATACCTAGCTAATTTCTTTATAATGGATACTGTGACCGCAGATGCAGGTAAAACATCAAGTCCTGCGTATTTCCTTATTAATCTTGCATAATCAACCATAGCGTTATCACTACTACACTCAACAATACCGTTTGTCTTTCTGATTGCCTCTAAAGCAGCTTCCCCATCGTAAGCGTGATAGGACACTAATGGCTCACTCACTGCAGTTTCTTTAATCTCGTTCGGAGAGAGATCAACTAATGTGCTGAGATTCTTTCTAAATGCTTCTAATAAAGGATTACCATTACATGTTGTAGCACCAACAATTTTAGGCAACCTATCTATTAATCCTAACGAACGCAATGATACAAAACCTTGATATATTCCTGCTAACGTAGATCCATTACCAACTGGAACAATAACAATATCAGGCACAAAACCCAGTTCATTGAATATTTCATAAGATATGGTAGCATAACCTCTCAATGCAACATCTGCATATTTTGATCCAGGATTTGCATCATACCAATTGTTTTCTTTTGAATCTCTAATACTAGCTTCAACGGTCTCTTCATAACTTCCGTGAACATACACTATGCTGGCACCCATCCTAGCCATCTCTGATACCCTCTTATTCGTATAATGAGCCGGCACATAGATCACTGACTTCATTTTCATTAAATTAGCATAATATGCTACAGCCACACCATAATTTCCACAGGTTCCTACACTTATAGTATCATAACCGTTCTCCTTAGCCTCTAACACATGAGATAACGCCGCTCTATCTTTCTGAGTGCCTGTTGGATTGACACCTTCAAATTCTAAATATAGATTTTTTAAGCCCAATATATTTCCTAATAATCTTGCATGAAATATTAATGATTTTCCAAGAATACTTAATGTGACTTGTTCTATGCTAGGAACCCGGCTTAAACCGGGTGTAAGCGAAGAGTCCTCCTCCTCCATCTACCTCCCTCTCAAACTATAAAATATTCTATAACAACAAAATATAAAGTTAACTAGCGCGATAAACCTCATCAAGAAACAATATCTTTAAGACTTAGCATCATTTATACGTTTGACTTCACTGTTCTCAGGTGAACTTCTTATAATATCATTGAGCACTTCAGATTATTGGTGAATAGGTTAAAGATAAGTATACATTGTAATTTTTTACAGTGATGCACAGTGTCGAGTTTTGATGAGGATATAAAGTTACAGATTGTTAATGCTATGCGTAGGCTTTATGAGAGAGGACTTGTTTCAGCTGTTGGTGGAAATATTAGCCTTAGAGTGTTAAATAAGGATTATATATGGATTACACCAAGTGGGCTTTTTAAGGGTGGTTTACAATCAAAAGATCTAGTTAAGGTTAGTTTGGATGGTAATGTGTTAGAAGGCGCTTATAAACCGTCCAGTGAACTTTCCTCACACTTATCTATATATAAGATTAGGAGTGACGTTAATGCTGTTGTTCATGCACACCCACCCTTTGCCACTGGGCTTTTTACTGCAGGTTATATTCTTAAGAATGTAACACCCGAATATGTGTTATTAATAGGTGAACCGAAAGTTGTTGATTTTGTTTTACCAGGTTATTCTTCATCTCATGTTGTTTCTAAAGCTATGAGCATGAACGACGTTGTTGTAATTAAGAATCATGGAGTTTTCTGTGTAGGTAATAATATTGAGGAGGCTCTCGCTAGAGTTGAAGTTCTTGAGGAGGCTGCAAAAATGATTGTCGCAGCAAAACTTTTTAATGGTTTATTTAGGATAAGCGATCATGATGCTGAAGAAATAAAAAGAATTTACAAGAAAAATTAAATTAAGTTCTGTTCAATATTGATGCTATAGTGTCTATGAATTTATCAAATGTTTCTATGGGAATTCTCATGCCTGCAGCAATAGTATGACCCCCACCACTTCCACCAAACTGTTTTGCCAATTCTGATGCAATGTTGGATAAATCAATCTTATTAGTTTTTGATCTTATGCTAATATCCACGGTTTCTTTTTCGTGCCTAGCTGCTAGACCGAAAAGACTGTTGTGAACCGTCATCGCATATACTGCTGCTCTACCAAGAAATCCTTGGTATGGTGGATTGATCACTACTGATAGTTGCCCAATGCGTTTTGCATTTTTCTCTACATACTTGTATATTTGATTTTCATAATAAAGACCTAAAAGTGCATAAAAAAGGACATATTGGAGTTCGCTTGGTCGTAATCCTGATGCCAAATCTCTAGTGGTCTTGATTTTCATGGATATATCCATTGTTTCGAGTGCTGTAGAGAGTAGTGAAGCTTCTAGAATGAGGTTGCGTCTATCAATCATCTTTAAAAATGTTTCCATTAACGGAGTATTATCCAAATAATCTGCAAATGCCCCATAATAAGCCAACGTAACAGCCCAGTTATTATTTTGCAAATTAAATGCTCTATTGGTTAATTCAGCTGCCGATACACCTTCTTCGTAAACATATTTAACAGCAGTTGTTATATCATTACTTAGCAATCGTGAGGACATTTTGTGATGATCTATGTATACAATCTCTCCTTCATTTTGAACAATTTCTTTAAACTTATACAATATTCCATTGTAAATTTGTGCGTCCAATGCTATGTCAATAATTATAATCCTTGATTTCTGAGGTAAATGTTCTAAATCTATAAACAGTCTGTTTGGTTTTGTGATTCGTAATTCTGCATCAGGATATACTATTAATGCTTGGGCTGCTCCACATACACCGTCACTGTCTCCATGAAAGAGTATGTATGTACCACTCATGTCTACTCAACATCATTATAGATACGTCGTATAAAAATTTAGAGGTTATGCATAATTATTAGCAAGTTACGCTAAAAGGTCAGTGAAAAGTACTGCTAACAAGCCTGAAAGAAAGATTCCATCAAAGGTTCCAGCACCGCCAACACTAACCATCGGGCTCTTGAACGTTCTTATTTTATTAAGATTCGCGAGATCAGCTCCAATCAAAGCACCTAACGTGCCTGATACGTACGCTATGGTAAGCATTATACTTTTATTAAAACCCAAGTATCCCCAAAACAATGCTAATGTCATCGATATAAAAGGAGGAATAAACGTAGGAACAGCTATCCCTAAATGAGGAATCGGTTTTGCATAAATGTGTATGACAAATGATGCTACTATTATTGATATTAACAAAGGAACTAATGCATCAAACTCTAAGGTAAATAATTTGTAAGATAGGTAAAGTGATGTGAGAACAGGAATAACAGCACCTCCAAGGTTTACTGCTAAAACTGATTTGTTCTTTACCTTCTCAAAAGAGGGTATAGGATATATTATCCCATAGAAATTCACATAATTTATCGTTAAAATGATCTCCTCATCTAATGTATATTTGTATATTGGTATATTAATGAAACTCCCAAATAAACTAGCAAAAATTATTAACGAAACTAACCTCGGATTTAAACCCAAACTCATGAAAACCTTGCCACTCGACCATAAAAGTAAGTAAATCACTATAAAACTCATTAAGATTGTTAATAGATACATAAAAAACGATGCCAAAGGTTTATGAACTATTACACTACTCATAACAATCTCTTTATAGACGCACACTAAAATATTTTTATCCTGTTTAAACATGAAAAATCAATCTCCTATCGTAATGTCTTAAGAAAATTTTTATCCTAGTTTTGTTTTGTTCTTACTATGTGGGTCATTGTCGTACATGGTGGGGCCGGAACATGGAATGTAAGTCTAAAAAAAGCATACAAGATTGCTCATGTAATAAAGAATTCCCTTAGCACCGGAGGTTCCATACTTAACTCAGGAGGTTCAGCTCTAGATGCTGTAGAAGCTGCAGTACGTGTAATGGAAGCCAGCGGAGTATTAAACGCTGGTTTAGGATCATGTCTTAATATTGCTGGTCAGGTCGAAATGGATGCAGCAATAATGGATGGTGATACACTGAAGGGTGGCGCTGTAGCATGCATAAAAAATGTCATACATCCAGTATCAGCAGCACGAAAGGTTATGGAATTCACCGATCATATAGTTTTAAGTGGAGAATATGCAACGTATTTTGCATTAAAAATGAACATAGAACATACTAAAAACCTCATAAACCAATCAAAAATCAGACAATATAAGAAACTTCTCAAAGAATTTAAAGAACGCGGATCAAAAAACGTGAAAGTATACGAGATGATGGACTCAGATGCATCGTTTAAGACACCCAGCGACATAACAATTAACAATGAAGGAAACACTGTTGGAGCGGTCGCTCTAGACTCGAAAGGTAAATTAGCTGCCGCGACATCAACTGGAGGAATGTGGTTGAAGTTACCAGGTAGAATAGGTGATACTCCACTTCTCGGAGCAGGAACATATGCAAACAAATATGCTGCAGTTTCAGCAACAGGAATCGGAGAGCACATAATTAGAATTGGAATAGCATTACGCGTATGTGATATGGTAGAAAGAGGCATACTGCTTCAACAAGCAGTTAAAGATGCAATGAATCGTATAACCCAGCTAGCTGGAAAGAATACTGCAGGCATCATAGCTGTCGATCGATATGGCAACTACACATTTGATTACAACACACCAGGAATGGCTAGAGGCGTCCTTATTGAAAATAAAAAACCTGAAATCATGATATGGGACACAAAAATAAATATAAAATAAGATATTATGAATAATCATGATCATTATAAAAGAAGTTGAAAGCTCAAAACTCGATGACATTATCAAATTAGATCGTGAATTATCGTGGGAACTACTCGACAATAACGTAAAAAAGGAACTAAACTTGGATGAATTTGCAAAAAGACATGAATACATGTTTAAAAAACTTTATAATACATCAATAGGACAACAAATAATACTTGGAGTATTCGATAATGAGAATTTAATAGGTTATGCGTGGATAGAATTAAGGCTCGACACAATTTCCATGCTACCAGCATGCTTTATAGTAGATATTGGCATAAAACAAGAATACAGGGGAAAAAGGATCGGCACAGACCTCATGTATGAGATCATTAAAATAGCTCTCAATAATAATGCAAGAACAATAACCCTCTTAGTTGAAAAAAAGAATGTTAAGGCTATCAATTTTTATAAAAAGTTCGGTTTTAAAATTACTGGATACGTTATGGAAAAATCGTTAAAGACATAAAAGAGAACAAAAAAGATAAATGTCAGTATTGTTCATATCTTATTATGGATAACTTGAAACTGATTTTAGTCATTTCATTTTTCATAATTTTGTTGGGTGTTCATTTTCACCCTATTATACTAGATGCCGAGAAAATAAAAGATAAATGGCATGGATATGTTTTAGTCTGGATGGGATTAGAGGTCGTTGGTGAAAATGTACAAGAATCTTTAAACCAATTGATGACTCATAAAAATTCTATAAACGCTGTATCCTATGAAGCTTATTATCTAGGCGCAAACGGAACATTCTCTAAACGAATCCGCGTCACTGACGTGACGGATAACTTGAGACAAACGGGAGTAGAACTATGGCCAATGATCACAAGTACCAATATAACTAGGATGAGAATCCTTTTTAATAATCCGGACTCATTCATAACCACTGCAGTTAAAACTGCAATTGAACGAAATTTCACTGGTTATAACGTAGACTTTGAACCAGAGAGCGCAACAGATAGTGACGCTTACGCTTATGTAAATTTTTTGAACAGATTTGCTGATGCTCTTCATGCAGTTAATAAAAAACTCAGTGTAGATATTGCAACATGGTCTGTTTTCTGGAATTATGATATGCTTGCCCAATCAAAGGTAGATATGTTCTGTGAAATGGCAACTTATGCTGGACGATTTGAAACATTTTACTCAGCATTAAATTACGCATTGTCAAAGATGCCTCAAAATAGATTGGTCATTGGGTTAGAGACATTAAACCCTAATACAGGTGAAACCATACCATTTAGTGAAAGTGAGGTAGAGGTTAGACTAAGGTCAATTATAAAATCTAACTTGAATAAAATAGCAATATGGAGAACACCCTTACCAGAATATTGGTGGCCGTTGGTAGACGATATTAAGAATGGCTTTAACATAACATTAAAAACTAGTAATCCTAACCCAGTACTAGGTTCAAACGTAACAGTCACCACCACCATATTCGGTGGAATCCCATCATTTACTTATTCATGGAAAATAAATAATGCTACAATAGACTGTACTACATCAACTTGTACAATTATAATCAACACAACAAATCCTTATATAATAACACTAACAGCAACAGACTCATTATATATAAGCATCACTAAAACTTTAACAATAAATCCAACTACATCATCAGCAACTACACAACAATCCATCCCATCATCTACCCAATCTACATCACCGATAATAGAGATAAATAATCAACTTATAATTGTAACATTAGGTATTATAATATTGCTAATAATTTTAGCAATTAAATACAAAAAACTATCAAAATAATATCAGATTAACGTTTTAAGAAATTTTTGGACAGAAACATCAATATATATGGCTCATAATTTTTATCAGGTCCTCGCAAGAAGACCCCATGCGTAAGCGTGGGGATGAATTGCGATAGACTTTTAAACAGCTTTGAGTAATTAAAGTTTGATATGAAGCTGACTATCCAAGCGGGCGTTGTTGGACTGACTCGAAGGAA
>JAVZOV010000006.1 GCA_038881895.1 Thermoprotei archaeon
TCTAGGAGCTTTCTAACTTCGTCGTTCACTTCATAAACGAATGGAACGCTGAGGACTATTTCCACAAATAGAGTATACACTAAACGTCTATAAAAATCTATCTATTTAGAAACAGTTGCCTTACCCTATACCTATTAATTGTTCTTTAGTTTGCTTTGCAATGTATAATCCTATCATAATTTACGCCGATTACAAGAAGTATTTGGTTCATAATATCTGATAATGATCTTAGTGTTTCAGCCAGTATAGCAACGCTACCAGTTATCATTGATGCACCTAATTTCGCTAAGAATGCTGCTACATTGGTTATAAGAGCAATATAAACTACACGTTTACTATTATGCATATTGGACTATCTGCACCTCATATTGTTATGCTCAAAACAGCATATAAAACTATCTATAGCTGGGTGTATTCTGTTAAGTATATACTATTCTAATTCGCTTATGTTTTGGCTTTACTTTATTTACTTATAAGTTCTAATGCATCGGCTAAATGAGAACTCTTTACAACTTTTCGTGCTTTTTCATAAAGTTCATCATCAACAGTAACGAAAATTGCGTTGTATTTTTTAGCTAAGAATATATATGCTGCATCGTAGAACGTGATATCAAGTTGTCTAGCTATTTGCATAATGTTTTTCATATCATCTTCGCACGGAAGCTCAATCACGTTGTGTATAAGAGTACAGAGGCTTCCAGCGGCTTTTAATACATCCTCTAAGTTAAGTTGTAGGTTGCGGTTTATTGTATTTGCTACTTCAAAAGGAAGTATTGGCGGTTCTTTTAGTTCAATTGAACCATTTATATATAAATCTCTGAATCTTATTGCAACTTTACTATATTCCTCTTCATTAAACCATTTTGCGATTACACCACTATCCAATACGTATATTTTCTTCATGCTTTTCCCCTATCCTTTTTTATAATTTTCATGCTATCATACAAACCGAGAAGAGTCCTTTCACGTATTTCATCAGAAATTTGAGCTGCCTCCATTAACTCAAGTTTTTTAATATGTTCTGATATAGCAATTCTAATCACTTCACTCCAATTAACTTTACTCTTTAGTTTGCTCATTTTTTCTTTTAATTCCTTTGGTATGCGAACCGTAATTATTGTGCTCATAGTCTCCAATTAAATAATACATCTGCGATAAATATAAACTTGTCTAGATTTTTTCTAGCAAATAAAATAAAATAATTATCTAATACATAATATATAACTTAGACGTAAACTTGTAATATCACTAACACAATTGAATCCTTAAGTTTTTAACCTAGTATAATTATTTTTAAAGTGATATACATGAATATAACAGAATACTTCGAAAGTGTTAGACTTTTACTCGATAAAAGAATAAGAGAAATAGCAGAAACTCTACATTTTTCAAAGCTAATGCTCAGACAGATTGAAGGAGGCAAGAGGTTACGAGGCACGTTAACTCTTTTAACATGTGAAACGTTAGGAGGGGATATCAAAAAAGCGCTGGATTATGCTGCAGCAGTAGAAATTGTTCATGCTGCAACGTTAACTCATGACGATTACATAGACAGGCACAAGATAAGAAGAGGATTAAAACCTCTTTATACTATACTAGATCCTAGGCGTGCAGTACTTATTGGGGACATGCTTATGGCTGCAGCAATAAAATATGTCAGTGCGGAAGATGGATCTAAAGATGCTCTGTCAGACGCGATTTATGATATCTCACGAGGTGCGTTCTTAGAACCTCTTAATCCAATAGTCTTTTTGAAAAGCCTTATGAGCGGAAAAGTATTGCAAGAATCGTATCTAGTGATAATTAAACTTAAAACTGCAGTATTATTCGCGACAGCAAGTAAATTAGGAGCAATAGCTGCAAAAAGTTCAATGAAAGAAGAGGCATACAAATATGGCATGGCTGTGGGTGAAGCCTTTCAAGTTGCTGATGATTTATCAGATATTACTAAGATTATCAGAAATGAAGAGGTTGATCTTGGAACACTTATAACACTTGGCCCATTGGTAACATACTTTGTCGGCATTAAGGAGACCGTGCCCCTGATCATGAATGGTTTCATAAAATTACGTGATAAAAATTATCGTTTCCAACCAGAAATAATAAAAATACTTGAACAAGCACAAAAAAATGCACTACAATTCATAAACGATCGTTTAAAAATCGCCAAAAAGAATTTAGATAACTTCCCAGAGAATAACTACACAAATCTATTAAGAGAATATCCGAACTATGCAATAGAAAAAATGCTTGAGGAATCTAATATTAATTTACAAAAACCTAATAATATTCCTCAACTTTAAAGGGGAAATTTCCCGCTTGTAAAAATTTTAGGAATGATTTATAATAGCGGACGCTAACCTTTTGACGCCTTCCTCAATCTGATTTATACTAGGATACGAAAAGTTTAGTCTCATAGTGTTCTTTACAACTGAAAGCCTCGCCCTTTAGGGTGGGGATGGTGTGGTAAGGTTTATAAGCTTTGTATTCTCTAGTGTATTCTGGAATAGCCGTGGAGGGCGACTCTCAGACGTGTTTTGAGCTTAAGAGTACTAGACATGCTAGGTACTGGTGTGGCTATCACTTCGTGTGGATACCTAAGTACCGTAGAGATGTTCTCGTAGGCGATGTTGCTGAATACACTAGAGAGGTGCTGAGGCAGATACTCCTTGAGCTCGGCTGTGAGCCTATCGCTATCGAGGTCCTACCCGACCATGTTCATGTGTTCTGCTCATGTCCTCCACGGCTATCCCCAGCCTACGTAGCAAACTACCTCAAGGGTAAGAGCGCTAGAAGACTACTGCAGAGGTTCCCAGAGCTGAAGGCTGGTGCCAGTAGGGGTAGGCTGTGGTCTAGAAGCTACTTCGTTGCAACAGTAGGTAAGGTGTCAGCAGATGTTGTTGAGAGGTATGTAGTGGAGCAGTGGGAGAAGGAGAGATGAAGAGAACAGTAACGCTAAGACTGGTACCGGACAGGGCTTCCGAGAACAAGCTCAAGCTACTCTGCTCACTATCAGCTAAGCTCTGGAACGAAGCCAACTACGCTAGGAGGAGGATGTTCTTCGAGAAAAAGAGAGTCGACCTGAAGTCAACGTATAAAGAGTTCTACGAGAAGTACAAGGCATTAATAGGTTCAGCGACAGCTCAGCAGGTCCTAAACAAAAACGATGAAGCTTGGAGAAGCTTCTTCTCAATGCTGAAAGCAAGGAAAGAAGGAAAACTACCACCGTTCATAAGAAAAGTGAACCCACCGGGATACAGGAAGAAGAGCGGATATAGGGAGCTATGGTGCGTCCTCAGAAACGACCAGTACAGGTTCGATGGAGACTACATCGTGATCAAGAGTCTTGGAGTAATCAGGAGCATCAAGGTGAAGTACACTGGTAGAATAAGTATTAGAGGTAAGCAGGGTAGAGCTGAGGTACACTACGATAGCGATGAGGAGAAGTGGTACATACACGTAGCGTTCGAGGTATCGGAGAAGATAGTTAAAGAGAGATGGATTAAGATTCCAACGAAACCTCTGGGAAGCAGGGTTGCCGGGGTAGATATTGGTATCAACAACCTGTTGGCTGTATACGTGGAGGATGGTTCAGCTCTAATCGTTTCCGGTAGACCGTTGAAGAGCTTGAGCTTCCACTGGAGGAAGAAGATAGCAGACTACCAGTCCACGCTAAACAAGTACGGGTTGAAGACTTCTAGAAGGCTTAGAAAGATGTACAAGAGGTGGAGAAGGCAGGTAAAGAACTATATTGATTGGGCTGTGAGGAACGCTGTGAAGTGGCTCTACCTGAGGAGAGTGTCAACAGTTTTACTCGGCTATCCTAAGTATCTGACGCAGGACAACAACAAATCCTCCAAGGTGAACTTCGAAGTAGTTCACGTATGGAATTATGGGTACCTGGTGAGAAGGATAATCGAGGTAGGAGAAGAGTACGGCATCAAGGTTGAGCTCGTCAGCGAAGAGAGTACATCCACCACCTGCCCACTATGCAGAACCAGAGACGGATACCACAAGAGAGTATATAGAGGATTGCTGAAATGCTACAAGCACGACAAAGTATTCAACGCAGACCTAGTAGGAGCACACAACATCCTACTCAAAGCGAAAACCATATCCCCAAGCCCCGCACTATGCGGGGTAGGGATAACGCGCCTGAGACCAGGCGCAGAGCTGAACCCGGCAGGAGCCGGGAATGTAGCTCTAAACCTCCCCAGAACCCTCGTCCTTTAGGGCGAGGAGGATGTCAGTCAGAGTTTCAAGTCTATGAGTCCATCTATTTGCAAATGATGGGAACTATATATTTATCCTATTGAAGCTCTAATCATTTCTAGTGAACTTATTATCTTCTGTGTAATATCTTTAGGTCCAACTGCTATTGTTGGTACTCCTTTGCTTCTTAATATTGATGAAAAAAGTAACTCGTTTTTTAATTTATCAAATGATCGTAGCCTATAGATTATTGTTTGCCATCCTGTAATAGTTGTAACTTCATATGCTACTGTAAGTGGAAGTATTACATAAGTATCGTTACCACGACTTTTTAATTCTAGCATATATTTCGTAACTGCGTTTATGTATTCTTTATCCCCAGGAGCTGTAAAGAAAATTATGATATTTCTATCTCTGCTTAGATTCTTTGCTGTCTCCTTAATAGCATTAGTGAGAGCGCTAGTACGATCGTACGAACCTGAAATCGAAGAATTCCATTTAATGCTGCTGAGGGTTCTGATTATATCTATTAAAGCTACTTTTCCTCTTCTCATAGGAGATGTTTTCATGTATCTTTCTGAAAATAATGTGAGTCCTATTTTATCATCTCTCATGCTTGCATATTTAGCTATGCTTGCAAACGTTCTTGCACCCTGTTCTACAGGAGTTATTCCCCAATTACCTATGAACATCGTTTTTGAAGTGTCAAGAATTAACATAATATTAAGCGTTATCTCGCGCTCAAATTCTTTGACATAGAGCTTTCCATACTTTGCCAGAGCTTTCCAATAGATATATCTCGTTTCATCATTCTCTTGAAATTCTCTTACATCATAAAATTCAATACCACTACCCTTACTTTTAGTTCTAGACAAACCAACAGTTCGTGCTTGAACAGTCAACCTCGCTACTCTTATACTTTCAACCTTTGGATAGATCCTAATGGTGCTCTTAATATTCAAACTTGTTTTTAATCTAAAAAGTCCTAAAGGATCTCTTATGATTGCATCCAATGGTCCTATATCATGTTCACCAATTCTACCTAGTAAAGTTACTTTGAATTCTAAATAACCTTTTGGAAGGATGAGATGAACTCCTCCTGGCGAACCTCTTATTAATTTAAAGTACGAGGGATATTTTAGTGATAATTCTAACGGAAATATTGGCATGTAGTATGGGTTATACAGTCTGTACACTACGTTTATCTCTTTTCCTTCTAAATTACCAAACATACTTACATTAACTTTAAGTTTTTTGAATATATTCCTTGATATTTCCACGTAACTCTTTGCCATGGGTATTAGAAAGATTAGCAATATTCCAAGGAAAATCAAACCTCTTTTCCAAAAAATGTCAGTCATGATAAGGAAGAGTCCCAAAAGAAGGATACCAAAAATTCTTCGAGTAGGTTTTATTTTTTCAACGTCTTGTAACATTTAATCACCTTTCATATTTTGATATGCTTCATATCTCATCTTGTACTCTACTCCTTTTTCACCAACAAGTGTAGAGCCAAATTTATTAAGAATCATTTCTGATAAATTTATCATTTGTAAAATTTTTCGATTCCATGATAAAATAACAGGTCGAAATTTTCTCTTAGTGATTTTTATATAGAGTTTATTCATATCGTTAACATATTGTCTTGCCACCTTCTCATTAATACCATAAGCAATAAAAATTTTAATTAAACTATCTATTTCGTTTATCCTTACGTTTACAGTTTTACTAATGATCTGATCCATAATCTCGTATAATGCAGTAAAATCATTTTTTGTGAACTTAGCCTTTTTTTCTAGTAATGTTCTCCTGACTTGAGTATCAACTATTACATCGATCTCTAATGTGTCTTCTAATTTAGTATCATAAACTGATTTGCCTATATTTCTGGCGATAATGTAGTATCCGATGAATATCATTACAACAACGATGATGATTTTTATTATTTCTGATGATAATAGATTTTTCAAGTAGGTATTTATTATATTAAATAATGGTGGTGCCCAAAACCTAGGATGAATAATTCTCGAGAGTAGTAGCAAGAAAAGTTCTGGATTATTTAATACATTTAAACTATTTTGCAGCGTTAACTCTTGTGGATTGCTTGTAGCAATGTACTTTGAAGCCTCAATTAGCACTGTAGAGCCTGGAGTTGTAAGATCATTAACTAATCGAACAATAAAATTTCTATATGATGATGAAACATTAGCAGGAAGTTCTAAAACTTGGTTGAGAAATATTGATCCATCACCTAGCGCATAGACCTTAGATTTATTAAGAATTTGATAAGCAGCAACAGGCAAACCTTCTGATATTCCCATGATCTCGCCATCTTTGACATCAAGTGGTGCAGCTTTATCAAGCCTTAAATAATATACATAATTAGAGGGTGTTTTCAGTGTTGCATATGGATATGGATCACCTGTCGGCTCTAAAATTCTTTTTGATGACACTATCTGAATTCTAGAACCTACCATACTCAAGATTGTATTCGTATGTGGTCCTTCATCGGCAATAATAAATGATACATTACTACATGAACTTATAACACTTTTTATTGACGTTAAATCCTTAACGCTGTAAGGTATTTCAGGTGATATGATAATGATTAGAACATTGTTACAGCTTCTGAGAATATTCGCTGTAGTGGTCCAATTTGTTACTGGAATTACATTATAACCCTCTGAAGCAAGAGTTTGTGCTAACTTTGAAGTCCCCAATGAACCTGAATTGAATGGTGATGGGCCTTCGACTAAAGGTATTGCAGGAGGACCATATTCAATTGTAGCTATGAATCCTATTAAAAGTAAGATAAGAATAGTACTTTTAGTCACCATTGGTAATTTCTGTGGTTTGTCGTTCTTTTTATCTGGCATCATTCTTGCCCTCGTTCAACAGCATAAATAGACGCCGACAATTTTAAGAGGTATAATGAAGCTGAGAGAAGAGTAAAACCTATTAACGCTGATAAGAGTGATGTTGCTATGAATGCCCTCTCCATTAACCCAATAGATAAAAGAAGTATATACACAGATATTATTAAAAGTATAATTCCCAGAATGATGTATATCCATAACTTTGTAGATGGTCCTATATGAAACCTGGACTTCATGGCACTACCCCTATTAATATCAAAATCCATTGAACGATAAGGAATAATGTATTATAAAATGATATATATGTGTCATATATATAAGAATCAAAAGCTGTAAAACTAGGATCAAACGGGTTTATTATTACTGAGTATCTAGAATAAATGGCTAAATATATTAAAATTACAATCGTTCCAACAAAAATAACAGATCTTAACGACGGCCTAAGAGGTTCAAAAGATATTATCTTAGAAACGAACCTCCACACGATAAAAAACATGAGTAATGCTATAACAAAATTTACAATATTTAAGATAAACGTATTCATAATTAGAATACCAAGCATCATACTAACCCGTTCAATCAGAATCATTACTGTGGAGTATAATAATGGTGTTATTATAATAGATTCTGCAAAACTACCAATATACATTAATGCAGGCGTGAACCAAGTTTCCTTACTTAACCATTCTTTTGCATCCTCTATGACAGCACTTTTAGATGGAACCATATACATCGATATTATACTACTAATCTTCTGGATTAATCCATATACTACAGCAAGTACAACACTAACAATTATACTCTCTCCAACAATATTGTTAGTCATGAACATCCATAAAGGAACAAGAGCAGCATCTTTTGGTTGTGGCACTTTCAAAAATAACAGTATAGCCATACTGGCTAATTCAGTACTCAGATAAGGTATAAAAACAAAGAACACAAGAAGTATTATCATAAATACTATTATATGAGACCTGTGAATATTAATGATACTTAAACTCTTAGATTGATCATTTCTCCATCCAGTCTTAATAGTATTAAGAATAAGCATGAGCAAAAACAAACTAGTAAATATTATAATAAGAATCCAAGAAATGCTAATATAATTACTTGTGATGATAAAAAATCCTAGACTCATTGCATAGATTACAGGATCTGCAAGCACGAAAGCAAAAACCAATAAAATTAAACACACTATGCTTAGAAACAACCAAGGCTTAGTAGTTACAATGGAAGAAAAGTGTATAAACATTTGGGGAATTTCAGTGATCTTTAATGTAAGTGATACATAAATAAGTGAAGGCAGAATGAGAACTCTCTCAACAATAGAAAAAATAGTCTGAACGTTCATGTTATTTCAACTCCATGGCAAGTATATTCTTAAAAGCTTGTTTTGCATCATTAATAAGTTCATTTGATTTTATTCCACCAAATCGTTCTAATTCATACGTCATAGCAATCTTACTAAAATCATTCCCTACACTAGGTAAATTTTGTAATACTCTGGACATGTACTCCCTATGTGTATCGCAACTGTTTATAGGAACTTTTCTGGAAAGCATGCTAACTGAATTCCAATAAAGTTTTATAGACTCACTATACTTTTCCAAATCAGTTGATATGACCATAGTTTTGTTACGTTCAATTAAATTCATAATACTTGAAAATATTGTTCTCCATCTCCATGCTAATATTGACACCGCAATGATACTCACAATTAGAATTATCAAGGGATTAAATATTTGTAGGTCATTAGGTAATGCTAATCCAGAAGGTAGTGTATTAATACTGAATAATGGCTGTAATGCTATGTTAGGTGATGATATCGTTGAGCTCTTATTAAAACTTAGCGGAGTTTCACTAATTGATGGAGTTTTTAAACCATTAATATTACTTAGTAGTGATGCCATGTTCTTAAGATATTCTAGCTCTGCTGTCCTCAGCATATCATTTAAATCGGTCGTATCAATGTTTTTTGATGAGCCTATTAATTGTAACGCTTTTAGTGCGGCTATATAATCTGTCAATGACATTTTGCCACTGCTATACTTGTTATTAATTACTGAGAGAATATTTTGATACATTTGCTTAGCTTGATTTGGATCCTTTACATTTTGTAACGATTGCAACATACTAATAATATCAGTAAGGTTATCTTTTGATAAAATTTGAAGTAACTGTGAGAGATTCGTATTATTGCCAAGTATTGATTGTAGGATCGTATAATCATTACTTGATATTTGTCCACTATTTAACAGTGTGTTTAAATCATCATTAAGTCTTTTGGAGTCGTTCAAACTATTTATAACTTGAGAAGTGCCGTTAGATAGTAACTGATTCTGAGATTGATTCATTAAACTAAGGAGGTCAACCAAATTTTTTAAAAAATTAGTGGAATTCGTGAGTATGACTGGAAACTCATAACTATGTCTTGATTCTTCGATGGACGTGATCGTTGAGTTTGTATACTGGCCTACAACTCTTGTAGTAGAAAAGCTTAGAAATAACATACATGTAATAATAAGAGCAAACAATAATAGCGAGGTTTTATGCATCTTTATCCATAATTATTTCATCACACGACTATTTAAAAATTAGCTAACCTTTACGTTTTTTGAACGTTTTAATTTTTTAGAACAAAATTGTGACTTCATAACTTTATTAAGATTAAAAAACTTAAAAACGCAGGTGAAATGTATGAGTTTAAAAATCTTTAATGACATAATTAATGAGTCTTCTAAAGTTCTTATTGAGCGAATAAAAGAAGTAAAATTTATTGTCGCGGCAATGATCGCCGATGGTCATGTGCTTCTTGAAGGTGTGCCTGGTATAGCTAAAACTATGACAGCAAAAACAGTAGCACGAATGTTTGACTTAGATTTTAAAAGAGTTCAAATGACGCCGGATCTGCTTCCTGGAGACTTGTTAGGAGCTTATGTTTATGACCAAAAGACAAGTGAATTTAAAATCAGGAAAGGACCAATCTTCACAAACATTTTTCTAGCGGATGAGATTAATAGAGCATCACCAAGAACACAGAGTGCCCTTTTAGAAGCCATGCAGGAAAGACAAGTCACAATAGAAGGAAACACATTTAAACTAGACGACCCATTCATAGTAATTGCAACGCAAAACCCAATAGAAATGGAGGGCACATTTCCATTACCAGAGGCACAACTTGATAGGTTCCTAATAAAACTAGAAGTTGGTTATCCAACAACAAAGAGTTTCTCAGAACTAATAAAAAGAATAGACCAGATAGAACAAAGTATAGCAGAAATTAAACCAATAGCAACAAAGGATGACCTGATTAATTTAAAAAATAACACAAAAAACATCAGAGCAGATGATGCAATAATAAACTATATAGTAGAGATAGTTGAAGAGACGAGAAAACATCCAGCAGTAAAACTTGGAGGCTCACCAAGAGCGGGAATAGCAATATATAAGATAGCAAGAGCATGGGCAATGATAGATGAAAGAAACTATGTTATACCAGATGATATAAAAAATGTCGCAAAGCCTGCACTCGCTCATAGAATAATTCTAAACCCAGAGTATGAATTCGAAGGAATAACACCAAGCAAAGTAATAGATGATATATTAAACAAAATACCAACACCAAAACCATAGATCATAATTTATTAAAAATTTTATAAAAATAATTTATCAACCGATCATGAATTTTTAAATAGTATTTTGTTGTACTCGACTTAGGTGATATAAAGTGAGCGTGAATGAAAAATTGTTAAAACATATTGATTCAAACTATTCACTAAAATGGTTACAAAAAATGTATGGAAGAAGTCTCAAAGATGTTACTTACTCAGTTCCTAAAAGGAAAAACAACATAGAATTCAAATATGAATGGCAAAAAAGAGCCGTAGATTTTGTTAAAAAAGCATTCGCAGAACTAAAACAACCGGTCACAATAAGGCAGGTTCACTATTACCTAGTAGGTCTAGAATTACCGGACTACAGGAACGACCTAAAACACTATAACAGACTTGTAGACTTCATGCTGAAAACTAGGATACTCGGAATCATAGACTGGTTCATGGTTACAGAGACTGAATCATTATCATATAAGCCAATACTTTGGGGCGTTTCAAACATAGAAGAAGCCGTTCAAAAAGCAATCGAAACAATACCACCAATGGGTAAAGATCCGTGGGAATCAATAGGAAAATACGTTTACGTATTCACAGAAAAAAGAGAACTCTTCGGACAAATAAACTCAATATGCGCGCAATATTACGTGCCTCTCGTAAGCTTTAAAGGATACGGAGCAGTCTGGACAAGAACATCACAACTAGCACCAGAAATTAAGGAAAAACTTGAAAGAGGATATAAAGTGTGGGCCCTGGTTATAAGTGATCATGATCCTTCAGGACTAGACATAAACAGGTTTTACATGGCTCTTCTCAAAGTATTTCATCACTTCGACCTGAATGAAGTAAGAGTAGCTCTCACAGCAAAGCAAATAATAGACTACAGCCTACCACCGAACCCAGCAAAAGAAACAGACCCAAGATACAAATGGTATCAGAAAGAATTTGGAAGCGAAAGCTGGGAAGTTGACGCATTAGTAACAAAGGACATCAAAGAAATGCAGAGACTATTAGAACAAACAATTCTTAACATACTAGGAAACGATTACGAAAAATGGAAACAAGTTGTTGAAGAAAACAAGAAGCTCGAAGACGAGGTCAAAAAGAAACTAAAAGAAAAAATAGGTGGAACATAGAAAATATTCAAACAAAGTTAAAACAAAATTAAATCAATAAACTAAACTGTTTTAATTAATTATGCAAAATTACTAAAAATTCAAGTTAGGTGTATATTTTTTCACCTTAACAACCAAATAAGTTAATATGAATAAAAATCAATAGGTGGATTATAAATTGATCCAATTCTTTTTCTTCATATAATCCATGCAAGTATTCCAAAGATACCAACTATAGCAATGAATACCGTTGTGGGATTCATGGATTTTCGTCCCTTCCCTCTCAATTTCATAGAGGGCTTTCTGGGGCAACGGGGGCTCCCCTCATCCTGTGCTCCACCTCACCGCATATTGGGCATATGCCCATTCGGTGCTCCACTCATCAAACACAGAACACACTAAACGTCTATAAAAATCTATCTATTCAGAGACCGCTGAACTACCCTATTGATATGTCATACCTCAGCAACAACATTAACCAATAGAGAAATAGAAAGTGAAAAACAACAAGACAGAAGAGTGATCAGAAATCTCTCATACTTTTAGAGTGATTGCTAAGATACCACCTATTAATCCTAATATCGCGCCTAAGAAAAATCCGCCACCACCGATAAAGCTAATAACCGAGAATATTATTATTATAGTTCCCCAAGTGACTGTATCAGCTGAACTATGCAACTTCACAGCTCCAATAGTCACCAAAATTCCTGAGATTAATCCTATTATTGGGAACATCATAAAAGCTCCTACAAAACCACCCCACCACGGCCATGCTTGCCATCCCCCCATCATATGGCCTCCTCCCATCATACCCCATCCAACCCATCCAAAATAGAACATGCCGAACATATTCAACAGAGATCCAATTATTATTAAAATTCCACCAACTAGTGAAAGAGCATACCCAACACTTATCTCGCTTCGAGTGGACATATTTCTCACCATATTGTTTATAATGACGTAGCATATAAATATGATGTACAAACTGTCTACTGTATATTCACACTGTAAGTTAGTACTTTCAGAATAGATAAGTTTATAGATATAAGCTATGGTAAATGCTGGTGATTGACAGGTAACTAAACGCTCCAGTAATTTATACCTTCAGATAGAGGGGTACGCATCTTCAAAGAGCTGAAAAGAGTTGAAGATAGTTCATAGTAACAGGGAAGAAGCTAATGAGAAACTCGATGATCTAACCGTACTCCTAAGCTGATGAACCCACGAAGCTACACAACCTATCAAAGACTACATAACTCGGAATCCATTTAATTTATAGCTTTGAACGGATATATGATCCCGGTGCAAGTTGTGGGCTATAGTGTCCTATTCATGGCTATGTCAGGAGGTGGTAGAGGGTATTGGCTTAGATATACCTCCTTGGTAGGCTTAAATAAGAAGTACTCAGCATATTGGCTAACAGTATTAGGTTCTAGAGAACCCAGAGGTCTCATGATTAAGGCTGGTAGTGATCTCAGGATTAGCGAGACAACAGTGTCAGATGAGGGTAGGTTATTTAAACTTGAGGAGGGAGTTAGTAAGGGTGATCTCAAGGGTTTCACATGGAGCTTAAGGTTCAGTAGGGGCGAGAGCTCATACAATCCTGTACCGTTGTGGGATTCATAGACTTTCGTCCCTTCCCTCTCACCTCGATTATTTGAGGCTCATAGAGGGCTTTCTGGGGCAACGGGGCTCCCCTCATCCTGAGCATGTTTAAGCACGCGGTCACGTCT
>JAVZOV010000007.1 GCA_038881895.1 Thermoprotei archaeon
GAAAACATAGTCAGAAACAGTGTGTTAAGCAATTCAACTCATCAGCGTATTCTTTCTCATTAAGAATACATATCTTCATCACAGCTTCCTGTATCTGATACTTTGGTTTCTTTGCCATTATAATTTCACCCATAACCCTCTTCAGAGCTGAGAAGAATATCTCCACCCTCCATCTTTTCCCGTACTGCCTCTCTCTCATCCATGATTCAATTCCAATCCTCTTGATTTCCCTGACAACTTTTCTTTATGGAGAATGTGATAGGGATCTTGCATTACTGCGTGGAAGAATTACTGCATCCATTGTAAATACATGAAGTTCTTCCTGCTATCGTACCCCTTGTCAGCGTATTGTTGATATATTCCCTATGATCGGGCTTAGGACTTTTCTGAATTCCTTTGTATCAGGCCTATGTTCCTTATTGTTAAGGAGATGACATTCATCCTCTTATATTGCAACATGCATCTTTATCCAACCCTTCCTACTGACATTCCATCTTTTGGAAAAACAATCACTCCTCTGCATGAATTTCAATCAGATGACTCAATTATCACTGTTTTATTGAAAGATGCGTTGATCTCATTAATAATTGATATTAGAATACCCCTTATGCGCTGGAATATTGGGACGTAGCTCAATGGCCTGAACTTGCCTGTAAGTTCTGAAAGTTTCCTGACGAATCCTTCCAGTTCCCTGAATGGAACATTCCATATCTCTCTGACATTAGATATGAATTTGAATAATTTCTGAGGTATTCATCTTCTACATATCATTCTCCCTCTTCAGATCATCATTCCATGAATTCAGGAATGATGTATCCATTAGCACATCTATCCTACTTACAAGAGAAGTGTTGTACTTTCTCCAAACTATTTTATCATTCCTTTCTATGTTTCCATCGGAGGTGTTTGTGTTTGACATAGAACATCAAACACCTCTTCAGAAATCACATCATAACCTTTTTCTGAAAGAAATTAAGAATTGCTTAACACGCTACATAAGAGCGATATATTTAAATATTAGAAATATCATACTATCAATTAGCCTTTGATTAGGGAAAAGCCAAAGAAAGGGAGAGATGAAAAATATGAATAAAAAAACGATAGCAGCTATGGTGGTTATTGTGGTTATGATAATGAGCGTACTGACTCTGACGAACGTGGCAGTTTCAGCTTCACAAGGAGTAAATTCTAACACAGGAACATCATCTACTGGTTATAGTGTGTGGGTCCAAAATTCTATGACCCACGTATTTGAAAACAGTTCATCTACAGGAACTACTAGTGCAATCCTTTATGGTGCTGGTAATGAGTACGTAGATTTTCAGCTGGTTATAACGTCCAGTATTAATCTTATAAATGTTTATGCTAAAGCGTCTAATCTACTAAGCACAAACGGGAATGTAATAAATGCAAGTAATATTCAAATGTATCTTGAGAAATATATAAAAGTTACAAATGTATCTGTAAATGGTCCATACAGTTATCTAACTTCTCCACCCGAAACTTATTGGCCTGATCCATTACCTCAATTATATCCTTTTAATGTAACTCCAAATGTTAACGCTCCTATTTGGGTTGATATTTTTATACCTCAGTCTACCCCTCAAGGTGTTTATAATGGAATTATTACGGTAACAACATCGAACGCCGGATCAGAAAATATTTCGATATCTTTGACTGTCTTTGGATTTAGTATACCTTACGCAAATACCTACCCTGTAGTGGCAGGGATGGGTGTTACTATGAATTCTTTAAAGTACTGGGGGTTAAATACTTCTAGTCTATGGGATTATTATGAAGTTGCCAACGCTACATATTGGTTCCTGATTAACCATAGAATTGTACCTTATAACCCTCCATTTGGTATTTGGTATGCAGGTTGGCCTATTAAAAATGTGAGTGAATCCTACTTTTTTAATAATCCAAGAGTTACAAATTTTATTTTCCCGATTACCTATAATAAGACGATAGATGAAGAAAATTTGCAATATGTTATCTCTAATGGGTGGCTTTCAAAGGCATATACCTATACTAATGATGAGCCGGCACTATCAGATTACATTGGGTTATATTCATATAACGAAAATATTACAAGGGAAGCGTCATATGTACATTCATTAGACCCCGCATTGAATTTTATGCAAACCGGATATACTTTACCTACTACTGGACCTTTGTTTAATAATATCACTACTTTTGATTTTCATATAGAAAGATTTGCAAGTAATTCTTCTTGGGTTTCATACTATCAAAATCGTGGGAAAAGCGTATGGTGGTATAGTTGCATTACGCCACAATACCCATTGCCGGAGTTTGATTTAGATTCATATTTAGCTAGCGAAGTAGCTATAAGCTTGGCGCAATATTTATATGGAGTAAATGGTATGCTATACTTTTCGGTCGGCGCGGACTTTGAATGGGGACAAAATCCTTGGATAAATCCGTGGGAAGGTTTTAATTACGATCCTGCTAATCTAGATGGTACACTTATATATCCTGGCGGATCAGTTTACAACCCAGCTGGAAATCCTTATGCTCCTGTCGGTTCTATTAGGCTAGATAATTTAAGAGACGGAATTCAAGATTATGAGATGCTATACGTTCTTAATAGTTCTCTTTCAAATGTGGAAAATCAATATGGCTGGAAGAACATTAATAATAAGCAAATCATAGATAATTTAATAACTATAGCAGTCAAAAGTTTAACAAATTACTCTTTGAATTATTATAGTTACCAAACATTAATAAAAAATGTGGCTGAATATATCGAAGAATTAAATTCACCAGTACCACTTATAGTGTTATCTCAATATGGAAATTATAATACTACAATTTTTAACAATATACACAAAGAATGGATTGCGGGATATACCGTTCCAGGTGCTTATGTTACAATAAATGGAATACCTGTCGGAGCAAATTCTAATGGATATTTCAATGCATCGATTCCCCTGAATTCAGGACTTAATACCATTCTAGTTACTTCAAATTATAATGGTGAAATTACTACTAGAAATGTAGTATTAAACGTGGAAACACCAAAACCACAATTTATATTACCGCAGACATTTTCAATTACACCAACTAGTATTGGGTCAGAATTAAATATGTCTTTAAATCAATCTTTATTCGCTAATCATTTAATTTATGAGGGAAACGCTACTAATAATAACGGGAGCATACCATTAGCTCATATATCTATGTATATGACATATAATTCTAGTGACGTATTTTTACTCGTAAATTACACGTCACTAAGCAATAAATATGTTCCGAGCCCATATATATACGTCTATTTGGCACCTTATCTTTCTAATCCTAATTATGATCGTTCATTTGGAATATTATGGCCTAGTAATATATCTGGCTACGGTATTATTACCGATAAAAACGGAATGGATGTATGGGGTTACGGCTGGATTTCTCATCCTTTATATTCGACCCAAAAAACTTTGGATAATAAGACAATAATAGCAGAATTTACAATACCCTATAAATCCTTAAATGTGACTTTACCTTTTATAGCTGTAGAATCAGAACCGCCCACCCCTCCATATGCTATTCCAGAAATAGGTAATTATTGGGGCATTAACGTAGAGGGAACCGGCAGTCTTTATCCAACATATGGAGACTGGTTTTATGAAGGTGGAAATTCTCATAGATTAGATTATGTCGTATTTGATCCAACTGAGGGTATGCCTTCCATTAATGCTTCTATGTCATCATCAATGAGTGTTTTGGCTGGAGGCTCTAGTTCCATTGTATCTTTAACAGTAACATCAAATGGTAATCCAATACCATTTGCAAATGTAACTCTGTCATCATCGCTAGGCGGCACATTTTCAAATATTGTTTATGACGGAAATGGTATCTATCAAGCCCTTTATGAAGCACCATATTTGTTGACAACAGAATCAGGTACAATCACAGCCGTTATAAAAGCGAATGGGTACACATCACAAACTATTTCTACACCGGTAAAAGTATACCCTTCGCCATTGTACACGGGAATATTGACGGGCACTGTTAACCCATCCAATGCAACGTTGATTATAAATGGAAGTGTTATTCCACATATCAATTCTACTTTCAATGATATATTACCTGTAGGATCTTACGTAATATCTGCGTATGCGCCTGGATATCAATCATATGTTTCCCAGATATACATTAAAGCGAATGGTAGTACAAATATAAACATAACTCTCGTTCCATTAATTACACAAACGGTTATTAATAATATAATGCAAATACAAAATCAATTAAATACGATAGAAACTCAGATTACACAATCGCTCAGCTCTAATATTACCCAGATAAAGTCACAGTTATATTACATAGAATCTGAGATAACTTACTTAAATGAAACATATCATATAAATACTACTAATTTACAAACCCAAATTAAAAATATAGAGAATCACCTGAATAATTTACAAACCACTCAAACTCATCAAGGAAATGAAGTTAATATAAACTACTTGTTGGGAATAACTGCCCTGATAGCTGCTTTACTTGCATTAATTTTAAGTATTACAGCATACCGTCGCAAACCACCAAAGCTAACACAGGGAAATAATGCCAATGATGCACGAAAAGACAAATAATTTTTCCTTTTTTTATTTATTTGGCTAAATCTAGAAGCGTATGTCTACTGATTTGTTTATAGCATTTTGAAATAAGCTAAAAATAATCAAGGTGTGAGTTCATGCCCCAGAAATTGATGAAAAAAGGAGCCTAGAATATAGGAACCATTGTGGCATTTAAAAAATAGGGGGTGGGCTGGTGGCGATAATTCAGGATTATTTGATTTAAATGTGGAGAAAGTCTTAGGCGATTGAAAGATCTACCACGCGACAAGAGAGGCTATCTCTAACGCTTTCGACGAGCCAATATTGACCAAGACAGAAGATATTGAGATATCAAAAAATAGTCAGGGAACTAACCATAAAAGACGAGGAACAGTCTTCCAGGATGTATTCACTGCGAGAAATTTACAGGTCCGGCCCAGATAAAAAAATACCAGGGCTTCCCAAGCTTTTTGAGATCATAAAAACCGAAGCAAGGGAAGGAAAGATAAGTAATGAAACAGCAAAGACTGCGATATCTCAATTGGAAAATATCAATTCCAAGAACACGCTCAAGACAGTTTACATTCTTCGAGATTTCAAGACACAGTGGCATAATCGTGTCCTGGATCTTCGAAAGGAAGACTTATTGAATACCGATG